>JBBDQV010000199.1:0-16293 GCA_040905845.1 Alphaproteobacteria bacterium | reverse complement strand
CAAGCGTCTCGAAGCACGGGCGGGGTCCGACGCTCGGTCGACGCCGAGCGTGTCCATGGCGATGTCCGAGGACCTATCGAGCCCGGTGCGGCGTCAAACTCTGAACATCGCGGCTCGCCCGAACCGGACAGCCGTAGGTCAAGCCGGGCGATGACAAACTTGGGGAGCGAATCGATCAAGCGGGCTTGGTATGAGGGAGTGAGGTGAGCCCGCCGCTGCCGTTCGTCAATCTGGCGGCGCAAACCAAGCGGCTGCGCGGCGTGCTCGACGCGCACATCGGCGCGGTGCTCGACCACGGCCGATTCATCCTCGGCCCCGAGGTCGCCGAGCTCGAGGCGGCGCTCGTTGCATTCATTGGCGCGCGTCACGTCGTCGGCGTGGCGAGCGGCACTGTTGCGCTCCAGATCGCGCTGATGGCGGATGGCATCGGGCGGGGCGACGCCGTGTTCCTGCCGGCGTTCACGTTCACGGCGACCGCCGAGGCGGTGCTGGCGGTCGGCGCCGAGCCGGTCTTCATCGACGTGGACCAGGCCACGTGCCTGATCGACGTCGACGACCTGGCACGCGGCGTCGAGACCGTGAAACGAGCCGGGCGGGCACGACCGCGCGCGATCATCGCGGTCGACCTCTACGGCCAGCCGGCGGACTATGCCCGCCTCGGCCCGCTCGCCCGGCGCGAGGGCCTGGTCCTGGTGGCCGACGGCGCCCAGAGCTGCGGCGCGAGTCTCGACGGGCGCCGCGTCGGCGCGCTGGCGCCCGTGACCGCGCTGTCGTTCTTCCCGTCGAAGCCGTTGGGATGCTTCGGCGACGGCGGCGCGCTGGTCACCGACGAGGAGCCGCGCGCGGCGCTCTATCGCTCGATCCGGGCGCACGGCGCCGGAACGTCCAAGTACGACATCGTGCGGCTCGGCATGAACGGCCGGCTCGACACCCTGCAGGCCGCCGTCCTGCTCGCCAAGCTGACCGTGTTCGAGGACGAGCTCCGCGCCCGCGAACGGATCGCCCAACGCTACGACCAGGCGCTCGGCGGCCGGGTCGGCCTGCCGGGCCGGCGAGCGGGAGCGGCGAGCGCGTGGGCCTGTTACACGATCCAGGTGGATCGGCGCGACCAGGTGCGCGCGCGCCTGGCCGAGGTCGGGATCCCGACCATGGTCTACTACCCGGCGCCGATGCACCTGCAGCCCGCGTTCGCCGCGTGGGGCGGCGGGGCCGGCTCGCTTCCCATGAGCGAGGCGCTGGCGGCGCGCGTGCTCAGCTTGCCGATGCACGCTTATCTGGACGAGGCGACGGTCGATCGGATCACCGGCGCCGTGCTCGACGCGCTAGAGCAGCATCCGGTCTGATGGGATCGCCTCGGGCGATCCATCGCCCGGATAAAGCTGCTCTAGAATCTTGAAATCCAGAGCAATCTCATCCGATCGGATATTGCTCTGGGGCGCTGACCCTGGTCAGACGATGCTGATGTCGGTCGCCGCCACGTCCGTGCCGTCGATGATCCGGGCGACCACCGTGTAGCCGGCGCCCGCGCCGTCGGCGTCGTAGTAGAGCGTCGAGTCGGCGGTCGAGAAGATGAAACTGGCCTCGCCCGCCGCGTGGTTCGCGTTGGCGCCCGGGTTGGTGCCGTCGTAGGCCACGCCGATGACCGAGAAATCGTCGCCGAGGGTGAGCAGCCCCGTGCCGACGTCGCCGGCGGGATCGAACGCGGTGTCGTCGAAGCGGAACTTGTCGTCGCCCGAGACGAAGCCTATGACCCTGTCGCCGTCGGCGCCGCCGCGTACCACGTTGGCCGCGACGAACGTGCCATCGCCCTCTTCGGTGTAGGCGAACCTGTCGTCGCCCGTGCTGCCGACCAGCTTGTCCCGGCCCGGCCCGCCGATCAGAACGTCATCGCCACTCCCGCCGTCGAGCGTGTCGTTGCCCCGGTTGCCGGTCAGGGTGTTGTCGCCCCGGTTTCCGACGATGCGGTTCCCGCCATTGGTGCCGGTGCCGTCGATGTCCGCGGTGCCGGTGAGGAGCAGAGTCTCGATCTTGGCGGTCAAGCTGAAGTTGACGGTGCTGACCACCGTGTCCGTGCCCGTGCCGTTGTCGAGCACCACGTCGCCCCGATTGTCGACCTTGTAGCGGTCGTCGCCGTCGCCGCCGATCATGACGTCGGCGCCGCTGCCGCCGATCAGGAGATCATTGCCCTCGCCGCCGGCCAGGCGATCATTGTCCTTGCCGCCCTCGAGCCGGTCGTCGCCGCCGAGCCCGGAGAGGGCGTCGAGCCCGGCGTTGCCGACCAGCTTGTTCGCGACGCCATTGCCGCCGATCGAGTCGGAACCGGCGCCGCCTCTGGCGTTCTCGATGTTGACGTCGAAGGCGATCGCAAGGTTGTCGACCGCGTCCTCGCCGAGACCGCTCGGCGAGGTGCCGATCGAGGAGTACGAGCCCTGCTTCAGGTTGATGATGGCGCGGCGATCCGAGGCACTGGCGTCGATCGTGTCGTTGCCGCCGCCGTCCCAGATCGTTTCGTAGATCAGCTGGTGGTCGTCGAAGGTGTAGGTCGTGTTGCCGGCGTTGTGCGCCTTGTTCTGGCCGTAGAGATGCTGGATCGCCAGGATGTCGTAAGGCATCGGCGTTTCGGCGAAGACGCCCTGGGCGGCGAACACATTCTCGTCGATGAACGGCGCCATGACCGTGAAGCGGTCGTTGACCTCGTTGTCGGGGAGCGTGACCGAGCCGTCGGTCGGGTGATTGAGGCCGAGCGCGTGGCCAAGCTCGTGCATCAGCACCAGGAATGCCTGGCCGCCGGGCGCGAGCGAGTCGAAGTTCTCGTCGATGTCGTTGACATGGAGGTCGCCGGCCCGCTCGGTGCCCTTGGGGTCCGCGCTGAACGGGATGAACGCATAGGCCAGGGTCAGCAACGTAGGATCGTCGTCGATGATCTTCTCGTTGATGAAATTGATGTCGCCGCGCGTGAAGCTGTCCCCGGCGAAGATGCCGAGGTCGGTGACCTCGGTGAAGTCGATGTTGGCGACGTCCGACCAGGCCTGGAGCGCGAGGCGGGCCGCGGCCGCCTGCTGCGCCGTGAAGGGTGCCTGTCCGTCGTTGTCGAGACCCTCCGGGGTGCCGAACTGGGCGAAGCTGAAGGTCACGCTGGCCGGGGCATTGAAGACGCCGGGGCCGTTCCAATGCGGCTCGCTGCTGAACAGCAGGCTGTCGATGCGATCGTCACCCGTGAAGTACATGGCGCCGTCTCCGTCCGGCTTTGGCCCGTCGACCAACGAATCCCGCTGCGCCCATGGTACCGCATCGCAGGCGGCGCGGTCGATCAGGCCATCCTGGCGGCGAGTCGTTGATCAAACGTTAACCAAAGCACAGATTGTGCCGCGAACGCTATTCGACGGCGCTGGCCATGACCCGGATCGGGTATGACCTCGGCGTTACGGGGCCGCGGAGAAGACGGGACACATGAACGGCAAGGCAGGGCCGTCCTACGCGCCGCGGCTGGCCTCGGGCCTCGCCCAGGCCCTGATGGCCCTGGTACCGCTGATCTACCTCGCGCGCGTGCTGGCGCCGGCCGACATCGGTTATCTAGGCCTGACCCTGGCCGGGGCGACGCTCGTGCAGTACCTGGTATCCTTGCGGGCCGAGGCCGCCGTCGGCGGCGACGAGGGTGCGGAGAGCGCGCGCGCCGGACGCGACCGTTCGGTCGTGCTCGGCATCGCCCTGGTCGGGTTGGCGACGGTGGGCTTGGCCGGGCTCGCGGTCGGCTTGGCGTGGCCACGCTTCGCCCCTGTGTTCGCCCTGGCGCCGGCCCTGGCCGCGGTCCGGTTTGTCGGCGCGCTCGAGCTCGCCGGCGTGACCGACGAGAAGCGGATCGCGCGCCACACCGCGCTCAACACCACGGGCGGCCTGGTCGGGCTGGTCCTGACCGTTGGACTGATCTCGGGCCTGGGGCTCGGCTGGCCCGGGCGCGTGCTCGCGCTCGTCCTCACCGAGGGCGGCATCGCCCTGGTGCGCGCCGCGTGGCTCGCGCACATGGGCCGGCCGCACCGGCCGGCATGGGACCCGGCGGGCGCGCGGGCGCTGATCGCGGGCGCGGCGCCCGCGCTCGTGACGGCCGTGCTCGGCTGGGCGCTCTACAACGCCGACCGGCTGGTCGCGCTCGCGACCCTGACGATGTCCGAGGTCGGTTCCTACGTCATCGCCTACCGGGTCGGACTCGCGCTCGTGGTGATCAACCGCTCGCTCGCCTTCGCGCTCGCGCCGCGCGTGCATGCCCGACTGGACGCGGGCGGCGGCGCGGCGCTCGTTCGGCTTCATCTCGCCTATGGCGGCGCCGTTTTCGCGCTCGGCGCGGCCACGGCCATCGCGGCGTCGGTCTGGACCGGCGCGGTCTTCGGTTCGGGCTTCGCCCCCGCCGCGCCGATCGTCGCCGTGGTCGCGCTCGGCTACGGGCTGCAAGGGTTCCAGCGGGTCGCCGGCATCGTGCGCACCCGTCTCGGCATGGCGGCGCCCGACCCGCGCCACGTCGGGCTCGCCGTGGCGTTGCACCTTGCCGTCTCGCTCGTGCTGGTGCCGGTGCTGGGCGCGCTCGGCCCGGCATGCGGGACGCTGACCGGGCTCGCCACGGTCGCCATCCTGTCGATCGCCGGCGCCTACCGCGCGCAGCGGCGCGCGGCGCCTAGTACGTCAGGGACTTCTGGACCGTGAATGAGGCGCGCGCGAGCAGGTCGGCGATGCGCGGGCCGCTGCGGCCGTCGCCGTAGAGCGCGTTCGGCGCGAACGGCCCGTGGGCGACCTGGTGCCGGATCGCGGCCCCGATCGCGGCGCGGTCGTGGCCCACGTCGATGACGTTGTGGCCGCGCTCGCGCCGGTTCTGGCGCGTGCCGATGTTGACCGCAGGCACGCCGAGGAACGCGCCTTCGCGGAGCGCGCTCGACGAGTTGCCGATCAGGCAGGCGGCGCTCGCGATCACCCGCGCGTAGTCCTCGACCGCGAAGTTGCGGAAGAGGCGCAGCGGAAAACCCAGGTGCTGCGCGGCGAACAGGCGCAGGCCCTTGGAGATGCTGTCGGAGCCGGCATCGACGTTGGGCCACAGCCAGACCGTCGGCATTCCGGCGGCCTCGACCGCGGCGAGCGTCTCCTCGATCTGGGCGAACGCCTCCTGGTACTCGGTCGTCACCGGGTGCTGGAGCACGACGAGGAACGGCCTGGAGGCGTCGATGGCCGCGCCGCTGCCACCGTGGGCCGCGAAAAAGTCGGGCGCGAGCCCACGTTCGATGCCGCGCAGCGGGTCGAGCGACGGGCAGCCGGTGACGTGGACCGCCGCCGGCTCCTCGCCCATGCGGATGACACGCTCGCGGCTGAGCGTGGTCGCGGTGAAGTGGACGTGGGCGAGCTTGGTGATGGCGTGACGCACGCTCTCGTCGATCGAGCCGGTGACCTCGCCGCCCTGGGTGTGCGCGAGCGGGATGTTCATGTACGAGGCCGCGACCGCGGTGGCGAGCGTCTCGAACCGGTCGGCCACGGTGACGACCACGTCGGGCGCGAGGGTCTCGAACTGGGTGGTCAGCTCGATGATCCCGAGCCCGGTCGATTTGGCCATGGTCGCCGGGTTCTCGCCTTCGATGATCGAGTAGACGCGGGCATGCACCTCGAAGCCGTCGCGCTCGATCACGTCGATCGCCGAGCCGTAACGGAACAGAAGCGCCGAGGCACCGACCAGCAGGACCAGCTCGAGGTCGGGGTGGTCGCGCACGGCGCTCATCACCGACTTGATGCGCCCGTAGTTGGCGCGGCTGCCGACGACGATGCAGACCCGGCGGCGGTTGCGCTTCATCGCTCGGCCTCGAGGTCCGACCAGGCGAGCACGCGGTCGGCGGGCACGTCGGCGGCGAGGCGGCGCCCGACGCATTCGGCAAACTGGGCCGCCGGGATGCCGTCCGCCGGCTTCTTGGTGGTCAGCATCGCCACGCTCAAGACCGTGCCCTTGGGCTGGGGCGCGACTAGCGCGACGCTCTTGTTGAAGAGGGCGCGCACCGGGCCGAGCGAGGCGAGCGCGGCGTCCTTGTCCACCGGGTGCGCGTCCATCGTGTGGAAGGCGTCGCGCGCCTCGGCCAGGAGTTGGATCTCGTCAAGCGTGAGCGAGGACTTCACGTCCGGGCCAAACATGCGCCGGTCGAACGCGACATGCACCTCGATCGCCGCGGCGCCGCGCGCCATGGCGGCGAGCGCCGGGAAGATGGTCCCGGAGTGGTCCGAGAGGCCGACCGGGACGCCGAACCGGCGCCTGAGCTCGTCGAGCACGTTGAGCCCGATCGCGTCGAACGGAGTGGGATAGCGCGTGGTGCACTGGAAGACGGCGAACGGAACGCCGGCCGCCTCGATCCGCCGCGCGGTCGCGCCGATCTCGTCCCAGCCGCTCGCGCCGGTGCTGAGCAGGAGCGGCTTCCTCGTCGCCGTCATGGCGTCGATCAGGAGCGGGTTGTTGACCTCGCCCGAGGCGACCTTCCAGGCGCCGATGCCGATGCCTTCGAGCAGCTCGACCGCGGCGAGCGAGAACGGCGAGGACAGGAACACGAGGCCACGCTCTTCGGCGTGTTCCTTGAGCCCGCGCCACTGTTCGGCCGTGAACTCCATGCGCTTCCAGTAGTCGTAGCGGGTCGCGTCCGCGTAGGAGAACTTGACCCGGAACGGCTCGGCCGGCGTCGATTCGGCCGCGGCGATGTGGGTCTGGAACTTGATCGCGTCGGCGCCCGCCTCGGCCACCGCGTCGACGAAGCTGTGGGCGAGGCCGAGCGAGCCGTCGTGGCTCTGGGCCACCTCGGCAACGAGGAAGCTCTTCTCGCCGGCGCCGATGGCCCGGCCGGCGATCGTGAAGCGTTCGGCGGGCACGTTGGTCCCCGGCATCGTCGCGAAGCCGGACTTCTGGCGCGGTTGGCGCCGCGCGTCAAGCGCCGGCACGGCCAACCGTCGTGTCAAAATGATCGACTCTTTCTGTGATCGCTCCGCTCTTGCGCGGAAGCCTACCGATGCGGTGTTCGGGCAGTGATCTAATTTGACGGCTCAGTCGAGCGCCACCGTGTATGAACCGCCCGAGATGTAATAGGGACCGAACGATTGGCCGCGAACATATATATTCAACTGGCGCGAGCCCTCATAATCGTCGGCCGTCTCGAAGCTAGCGTGGCCTTCGTCATCAGTAAATTCTTCCAGGGCTCCGCCGCTAAAAGTACCATCGATGATGATCTTGACCCGTGCTCCCTCCGAGATTGGATTCCCGTCGCTATCCAAGACATAAACATCGAGGTTGTGGCTCATCACGCCCTCCCTACTTTGCGACCTGTTCCATCAACTCCTCAAGCAGCCAAAGCCCGTCACTCGCGCCAGCCGCCATCGCCGGAGTGACGCACAGCGTCTTATGGACGCGCACGAAATTGTAGTGCGCGAAACGCAAGGCAACAGCCGCTCGCAAATTTTCGACCTTCTTCGAGGTAACGTCACGAAAAATTTGTCAGATCGAGAGGGGAGCTGACGCCCTGGGTTAGGTTTTCATGGGGGAAGACGGCGAACAGGATGCGGTCCATGGACGTACGGTCCTGGAAGACGCCCATGAGCCGGGTCCGTCGTCGGACCTCGCGGAAGCGGCGCTCGATGGCGTTGGTGGTTCGCACCTGGCGTCGCTTGGCGGGGTCTTTGTAACGGAAGCAGGTGAGCAGCTCGTCGAGGTCGTCGCGCAGGCAACGGACGGCCCTGGGGTAGACGCCCCTCCAGAGCTCGGCGAAGCGGCGCGCGAGGCCGAGCGAGCCGTCGTGGGTCTGGGCCATCTCGGCGACGAGAAAGCTCTTCTCGCCGGCGCCGATGGCCCGGCCGGCGATCGTGAAGCGTTTGGCGGGCACGTTGGTCCCCAACATCGTCGCGGAGCCGGACTTCTGGCGCGGTTGGCACCGCGCGTCAACCGCCGGCACGACTAGAACGCCGGTATAACCGATACGTTATGGTCTATTCACGACATCCTCGGCATCGTTGACCAGTGGAAAGTGGATCGAATGACTAAGTAGAGTTGACCGGCCCTGTCTATTACGAAACTCTTGTCGGTCCTTTCGTGATTCCTGTAATGATTTCGATTGATTTTGCTAGAGCGTCAAAAGATTCTCGGAATTTTCTACGACTTTCCTTCATTGTTTCTAGAATTACGCCAACTTGTTCAATTTGTTCATCGGAGAGAGCAAAAACTGGAATGTTGTGCTTCTGAGACTGTGCTATAAGAGAATTGAAATCAGCTATGTTTATTAGATTATACGGAGTATCAGAGGGTTTTGCTGCATTAAAATCAACAACCGAGATAGTCATCTTTTCTATGGTTAACGCTGGAACAAATTCACGCAGCACTGTTGCCTTTATTACATCAATCCATTGTTGAAATGAATGCGCGGGACTGCCAAGTCTGGGGCGGTATCTTTGAGAAATTATTCCACAAAACTTTGGCGGCATCGCCGGTAGTGGATAAAGAAGAGACATATTGCGAAAATGCGTTACTGCCGCATTCCATCGCGGCAATACTCGCGCTAAGGAAGAAATAGCTTGATTGCAATAATAATCTGGCGAAATTGGAACAATAAAGAAATCACTACCCATTAAAAGGCACTGATTGAGGGCTCCGACACTGGGACTCATATCTACAATCACAGCATCTATTTTGTTGGCTTCTGCAGTCATTCTTAACAGTGCACAGATTGATCCAGGAATATTTTGAAGAGCAGGAATCGCCGCGCTCGTCGAGAGCGCAACAGATATTTGGGTCTCATTTTCAGCCAAGTCGATGTTGCCCGCGAGCAAAAAAAGATTTGGATGAGTTGTTTCTGCTGGCGTCGCGGACTTGAGTGGTGTTCCCGTACCTCTAAAGATCGGCATAAGACAATTATTGATATTTGCGTTTGGCTGATTCTTGTAAAACTCACCAAATTCCGTAACGTTTCGGAACCCCAACACCGTTCCCGTCAAATTACATTGCGGATCACCATCGACAATCAATACACGTTTCCCGAGGTCGGCCATCGCCCATCCGAGATTGAGGGCCGTGGTCGTCTTACTCACTCCGCCCTTGTGGTTGAATAAGGATATCAGTGGCGCCGGCATTGGCTGCCCCCCATGTGCGCGCACAGCCTACTCGCTTCATGGACCTCTGACCACGCTATCGTGCGTTGCAGCGCAGTTCGTTCATCGATGATCAAACCCCTTCCGGCCTGATCGGAACTGACCCACTGCCCATTCCGAGATCACCGTGGACGCGCGAGCGGCCGTGGCTAATATCGCGTCCGCCCCGCGCCCGGACCCGCCGTGCCAGAACCCCATCGCCTGACCCCGCTGCTCGCGCCTAAATCGATCGCCTTCGTGGGCGCGTCACCGCGCGCGGGCACGCTCGGCCACGACATGCTGCGGGTCATCCGGCGCGGCGGCTTTCGCGGCGCGATCCATCCGATCAACCCGAAGTACGAGCGTATCGAGGACTGGCCGTGCCACCGCTCGCTCGCGGCGCTGCCGGGCCCGGTCGATCTCGCCGTGCTCGCGGTCGCCAACAACCGGCTGGAGGCCGCGCTGGAGGAGGCGATCGCGGCCAAGGCGCGCGCCGCCGTCATCTTCGCGAGCGGCTATCTGGAGGACGACGGCGACCCGCCGCTCGTCAGCCGCCTGGCCGCGCGCGCCCGCGCCGCCGGCCTGCCGGTCTGCGGCGGCAACGGCATGGGGTTCTACAACCTGGAGGCCGCGACGCGGGTCTGCGGCTACTACAACGAGCGCGATCCCGTCGCCGGCGCGATCACGTTCATCACCCATTCGGGCTCGGTGTTCAGCGCGCTCGCGCACAGCGACCGGCGGTTCGCCTTCAACCTGGTCGTCTCGTCGGGCCAGGAGCTCGCGACCACCGCGGCGGACTACATCGACTACGCGCTGACGCGCGACTCGACCCGGGTCATCGGACTGTTCCTCGAGACCGTGCGCGACGTGCCCGGGTTCATCGCGGCGCTGGACAAGGCGCGCGCGCGCGAGGTGCCCGTGGTCGCGCTCAAGGTCGGCTCGACGCCCGAGGCCGCGCGCCTCGCCGCCAGTCATTCGGGCGCCATCGCCGGCGACGACGCGGCATACGAGGCGGTGTTCGACCGCTATGGCGTGGCGCGCGTCGCGAACCTCGACGAGATGGCGGCGACGCTCCTGCTGCTCGGCCAGCCGCGCCGGGCGCGCGCCGGAGGCCTCGCCGCGATGCTCGATTCGGGCGGCGAGCGCGGCATGCTGATCGATCTCGCGGCCAAGTCGGGCGTGCCGTTCGCGGCGATCGCGCCAGAAACGCGCGCGCGGCTCGCCGCCCGGCTCGACTACGGGCTCGAGCCGGTCAACCCGCTCGATGCCTGGGGCACGGGCCACGACTACGAGGCCGTGTTCCGCGACTGCTTTCAGGCGCTCGCCGAGGACCCCGATACCGCCGCCGCGGTCATCTTCGCCGACATCCGGGACGCGGGGTTCCTCGCCGGCCCCTACGAGCGCGTGCTGCGCCACGCCCATGATTTGGTCGACAAGCCGATCGCGCTCGCGCCCAATTTCTCGGGCGTCGCCCACGAGAAGGTCTCGGTCCGCCTGACCCATGCGGGGATTCCCGTGCTCGATGGCACCCAGAACGCGCTCGCCGCCGTCCGCCACGCCTTCGCGCTGCGCGACGCCTGGGCCAGACCGCGCCGCGATCCGCCGGCGGGCCCCGCGCCCGACACCGTCCGGCGCTGGCGCTCGCGCCTCCGCCAGCAGGGCACCCTCGAGGAAGCCGACGCTTTGTCGCTGCTCGGCGATTTCGCCGTGCCGGCCCAGCCGACCACGATCGTCGACAGCCCCGAGGCCGCGCTCGCCGCCGCCGAGCGGATCGGGTTTCCGGTCGCGCTCAAGACCGCCCAGCCCGGCGTGTTGCACAAGTCCGACGTCGGCGGGGTGCGCCTGAACCTGGCCGACGGCGAGGCGCTGCTCGGGGCCTACGTCGAGCTGGCGGAACGGCTCGGCCGGCGCATGGTCGTCGCGCCGATGGCTAGGCCGGGGGTCGAGCTCGCCTTCGGCATGGTGCGCGACCAACAGTTCGGACCCTTGGTCATGATCGGCGCCGGTGGCACGCTGATCGAGGTGCTGCGCGACCGCGTCGTCGCCCTGCCGCCGTTCGACGCCGCCGAGGCGCGTCGCCTGATCGACCGGCTCGGCGTCCGCCGGTTGCTCGACGGCGTGCGCGGCAAGCCCGGTGTTGACATCGACGCGCTGGCAACGTCGTTCGCGCGGTTCTCGGTGCTCGCGGCGACGCTCGGCTCGGCCATCGCCGAGATCGACGTCAACCCGGTCATCGCCGGCGCGGAGGGTTGCGTTGCGGTCGACGCGCTGGTCGTCGCCGCCAAGTGACAGCGCGGCCAGCCGCCGCTACGATCGACGGTATACGGATCGCGAGGGAGGACGAGATGCCCGCGCCGCGCCTGATCGACAACCCGCCGCCCTGGCCCAACGGCGCGCGCGTCGCCGTCTGCTTCTCGTTCGACATGGACGGCGAGAGCCTGATGCACATCACGCTGCCGAAGGACGCCAACAAGCGCGTCTGCGGGCTCTCGGACCTGCGCTACGGGCCGACGGTGGGCGTGCCGCGGCTGCTCAAGATCTTCAAGCACTACGGCATCAGGCAGAGCTTTTTCGTGCCCGGCTGGTGCTGCGAGCGCTATCCGGCCGCGGTCGAGGCCATTCTCGAAGGCGGCCACGAGATCGGGCATCACGGCTACATCCACGAGGACCCCTACTCGCTCTCCCGCGAGGACGAGCGCTACTGGACCGAGCGCGGCATGGCGGCGCTCGTCAAGGCGACCGGCAAGCGCGCCGTCGGCTATCGCGCGCCGTCGTTCGCGTTCTCCGACTCGACCCTCGACATCCTGCTCGACATGGGGTTCGCCTACGACGCCTCGCTCATGGGCGACGACGTGCCCTACCTGATCCGGGGCAAGAAGGGCGATCTGGTCGAGCTGCCCTCGCCCATGGCCATGGACGACTGGCCGCACTACATGCACTCGTTCGACTTCCCCGGCACGTCGAACCAGATCTCCTCGCCGGCGCGCGCCTTCGAGGTGTTCCGCTCGGAGTTCGACGCCATGTGGGAGCACGGCGGGCTATGGGTCGCCGTGTGGCACCCGTTCATCTCGGGACGTTTGCCGCGCGCCGCCGCCATGGCCGAGCTGATCGAGCACATGACGATCAAGGGCGGCGTGTGGTTCGCGACGCTCGGAGAGATCGCGGCGCACGCGCGCAAGGCGATCACGGCGGGCACTTGGACCCCTCGCGTCGAGCGCCTGCCCTACTACGAGGCGAGCCCGATCCCCGAGCTCAAGCGCGCGGCGGAGTAGTGTTCAACACAAGACTTGATTGAAGGTAACACATGCGTTACCTTTGATGGTCGAGATCATCGAGTTTCTCGATGAGTCCGGTCGAAGTCCGTTCGGGCGTTGGTTCGATAGCTTGTACCCTGCGGCCGCCGCGAGGGTCACCGTGGTCCTGTCGCGCTTGGAGAAAGGCAACTTGGCTTCGCTCAAGAGTGTCGGTGGTGGCGTTCTGGAAGCGCGCATCGATTTCGGGCCTGGGTACCGCGTCTACCTCGGTCGACACGGCGATCGCTTGATCGTCCTGCTTGGTGGCGGGGCGAAGCAAAGACAATCCCAGGACATCATGACCGCTCGGGTCCTGTGGAGCCGATACAAGGCACGTTCCGACTGAGGAGGAGACCATGGCGCTGACCCGCAAATTCCGCGACACCGTCCAGGCACGCGCGAAGCGGGACAAGGCATTCCGCGTCGCGCTGTTCCGCGAGGCGCTCCAAAGCCTGGTGCAGGGCGACGTGGATACGGGCAAATCCGTGCTGCGCGACTACATCAACGCCACGATCGGGTTCGAGGGACTGAGCGCCGCGACCGGTACACCGGCCAAGAGCCTGATGCGCATGTTCGGGCCGCGCGGTAACCCGCAGGCACGCAACCTGCTCGCTGTCGTCGGCCGGCTGCAGGATGCGACCGGCGTCCGCATCGAGGTCAAGGCCGCATGATCCAGAACCCGATCCCGTGGCCCGGCGGCGCGCGCTGCGCGGTCGCCTTCACCTTCGACGTCGACGGCGAGAGCCTGATCCACCTCGGCTACCGCGACGAGGCCGACAACAAGATCGCCAGCCTGAGCGAGCTCGCCTACGACGCCGAGATCGCGGTGCCGCGCATCCTCGCGCTCTTCCAGCGCCATGGCATGAAGCAAACGTTCTTCGTGCCCGGCTGGTGCCTCGAGCGCTACGCCGCGATGACCGACCTGATCCTGCTCCACGACCACGAGATCGCCCATCACGGCTACCTGCACGAGAACCCCAACAAGCTCTCGGCCGAGGAGGAGCGCACTTGGCTGCGCCGGGCCATCGAATCGATCGAGCGGACGACGGGGCGCCGGCCGCGCGGCTATCGCGCGCCGTCGTATGCGTTCTCGCGCGCGACGCTCGGGTTCCTGCTCGAGGAGGGCTTCGACTACGACGCCTCGCTCATGGGCGACGACATCCCCTACGTGCTCGAGCATCCCACGGGCCGGCTGGTCGAGCTGCCGAGCACGCGCACGCTCGACGACTGGAGCTATTTCGTGCTGAGCCGCGACTTCAACTGGATGCTGCCGATCCACGCGCCCGAGCGCGCCTACGAGGTCTACCGCGCCGAGTTCGACGCGTGCTGGCGCCATGGCGGGCTGTGGATCGCGGTGTGGCACCCGTTCGTCAGCGGCCGGCTCGGACGCATCGACGCCATGGAATCTCTGATCCAATACATGCACGACAAGGGCGGCGTGTGGTTCGCGACGCTCGAGGACATCGCCGCCCACGCCAACAAGATGGCGGCGAGCGGCGCGTGGACGCCGCGCGTCCAGAAGCTGCCCTACCCGCGCGGCCCGATCCCCGAGCTGACGCCGAAGTTCTTCGCCGCCCAATAGGTTCGCCATGGCCCAGGACTCGGCCTCGTTCGTCGTGAGCCGGGCCGTCCCGCGCGACGGCCCCGACCCGTGCTTGCGCGACGGCGCGCAGTACCGCGAATCGCTGCGCGACGGGCGCCGCGTGATCGTCGACGGGCGCGACGTCGCGGACGTGACCGTCGAGCCCGGGCTCGAGCGCGGCATCGCGACGCTGGCCAGTTTGTTCGACGCCCAGTTCGACCCAGACCTTCGCGACGTCACCACCGCGATCGAACCAACGACGGGCCAGCGCATCGCGACCGGCTGGCTGGTGCCGCGCACCGTCGCCGACCTCAAGCGGCGCGGCGCGATGATCAAGTTCTCGACCCAGCGGACGTTCGGCGTGTTCGGCCGGCCGCCCGACTACGGCACCGTCAACCCGATCGGGTTCCTCGCCTTCGCCCATCTCCTCGAGAAGGAGCACCCGGGCGCGCGCGCCAAGATCGAGCACCTGGTGCGTGTCGGCCAGAGCCACAACCTGGTCTCGACCGACGTGATCGTCGACGTCCAGGCCAACCGGAAGCTCCCCGGCGCCGAGCTGCCCGGGCGGCTGCGCATCGTCGAGCGGCGCAAGGACGGCATCGTGCTTTACGGCGCCAAGGCGGGCAACTCGGTGCTGGCCCAGGGCAACATGGGCGCGCTCGCCACCATCCTGAACCCGACGCTGCCCGAGGACTGCGCCGTGCTCGCCGCGCTGCCGGCGAATGCGCCGGGGCTCAAGCTGCTCTTGCGCCAGCCCGTGACGGGCGCCGAGGACCCCGAGGATCACCCGCTCGACGCCCAGGGCGAGGAAGCCGACGGCATGCTGATCTTCGATCGGGTGTTCGTGCCCGACGAATACGTGTTCAGCGCCTTCAACAGGAAGGTGCTCGAGTACTACCACCTGATCGGCCAGCTCGCGTTCTGGAACATCGCGACCCGGCTGTCGTACCGGGCCGAGCTCTTCGCCGGCGCGGTGCAGCTCATCGTCAACGTGCTCGGCACCGACCACGTGCCCGCGGTGCGCGCCGCCGTGACCGAGGTGATCGGCTACGCCTCGGCCTTGCGCGCGTTCATGGTCGCGGCCGAGGAAAAGTCGAGGCTGACCGAGAGCGGGGTGATGCTGCCGGACCACGCGCTGGTCACCGCCGGCCGCCTCCACTCGATCGTCGAGTACCCGCGCATCATGCAGGTGCTGCGCGAGCTTTCGGGCCAGGGGCTGGTCAGCCGCATCCCGCGCAAGACGTGGGAGCGCGCCGACCTCGGCCCCATGCTCGACGAGTTCCTGCCGGGCTTCGAGACCACGGCGCGCGACAAGAACCGGCTGTTCAACCTGATCTGGGACATGACGTGCAGCGCGCACGCCATGCGCGTCGCGATCTTCGAGAACGTCAACGCAACCCCTGCGGCGACCCTGCGCGAGGAGCTCTACAAGGTCTACGACCGCTCCGAGGGGATCGCGGTGGTCAAGCGGCTCGCCGGGATGGCGTAGACTCGCGGCCTACCCTCACCCTGCCCTCTCTCGCCAAGGGCGGGAGAGGGTGATCTCCGTGCCGATGCAGGATTTCCCCTCTCCCCTCGTGGGAGAGGGAGGGGCCCATTGCGCAGCGTGGGGTGGGTGAGGGGCGGCGCGCAGGCCAGATCAGACCCCCTACCGCGCCTTGGGCGACGTCCACGAGGCGGGCGTGTCGTGGTCGGGGTGCTGGAAGTTCACGAGCTTGGCCTTGAACGCCGCCGGCATGTCGTCCTCGGTCGTCGATGAGGCGAGGAACCCGATGTGGGTCAGCCACGGCACCTTGGACTCGATGCCGTATTGCAGAGCGGGCGGCGATTTCGCCGACTCGTCCAGGCTGCCGATCGTGACGTTGATCCGGTCCTTGCCGGTGTAGCGGAAGCTGAGCGGCGTGCCGCACGCCGCGCAGAAGTCGCGGATGGCCACCGTCGAGCTCGCGAACGCCGCGGGCTTGCCCCGCGTCCAAGCGAAGTCGTTCAACTTCACGGGTGCCAGCGCCGCGAACGGCCCGCCGACGGCCTTCTGGCACATCCGGCAATGGCAGACGTGGGTGCCCTCGGGCTGGGCGTAGAGCGCGTAGCGCACCGCGCCGCACTGGCAGCCGCCGGTCAAACAGGCCTTGCGCTTCGTGGCCATGGTCGTCTCCCTCGCTCGCGAGCGCCATGGGACACCAAGACGGACCGCGAGTCCAACGCCGGAGCGTCGACCCTGACGTACGTAGCGGCGGGTCCCGGACCCGCCCCTTATATGAGGCGGGTTTTGGGTCAAGGTTTTTTGTTGGCGTGATT
>JBBDQV010000198.1:0-16347 GCA_040905845.1 Alphaproteobacteria bacterium | reverse complement strand
AACCGGCCTAGTAGGGGCGGTACGGCGCGGCCCCGGCGTCTCGGCGCGGGGGCCGGTGCCGCCCAGTACCGACTTTCGCGAGTTCCGGAGTCGCCACGGGCGACGCGCGCACCGCGAAATCGGTACAAAATGATAATGCTGTACCCGATGTCAGAAGCACCGGTCCCGGCGATCGGCCTCAAGGGCGCGACCAAGCATTTTCCGGGCGTGGTGGCGAACGACGCCATCACGCTCGATTTCCTTCCCGGCGAAGTTCACGTGCTGTTGGGCGAGAACGGGGCCGGAAAGTCGACGCTGATCGCCCTCTTGGCCGGCATGCAGCAGCCCGACGACGGCAGCATCGAGATCGCGGGCGAGCCGATGCGAATCGCGAGCCCGCGCGATTCCCTGCGTCACGGCATCGGAACGGT
Source organism: Alphaproteobacteria bacterium (assembly GCA_040905845.1). GTDB lineage: Bacteria > Pseudomonadota > Alphaproteobacteria > SP197 > SP197 > VGDP01. Next base: position 15,937 of record JBBDQV010000198.1, on the reverse strand, counting down.
TTTTCAGCACGTCCTGCTGGTGCCGAGCCTGACCGTGATCGAGAATCTCATGCTCGGCGGCGGCTGGTGGCGGGGGCTGGACCGCGTCGCCGCGCTGAAACGCTTCCGGGACCTGGCGGGGATGCTGGGCGTCGACGTCGATCCCGACGCGCCGGTCGGGCGCCTGGAACTGGGTCAGCAGCAGCAAGTCGAGATCATCCGCGCGCTCTGGCGCGACGCCAGGGTGCTGATCCTCGACGAGCCAACGTCGATGCTGACGCCACAAGGCGTCGCCGACCTGGGCGAGGTGATGGAGCGCCTCAAGGCACGCGGCGTCGCCGTCATCTTCATCACCCACAAATTGCGAGAGGCCTATGCCTTCGGCGATCGCATCTCGGTGCTCCGGCTGGGCAAGCTGGTCGGCGTCCTGGCGCCGGAACGCCTGAGGACGATGAGCGAGGCCGACGTCACCGACGAGGTCATTCGCCTCATGTTCGGGCAGACCAAGGGCCACGGTGACGAGGCCGAGGCCCTGCTCGGACGCGGGCGCCACGCCCCGCGCCCGCCGGTCGCGCGCCACGGCCGACCACGCCTGGAGCTGATCGGCGTCTCGACGCTGGCGGCGCCCGGCGAGTGCGCGCTGACCGAGATTTCGCTTTCGCTCTGGCCCGGCGAAGTTCTGGGCGTCGCCGGGGTCGACGGCAACGGGCAGAAGCACCTGGCCGAGGTCCTGGCCGGCCAACGCCCGGCCGCGGCCGGCCGGATCCTGATCGACGGCGAGGACGTGGCGCGCGAAGGCGTCGCGGCCCGGCGCCGGCGTGGCCTCAGCTACGTCACCGACGAGCGCCTCGCCGAAGGCTCGGTCGCCAGCCTTTCGGTCGCGACCAATCTGGTCCTCAAGGAGATCGGCAAACCGCCCCTGTGGCGCCGAGGCATGACCCTGTGGGACAGGGTGCATGCCCGCGCGCGCGAGCAAGTCGCCCGGCACGACATCCGCACGCCGTCGGAACGCACGCCGCTGGGCCGGCTTTCCGGCGGCAACATCCAAAAGGTCCTGCTGGCGCGCGAGCTGGGCGAGGGCGCGCGCATCGCCGTGTTCAACAAGCCGACCTACGGCCTCGACCTGCACAACACGAGCCTCGCCCGCCAGCGCATCCGCGACAGCGCGGCGCGCGGGATGGCCACGTTCGTGATCTCCACCGAGCTCGACGAGCTGTTCGACGTGTCGGACCGTGTCGCCGTCCTCTTCCAGGGGCGCTTGGTCGGGATCGTCGACAACGCGGGCGACATCGAACGTCGCGTCGGCCGCATGATGACCGGAGCAGCCGCATGAGCGACCGCGCGGTCCGCGTCGGGCACCGAGGCTCGACGTGACGCCGCCGGCACTTGGTCGAGCCCTCCGCATCGCGTTTCCGGTGCTGTCGGCGTTCATCGTCGGCGGGCTCGTGCTGATGGCCTTGGGCAAGAACCCGCTCGACTACTACGGCTACGTGTTCCAGCGCGGGCTGCTGAGCTGGGCCGGCCTACAGGAGACGATCACCCGCTCCGCGCCCTTGCTGCTGATCGCCGCCGGCCTGATCGTCGCATTCCGGGCGGGCATCTGGAATCTCGGCGTCGACGGACAGTTCCTCCTTGCCGCCGTGGTCTGCTCGGCCCTGGCGCCGTGGCTCATCACCGTGCTGCCAGGGTGGCTCACCCTCGTCGTCGGATTCCTCGCGGCGGCTCTGGTGGGCGCCGTGTGGTCGCTGATCCCGGCACTGCTCAAGGCGCGCTACGGGGTCAACGAGATCATCACGACCTTGATGATGTCCTTCCTCGGCGTCTCGTTCGCCAACGTGCTGATCAAGCTCCTCTTCTTCGACCCGACCACGACCGTGCCGCAGACGCCGACCCTGGCGGTGGCGGATCGCCTGCCGCGCCTGTTCGGTTCGACCGTTCATGCCGGCATCCTGGTCGCGCTCGCGTTCATCCTGCTCGTCCACGTCGTCATGACGCGGACGGCGTTCGGCTTGCGGCTGAACGTCGTCGGGGCCAATCCGCGCGCGGCGATCCACGCCGGATTGCCGATGGGACTCCTGACCGTCGCCACCTTCGCGCTCTCCGCCGGCTTGATCGGCATGGGCGGCGCGGTGGAGATTCTCGGGGTTCACGGCACCGTGCGGGCCGATTGGAACCCGGGGTACGGCCTGCTGGTGATCCCCCTGGTCTTTCTCGCTCGCTTCCACGGCCCGGGTTCGATCGCGTTCGTGGTCCTGTTCGCCGCGCTCCAGATCGGCGGCGAGAGCGCGGCCCGCCGGCTCGACGTGCCGCACTACTACGTCCTGCTGCTCGTCGCGCTCGTGCTGCTGTTCCTGGCGATCGTCGAGTATCTCGACCACCTGCGTCGCAAGCGCGGGACGACGGTGTAGGGAGCAGAGCCATGGACGCGCTCTTCACCACCGCCTTCCTGACCGTGCTGCTCTCCGGCGTGGTGACGGCGGGGGTGCCGCTCCTCCTGGCCGGTCTCGGCGAGCAGATCTCCGAGAAGGCCGGCGTGCTCAACATCGGCATCGAAGGCATGATGCTGGCCGGCGCCTATGGCGGTTTCGCGGCCGCGCTGGCCACCGGCTCGCTTTGGCTGGGGTTCCTCGCCGGCGCCCTGGCCGGCGTGGCCGTGGCCGCGCTCATGGCGTTCTTCTGCATCCGCCACGGCATGAACCAGATCGTCGTCGGCATCGCCCTGACGCTGGGCGCGCAGGGCCTGACGGGGCTGCTGCATCACTTCGCGTTCGCCCGCACGCGCCCGAGCCTGGACACGCCGCCGGACTTCTCCATCCCGTTCCTGAGCGAGGTCCCGGTCGCCGGGCTCGGTCTCTTCGCGCACAACCCGGTCGCCTATCTCGCGATCGCGCTGGTGCCTTTACTCGCGTGGCTGTTCCGGCGCACCGCGATGGGGCTCAATCTTCAGGCGGCCGGCGACAAGCCCGGCGCGCTCGACGCGGCCGGCGTCTCGGTAGTGGCGACTCGAACGTGCGCTGTCTTGGCCACGGGGGCCCTGACCGGTCTGGGCGGCGCCTACATGGCGGAGGTCGGCGCGGGCCTCTTCGTGCCCTTCATGACCGGGGGCGCGGGGTTCATCGGCATCGTGCTGGCCATGCTGGCGCGCGGGCGGCCAGTATGGGTGCTCCATGGCGCGTTGCTCTTCGGCGTCAGCCTGGCGCTCACTACGGCCTTGCAGGTCGGCGGCTTCAACATTCCGACCGACGTGGTGCAGATGCTACCCTTCTTCATGGTGATGCTGGTCCTCGTCATCTTCGCCCGCCACAGCGTTCTGCCCCCGGCCCTGGGGCTGTCCTACGTGCGCGGCGAAAGATAGGATCGCGGCAACGGGAGGTGCGCGACATGACCGATACCAAAGTCTATCTGCTGGACGGCGGCTCGCTGGTGATCGATGGCTACCATGCCTTCTGGAATCGTGGACCGGGCGGGGAGCTCCGTTTCCCGTGCTATGCCGTGCTCGTGGAGCACAAGGACGGTCGCTACCTCTACGACACGGGCTACGACTACGACCACGTGATGCGCGTGCTGCCCTTCGAGAAGCCGATCCAGGCGAAAAACCAGACCTTACCCGGCGCGCTGGCCCAGATTGGGCTCGCGCCCAAGGACATCGACTACGTCATCAACTCGCACTATCACTTCGATCATTGCGGCGGCAACAAGCACTGCTCGTGCGCCTGCACTCTCTGCCATGCGAAGGAGCTGGACGCCGCCTTCAACTGCCAACCCTTCGAGCACATGGGCTACAGCGATCTGACGTTCGCGCCGGACCGCGCCAAGCAGGCCGGCAAGACGCTTCCGGCCGAGCCCGCGCTCGACATTTATACGCCGAAGTTCGAGACGATGGCGGGCGATCAGGAGATCGCCAAGGGCCTATGGCTGTTCGAGACGCCGGGCCACACGGCCGGCCACTATTCCATGCTCGTCGAGCTCGGGGGTCGGCGGCCGATGCTGTTCACTGGCGATGCCTGCTACAGCCAGAAGAACATGGACATGAACTGCATCTCGTCGTTCCATCTCGATCCGGTGGCGAGCCTCCAGTCCATGCATCGGATCAAGCGTCTGGCGGAGGAGCACGACGCCGAGGTCTTCTATTCCCACGATCCGGACAGCTGGAAGACCTACGTCAAGGCGCCCGGCTGTTACGCCTGATATCGAACCCGGCGGCCCGGCTCGTCACCACCGGATCATGCCGGCGTCGACGGCGAGCGTCTGGCCGGTGATCCAGTGCGCTTCGTCCGACGCGAGGAAGGCGACGGCGGGCGCGATGTCCCGTGGCTTCCCCACGCCCTTGATCGCCTGCAGCATCTCGACGAAGCCGAAGGCTTCCTTGTGCGGGGTGGCGCGCACGCCCTCGGTATCCGTCAGCCCCGGCGCCACGGCGTTGACCGTGATCCCGTGGCCGCCGAGCTCGGTCGCGAGTGCGCGCGTGAAGGTGAACACCCCGCCCTTGGACGCGACGTAGTGCGCCATGTTCGGCGTGCCGGCGAAGATCGAGTTGGAGCAGAGGTTGACGATGCGACCGTAGCCGCCCTTGCGCATCATGTCCGAGCCGGCACGGCACATCAGGTAGAGGCCGTCGAGGTTGACGCGCATGACGCGGCGCCACTCCTCGAAGGTCAGGTCGTCCCACTTCACGAACGGAACGATGGCCGCCGCGTTGACCTGCACGTCGAGCTTGCCGGCCTTGTCGGCGAGGCGCGCGTGCAACGCCGCGACCTGATCCGGATCCCCGATGTCGCAGGCGACGCCGAACGACGCGCCGCCGCACGCCTTGGCCGCCGCGCCCGCGCCCTTGCCGTTCTGGTCAACGGCCACGACCGTCGCGCCTTCCGCGCCGAGCCGCTCGGCGATGGCCCGCCCGATGCCTTGCGCGGCGCCGGAAACCATGGCCACGCGGCCCTTGAAACGCGCCATGGTCATGCGGCCCTTCCCATTTCGTGCCCGCTCGACGTGATGATCGAGAGCGCCGCGTCGAGACCCGCCGCCAGATCGACTTTCCGCCCCAGATGCCGCAGGGCACCGCCCAGCGCGGTCAGCGCCACCGTCGCGTAGATCGGTTCCGCCACCGGTCCCATGTGGCCGATGCGGATCAGCTTTCCGGCGGTCTCGTTGCGGCCCGTCGAAAAAACGACACCGTAGAGCGAGCGCGCCGCCGCCAGCCATTCCTTGTCGCTCACGACCTCGGGCACCTTGACCGCCGTGCACGTCGGCGACGCGATGGTTTCGCGCGCCGCCCACAGCTTCAGGCCCATCGCCTGGATGCCGGCCCGGCACGCCGCCGCGGTCAGCGCGTGGCGCGCCCAGACCTTGGCCGGGCCTTCCTCGAGATACTGATCCATCGCGCCGTCGAGCCCGTTGATCTCGGAAACCGACGGGGTGAACGGGAATGGCTTGTCGCGCCGCCATGCGTCGCGCCAATCCAGCAGCGACAGGATCGAGGCGCGCGGCGCCTTTGGATTCCTCTCCATGTGCGCCCAGGCGCGCTGGTTGACCGCCATGAGCGTCAGGCCGGGCGGGCCGCCCAGGCACTTGCCGGGCCCGGTGATGAAGACGTCGGCCGAGCACGCCTCCGGATGGACGTCCATGCCGCCGAAGGAAGCGACCGCGTCCACCAGCATCAGCGCGCCGTGCGCGCGGCAGATCCGGCCGATCTCGGCGATGGGATTAAGCGTGCCCGACGGCGTATCGTGATGGACGACCGAGACGATCCCGACGTCCGGCCGCTTCTTGAAGGCGGCTTCCACGGCGGCGGGATCGATCGCGTCGTTGTAGGGTACGTCGACCTCCAGCAGCTCCTTGTTGTAGCGCGCCGACCAATAGCCGAAGCCCTTGCCGTAGACCCCGGAAACCAGGTTCAGCACCACGTCATCGGGTCCGATCAACGAGGCCGCCGCCGCTTCCAGGCCCGGCGCGGGTTCGCAATGAAGGACCAGCGCGGGGTCGGGTGCCCTGAACGCCTTGGTCACCTTCTCGACGGTCCTCTGGTAGAACTCCTGGAAGTAAATGTCGAAATCGTAGTGGACCGGGCGCGACATGGCGCGCAGAACGCGCGGGTAGCAGGCGACCGGCCCGGCCGATAGCGTGATGACGGGTTCCCTGACGCTGATCTCCGGCATGGACGTGCCTCCCCAGGTAGAACGACATCGAACATCATTATCGTGCAAAGGGCGACGCCAACGCCATCCCGAACCGATACGAACCAGCGGGGTCACGAAGTCCGCGGGTTTCAGCATCGGAGCACCATGCGAGCCGTGATCGTCTCCTGCCTCTTGCTCCTCGCCGCCGCCGCCCGCTGCGGGGCGCAGGACTTGACGGCGGTTGCCGTCACCATCGCCAACGAGTCCGACCGCGACTTGCGGTGCCTGCTCGTCTTTGGGCATTGGGTCACGATGAACGTCCCGGTCGTCGAGCCGGGAGGGCAAGCGGTCGTCGAACTCCAACGCGCCGCCGATCGCGCGCTCGCCGTGCCGCGTGATCAGGACGGAAGGCCCATGATGCGCGAGGCTCTGCACTGCGGTTACGATTTCGCTTGGTCCAAGAGCCTGGTCAAACTGGGTTGGCAGGCGGTCATGTTGTCCGACCGCCGCGAATTCGTGCTGGCCTGCCGGGCCGGCGAGCGCCCGCTCTGGCTTTGGCGGTGATCACGGTCGCGCTCTCGCGCTCGACGCCGGTCATCGATTCACGCCCACGCGCGCGGTCAAGGACGGCAAGCGCTACCGCTACTACGTCCAGCGCCTGTGCAACGCCGAGCGCAGCCCCGGCCGCCAAGCCGATGGCCCGGGCAACGTGGATATCCATGGCGGTGCCGCGCCACTTGAACTCGCCATTGGAACGCACGCGGCAGACCGCGTTGTCGGCCGGACAGTCGGATTCGCGCAAGACGCCGTCCCACGGGCGCGGCGTCGGCGTGCTTCCGCACCTAGCGGCGCAACAGATAGCGGATGTGCGCGTCGCTCAACGTCAGCGGCTCGCGCTGCGTGCCGTCGCCGGTCGGGAACCAGCCCTTGAAGTCGATTCACCACACGTCGTTGGCCGCCCCGCACGCCGCGAACGGCGCGCTCGACGGCGCGGAGGGCCGCCACGGCTTGCGTTCAACCGTCAATCCCGGCGCGGGAAAGTGATTGTCTTGGTTTCCGTCCCGTGTCTAGCTTCGCCCCGACGTTCGCTCGAACTTTGGAACGAAAAGGACACGCGGAACCGTGAGCGAGCCCGGCATTCCCGTTGATCGCGCGTACGTCGGGGGCACCGGCCCCGACGACCCGATCGTGGCCGTGCGCGAGGGCTGGGTCGCGACCATCGTCCTCAATCGCCCGGAGAAACGGAATGCAATTTCGCTCGCCATGTACCAGCGGCTCGGCGAGGTGGTCGAAGGCCTTTCCGCCGATGACACCGTCCGCTGCGTCGTCGTGCGCGGCGCGGGCGACAAAGCCTTCGCCGCGGGCGCCGACATAGGCGAGTTCGGCGCACTCCGAACGGGACAGGCCAACGCCGAGAGCTACGACTCCGCGGCGGCCCGTTCGAGCGCCGCGCTGGCCGCATGTCGCCATCCGGTCGTGGCCTTGATCCAGGGCGTATGCGTGGGCGGCGGGCTTGAACTCGCCGCGCGCTGCGACATCCGCGTGTGCGGCGCCTCCGCCCGGTTCGGCATGCCGGTTCGGAACCTGGGCCTCACGGTGGACCATGGCGAGCTCGAGATCCTATTGCGGCTCGCCCGCCCGGCGGACGTGCTCGAGCTGCTGCTCGAGGGTCGGCTGATCGGCGCCGAAGAGGCACGCCACAAGGGTCTTGTGAACCGGGTCGTTCCCGACGCCGATGTCGAGCGCGCCACCTACGCCGTGGCGAAGCGTATCGCCGAGGGTGCGCCGCTTTCTGCTCGCTGGCACCGCAAGTTCGTCTATCGCCTGCTCGAGGGTCGGCCGCTGACCGAGGAGGAGCGGCGCGAGCCCTACCTCGCCTACGACACCGAAGACTATCGCATCGGGTGCGAGGCCTTTCTCCACAAGGTCAAGCCCGCGTTCAAGGGACGTTGAGGTGGCGGTCGAGAAGGGTCCCGTGGACGTGGCCCCGCCCGGTCCGCTCGCGGGCCTCAAGGTTATCGACCTGACCCACGTGATGGCGGGTCCTGTCTGCGCGCTCTCGCTCGCGGACCTCGGCGCCGATGTCGTCAAGGTCGAGAAGGTGCCCGGCGGAGAGGACGCCCGGCGCGATACCGAGCCCTACAACATCAACGGCGTCTCGGTCTCGTTCATGATGATGAATCGCAACAAGCGTGGCATCGCCATCGACCTCAAGCACGAACGTGGCCGCGCCGTGCTCGATCGCATGCTGGCGCGGGCCGACGTGCTGCTCGAGAACTACCGGCCGGGAACGATGGCGCGTCTGGGCCTCGACTTCGCCGACGTACATGCCCGTCACCCGCACATCGTCTACGCCTCGATCACCGGGTTCGGCCGGACCGGCCCCTACCGCGACCGGGCCGGCTTCGACCTCATCACCCAGGGCATGAGCGGGCTGATCAGCATCACGGGCGAAGGGCCGGGCCGGCCGCCGGTCAAGATGGGCGCCCCGGTCACCGACATCACCGCCGGCATCCTGCTCGCCCTTGGCGTGCTCGCGGCGGTCCAGGCGCGGCACCGCACCGGGCGCGGGCAGCTCGTCGACACCTCGCTGCTCGAGGCGGGGATCATCCACACCTACTGGCACTCGGCGATTCAGTTCGCGACGGGCTGCTCGCCGGGGCCGCTCGGCACCGGTCACCCGCTGGGAGCGCCCTATCAGGCGTTCCCGACCGCCGACGGCCGGATCACCCTGGGCACCGCGAGCGAAGCCAACTGGCTCCGCTTCGTGGAGGCGATCGAGGCGCCCGAGCTCGGCCGCGACCCGCGCTTCAAGAACAACGGCGCGCGCATGGCGAACCTGGCCGCGCTCGAAGCGACGCTCGAGGCGATCTTCCGGAGGCGGACGACCGCGGAGTGGCTCGCCCGGCTCGAGGCGGCCGGGGTGCCCGCCGGCCCGATCCTGTCGATCGGCGCGATGCACGCCGACCCGCACGTGCGCGCGCGCGCCATGATCGCCGCGGTCGAGCACCCCGAGGCCGGGCGGGTCGAGACCATTGGCCCCCCGGTCAAGTTCTCCGAGACTCCGGCCGAGGTGCGCCGCGCCGCGCCGCTTTACGGCGAACACACGCGCGAGGTGTTGCGCGAGTACGGCTTCGACGACGCCGAGATCGACGATCTGGCCGCCGCCGGCGCCGTCGTGCTCGGCCGGCCCGACAGCGGCCTTGACGGGGGCCGCGAAAGCATACGACGCTGAGTTGGGCCGATCGGGTCGGGTCTCCGACCATGGCGATTTGGAAAAAAATCAAGACACGGGGAGGTGTCCATGTACGATCTCAACCGAATGAAGGCGCTGGCGGCCAAGGGCAAGGTTTCGCGCCGCGACTTCGTGCAATTCGCCCTCGCGAGCGGGATGACCGTGGCGGCGGCCGAGACGCTGTTCGTCAAGACCGTCCGCGCCGAGCCGAAGAAGGGCGGCTTCTGCCGCGTCGGCCTCGCCCACGGCTCGACCACCGACACGCTCGACCCCGGCAACTACCTCGACACCTCGACGCAAGTGCCGTTCTCGGGCTCGATGTCCAACCAGCTCACCGAGGTCAACGAGGCTGGCGAGATCATTCCCGAGCTGGCCGAGAGCTACGACGCCTCGGACGACGCCGCGACCTGGGTGTTTCACCTGCGCAAGGGCGTGACGTTCCACAACGGCAAGGACATGACCGCGGAGGACGTGGTCGCGTCGTATCGGTTCCACATGACCGAGGATTCCAAGTCGGCCGCGAAGTCGGTCCTGGCCCCGGTGACCGACATCAAGGCCGATGGTTCCGATACGGTCGTCTTCACGCTGTCGGCGGGTAGCGCGGACTTCCCGTTCATCGCCAGCGACTACCACATTCCGATCATGCCGTCCGCGGACGGTGTCGTCGACTGGCAGTCGGGCATCCGGACAGGTCCGTTCATCCTCGAGAACTTCAACCCGGGCGTGTCGGTCAAGCTCAAGCGTAACCCGAACTACTTCAAGGAGGGCCGGCCCTACTTCGATGAGTTCGAGTCGCTGGCGCTCACCGACGTGACCGCGCGCACCAACGCGTTGACCACGGGCGAGATTCATTGGATGGCGCGATGCGACCTCAAGACGCTCCATCTGCTCGAGCGCAACGCCGACCTCGAGATCACCGAGGTCACGGGCTACGGGCACTACGTGCTGCCCATGCTGGTCGACGTGCCACCGTTCGACGATGTCAACGTGCGCATGGCCCTCAAGCACGCGATCGACCGGCAGGAGATCGTCGACAAGATCTTCCTGGGCCACGCGACCGCGGGCAACGACAGCCCGATTCCGCCGCCGCCCTCGGTGCCCTTCGCGATCGACCCCCAGCCGCGGCACAGTTTCGATCCCGACAAGGCCAAGTCGTACCTCCAGAAGGCGGGGCTCAGCAGCCTCGCCGTCGATCTCTCGGTGTCCGACGCGGCGTTCGAGGGCGCGGTCGATTGCGGCGTACTGATCAAGGAGTCGGCCGCCAAGTGCGGCATCGATGTCAACGTCGTCCGCGAGCCGAGCGACGGCTACTGGGACAACGTCTGGCGCAAGAAGGCGTGGAGCGCGTCCTACTGGAGCGGCCGCCCGACCATCGACTGGATGTTCTCGACCGCCTACGCGGCGGACGCCTCATGGAACGAGACGCGCTGGAAGCACCCGCGCTTCAACGAGCTCCTCGTCCAGGCCCGCGCCGAACAGGACCAGGCCAAGCGCGCGGCGATGTACGCCGAGATGCAACAGATCCTGCACGACGACGGCGGCGAGGTCGTCCTTGTGTTCAACAACTACGTCAGCGCGAACAGCAGGCAGCTCGGCCACGGCAAGATAGGGACGAACTGGGAGGTCGACGGCTATCGGCTTGGCGAGCGCTGGTGGTTCGTCTAACCACGGCCTAGGGACAAGTGCGGTCGCCGCGTTTTGCGGCGGCCGCGTCCCGATGTCGATGGAACGGTGCCGCTCGACGGCGCACGCGGCTGCGCCCGGCTCTGACCCGCCGAGGCTGGGGCCGTTGCCATGAACCCGCTGCTCCGGACGCTGTTGCAGCGCCTGGGGCTGGGGCTGGCGACCCTCTGGGTCGTCTCGCTCATCATCTTCACCATGGTCGAGATGCTGCCGGGCGATTTCGCCAAGGCCATCCTCGGCCAATCGGCGACGCCCGAGACCGTGGCGGCCTTCGAGCGCCAGATCGGTCTGGACCGTCCGCCCGTCGAGCGCTACGTGCACTGGCTCGGCGCCGTCATCCAGGGTGATCTCGGCAACTCGTTCTCGAGCGCGGGAAGCCTGGCGGGCCATGAGCGCACGGTCGCTTCCCTGGTCGTCCCCAGGCTCAAGAACACGCTCTTCCTGGCGACGTTCGTCGCGATCATCGCGGTTCCCCTCGCGCTCGCCCTCGGCCTGCTCGCGGCGCTCTACCGCAACAGCATCTTCGATCGGATGGTCAACCTGACGACGTTGACGTCGATCTCGGTGCCGGAATTCTTCGTCGCCTACATCCTGATGCTGTTCCTCGCCGTGCGCCTGCCGTGGTTCTACTCCCTGGCGAACGTCGATGCCGACACGCCGTTCCTCGAACGCATCGCCCGCTGCGCCTTGCCGGTCATGACGCTCGTGCTGGTCATCGTCGCGCATATGATGCGGATGACGCGGGCAGCGATCATCAACCTGCTCAGCAGCCCCTACATCGAGACGGCGCGACTCAAGGGCCTGCCGCCCGGTCGCGTGATCGTGCATCACGCGCTGCCCAACGCCTGGGCCCCGATCGCCAACGTCGTCGCGCTCAACCTGGCCTACCTGATCGTCGGCGTCGTGCTCGTCGAGGTGGTCTTCGTCTACCCGGGGATCGGTCAGCTCATGATCAACGCGGTGTCCTCGCGCGACATCCCGGTCGTTCAGGCGTGCGCGATGATCTTCGCGCTTGCCTACATCCTGTTGAACCTGACCGCCGACATCGCGGCGATCGTCACCAATCCGCGCCTGCTGCACCCGCGATGACCACCGGCTCGGAGTCGACCGCGACCGGCGCGGGCCCGGCGGTACCGCCCCGGCGCTCGCCGCTGGTCGCCGCCTGGCGCCTGCTTCGCACGGCCCCGGCCACGGCTTGGCTCGGCTTGGCGGTCCTCGCGATCTACATCGTCGTCGCCGTCTTCGCGCCGCTGGTCGCCCCTTATGGCGAATCCGAGATCGTCGGCCAGCAGTACGAGCCGTGGAGCGAGACGTACATGTTCGGCACCGACCAACTGGGCCGCGACATGCTCTCGCGCCTCGTCTACGGCGCGCGCAACACGGTCGGCATCGCGATCCTGACGACGCTCCTCTCGTTCGTGCTCGGCGGTTCGATCGGCATGCTCGCCGCCGTGATCGGCGGTTGGTTCGACCAGGTCGCGGGACGCATCGTCGATGTGCTGATGGCGATCCCGCAGCTCGTCTTCGCGCTGGTGCTGCTCAGCATGTTCGGCACCAACGTGGTCAACCTGATCCTCATCATCGCCGTGCTCGACGCGACGCGCGTCTTCCGGCTCAGCCGAGCCGTCGCCATGAACGTCGTCGTGCTCGACTTCGTCGAGGCGGCGAAGCTGCAGGGCGAGCGGCGCGGCCGGATCGTCGCCTTCGAGGTCCTGCCCAACATCCTGCCGCCGTTGGTCGCCGAGTTCGGGCTCCGCTTCTGCTTCGTCTTCCTGACCATCAGCGCCTTGTCGTTCCTCGGACTCGGCATCCAACCGCCGACCGCGGACTGGGGCTCGATGGTGCGCGAGAACGCGACGCTGATCTCCTACGGCGACATCACGCCGCTGCTGCCGGCCGGGGCGATCGCGATCCTTACCGTCGCCGTCAACTTCATCGTCGACTGGTTCCTCCACAAGGCGAGCGGGCTCAAGGATGAGCGTTAAAGCCCCTGAACCCGCGGCCGCGCCGGGCTCGCCGCTCCTGACGGTGCGCGGCCTGCGCATCGAGGGCCGCTCCGAGGACATCTGGCACGAGATCGTCAAGGGCATCGACCTAACGCTCGCCCGCGGCGAGGTGCTCGGCCTGATCGGCGAATCCGGCGCCGGCAAGTCGACGATCGGCCTGGCCGCCATGGGCTACGCGCGGCCGGGCTGCCGCATCTCGGCCGGGTCGGTCGTCTTCGACGGTGTCGAGCTGGTCGGCGCCGACGACGCGACGAAGCGGCGGCTGTGGGGCGCCCGGATGGCGTACGTCGCGCAATCGGCGGCGGCGGCGTTCAATCCGGCGCACACGTTGATGGACCAGTGCGTCGAAGGCCCGACCTTCCACGGCCTGGCGCGCGCCAGCGAGGCCGAACGGGCCTCGATCGAGCTGTTCCGCCGGCTCCGCCTGCCCGAGCCCGAGACGATCGGCCGGCGTTACCCGCACCAAGTCTCCGGCGGCCAGCTCCAGCGCGCCATGACCGCCATGGCGATGTCGTGCCAGCCCGTCCTGCTCGTGTTCGACGAGCCGACCACGGCGCTTGACGTCACGACCCAGATCGAGGTTCTGGCGGCGATCAAGGACGTGGTGCGCCAGTTCGGCACCGCCGCCATCTACATCTCCCACGACTTGGCCGTGGTCGCGCAGATGGCAGACCGGATCATGGTCCTGCGCTACGGCGAGCTGATCGAGGAAGCGCCGACGCGCACGATGCTGTCGGACCCGAAGCAGCCCTACACAAAGTCGCTGTGGGCGGTGCGCACGCTGCGCAAGGACGAGGAGCCGGGCGAGGCGACCCTGCTGCGCGTGGCGGGCGTCGATGCCGCCTACGGTGGCGGGCTGAAGGTGCTGCACGACGTGACGATCGAGGTGTCCAAGGGCCGCACGGTCGCCGTGGTGGGCGAGTCCGGCTCGGGCAAGTCGACGCTCGCGCGCGTCATCACCGGCCTCCTGCCCGCGACCAAGGGCGAGGTCCTGTTCAAGGACCGCAAGCTGCCACCCGCCCTCAAGAACCGGCCGCGCGACCTGCTCCGCCGGATCCAGATGATCTATCAGATGCCGGACACCGCGCTCAATCCGCGCCGCCGGGTGCGCGACATCCTGGGCCGGCCGCTGAGCGCGCACCTCGGCCTGACCGGCAAGGCGCGCGAGGCCAGGACCGTCGAGCTGCTCGAGATGATCGAGCTCGACGCCCGCTTCATCGATCGCCTGCCGAACGAGCTCTCCGGCGGCCAGAAGCAGCGTGTCTGCATCGCGCGCGCGCTCGCGGTCGAGCCCGAGCTGGTCATCTGCGACGAAGTGACCTCGGCGCTCGACCAGATCGTCGCCGAGGGAATCCTCAAGCTCCTGCTCGGGCTCCAGAAGGAGCTCGGCGTGTCCTACCTCTACATCACCCACGACCTGGCCACGGTGAAGGCGATCGCCGATTCGATCGTCGTCATGCACCAGGGCCGCGTCGTGCAGAGCGGCCCTAAGTCCGTGGTGTTGACGCCGCCCCACCACCCCTACACCGAGCTCTTGCTGTCCGCCGTACCCGAGATGAACCCCGATTGGCTCGACGGCGTGCTCGCCAGCCGGGCCCAGGCCTGATGCGGCAGCCGTCAGTATCAACAACGGCTAGGGGTAGGGCGTCGATTCCAAGTCGACGTCGTGTCCTCCAAGGGGCACCCCTAGCGCGTCGGGGCGCGGACCATGGCCTCGATGGCGCGGCCTTCGCGTGTCGGCGTCGGTGCCGGGCGGATATCGCCCCAGCGTAGCCATTCGAGGTGAGTGGCCGCGGCCGAAACCTCGGGGCTGGTACGATCGGGAATTCCAGTGGGATTGTCCTCCAGCACACGGTGCGGATCGCCGCCGTGGACGAACCCGAGGTAGGGGCCGCCGTAGTCGTAGCCGATCAGCCGCTGCAGGCGCTCCGGGTAGTCGCGCGCGACCTCGGGCGGGTTCGCGAGGTATTGGTTCTCCTCCTGCCGCAGCCAGCCAAGGCTGTACTGCAGGGCCATGCCGGTACGGTCCATGTTCGACCGGTTCTCGCCGCCGCCGTGCAAGAGGCCGCTGGTGTAGACCAGCACCGAACCTGCCGACATCTCCGCGGCCATGATCTCGTCGGCGAAGGGCTGGCGGTCGTGCTCCCACAGATGACTGCCGGGCACCACATGGGTCCCGCCGTTCACGGCGGTGAAGCCGGTTATGGCCCACATCGCCGGCATCAGTGTGGCCGGGCACGGATGCAGGAAGGGATAAATGATGCCGTCGCGATGCAGGCTCTGCGCCGCCGCACCTGGCATCAGGTGCATGATCCCGGAATAGTTGAGCTGGTAGCGGGCGCAGTGGGGCAGGAGGATCCGGTCGGCGAGCGCGAGCAGCGTCGGGTGGATCGCGAGCTCCCGCGCCGCGAGCGACCGCCGGAACATGGCGCCCACGCGCTTGGTGCGCAGCCCCAGGAACTCGGAATGGCCGACGAGCGCCGCCTCGATGTGGGGCGCGAGCTCGTCCCTCGCCCGCGCCGCGAGGTCGACCGCCAGACGCTCGACGATCACGTAGCCGTCGTGGGTGAGCGCCGCTGCCATGTCATCGACGGAGGCCGTCGCGGGTAATCGCTGAAGCTCGGCCATGTCGCATCTCCCCAATGGATGCGCGAGTGAACATTCTAATTCTATACGACGCGCGCCTCGCGATCCGAGCGATCGGTTTGACCGAGGTGGCGTGTGGACGGCGGCGCCGGGAGTTCGCGAGGTGACGACGGCGCGGGTCCGAAGACTCACGGAGCTCGAGGCTCGAAACGCGCGGCTGCCGCATCGGTTAACGAACGAATCATCGTTCTATATCAAGTAGATAGTCGTGGCGGAGGGGGTGTCCGCCACACTCGATTCCCGGGCTGCCCCACCTTGTCCCCGCATGGTTC
>JBBDQV010000197.1:0-16469 GCA_040905845.1 Alphaproteobacteria bacterium | reverse complement strand
GCGAAGTCGGGCTCGATGCCGGTGGTGTCGCAGTCCATGACCAGGCCGATCGTCCCGGTCGGCGCGACCACGGTCGCCTGGGCGTTGCGGAAGCCGTGTTGCGAACCGAGCTCGAGCGCGAGGTCCCACGCCGCCTCGGCCGCCGCGACAATGGCCCGGTCGGGGCAGTCCTCGGCCTTGAGCGGAACCGGCGGGATAGCAAGGCCCTCGTACCCGGTGGTCTCGCCGTAGGCCGCGCGGCAGTGGTTGCGGATCACCCGCGGCATGGCGTTCCGGTTCTCCGCGAAGCGCGGGAAGGCGCCGAGCTCCTTCGCCATCTCCGCCGAGGCGGCGTAGGAGACGCCGGTCATCAGCGCGGTGATCGCGCCGATCAGCGCGCGGCCCGGCTCGCTGTCGTAGCCGATGCCCGACGCCATCAGGAGCCCGCCGACGTTGGCGTAGCCGAGCCCGAGCGTGCGGAACTCGTACGAGCGCTGGGCGATGGCGCGCGACGGGAACTGCGCCATCAGGACCGCGATCTCGAGCACGATCGTCCACAGCCGGCACGCGTAGCCGAACCCGTCGATGTCGAACCGCGCTTCGGGCCCCAGGAACTTGAGCAGGTTGAGCGACGCCAGGTTGCACGCCGTGTCGTCGAGGAACATGTATTCCGAGCACGGGTTCGAGGCGTTGATGCGGCCCGAAGCGGGGCAGGTGTGCCACTCGTTGATGGTGGTGTCGAACTGCACGCCGGGGTCGGCCGAGGACCATGCGGCGAAGGCGATCTGGTCCCACAGCCCGGCGGCCTTCACGGTCGCGCCGACCTTGCGGTCGGTGCGCCGGATCAGCTCCCACGTGCCGTCGCTCGCGACCCGCTCGAGGAATTCGTTCGGCACGCGCACGGTGTTGTTGGCGTTCTGGCCCGCCACCGTCAAGTACGCCTCGGAGTCCCAATCGGCGTCGAACACGGGGAACTCCATCCCCGTGTAGCCCTGCTGGGCGAGCTGGATCGCCCGCTGGACGTACGTCTCGGGCACCATCGCCTTGCGCGCGGCGATCACCGCCTTGCGCAGCGCCGGGTTCGCCGACACCTCGAAGCGATCGGGTCCCTGGCTCGCGCGCGTCGCCGCCATGACCGCGTTCAGGTGCTTCTCGCACGACTTCGACCCGGCGACGAGCGCGGCGACCTTCTGCTCCTCGCGCACCTTCCATCCGACGAACTGCTCGATGTCCGGATGGTCGACGTCGACGACGACCATCTTGGCGGCGCGTCGCGTCGTTCCGCCGGACTTGATCGCGCCCGCGGCGCGGTCGCCGCCCCTGAGGAAGCTCATCAGGCCCGACGACTTGCCGCCGCCAGACAGCCGCTCGCCCTCGCCGCGCAGGCGCGAGAAGTTGCTGCCGGTACCCGAGCCGTACTTGAACAAGCGGGCCTCGCGGACCCACAGGTCCATGATGCCGTTCTCGTTGACCAGATCGTCATCGACGCTCTGGATGAAGCAGGCGTGGGGCTGGGGCCGCTCGTAGCTGCTCCTCGAGCGCTCGACGGCGCCGGTCGTGTGGTCGACGTAGTAGTGGCCCTGGGGCGGGCCATCGATGCCATAGGCCCAATGGAGACCGGTGTTGAACCACTGTGGCGAATTCGGCGCACCCATCTGCTGGCACAGCATCCGGCGCATCTCGTCGCGGAAAGCGCGGGCGTCGGCGTCGGCGTCGAAGTACCCCGCCTTCCAGCCCCAATAGGTCCACGTTCCGGCCATGCGGTCGAACACCTGGCGGGCCGATGTCTCGCCCGTCAGAGCGGCGCCCGGCTTGGCGCGGCGCCGCCAGAGCCAGGCCGGAACGTCGGACTCCTCGACCGGCTCGGTCTCGGCCGGCACGCCCGCCTTGCGGAAGTACTTCTGCGCCAGCACGTCGCACGCGACCTGGGACCACGCTTCGGGAACCTCGATGTCGTCGAGTCGGAACACCACCGAGCCATCCGGATTGCGGATCTCGCTCGCCGTCTTGCGGAACGCGATGCCGTCGTAAGCGTCCTTGTGTTCGGCCGTGAAATGCCGTGCGATGCGCATGAAATCCCCCGCCGTGCCCCGACAATCGATGGCCCGCCCCCACGCGGACCGAGACCTTGTGTCTCAGGGGTATGTGACCCCCTAGGGCTGGGAATACTGAACCTCGGGTTCGCGCGCTGTCAACTCTATGTGGTATGCGAGGCGAATCTTCATACTAGATCGTGGATCATGACAAGAAGATGTCGTGTGAACAATCCGGATTTCGCGACGCTCGCACAGGTGCTTGGCGGCGTCGATGCAGGCTCGACGTGACCTGATGGGTCTGCTCGGCGCGACGCCGTCGCCCGGTCGCGGCGCCGGCCGACTCGTCCGAATCGCGATGCGGCGAATGCTTTACGATGCAGCAGGGCGCGGGCAAGATGCATCGGCGTCGCAACGAGGTCGCTATGTCATTGGGTACCAGATTGTTCACCCTGCTGCGCGGCATCGCCGTCGGCGTCGACGAAACGGGCAATCGATATTACGAAGAGAAGCCCGACGGTCATGGCGGGCGCCGGCGCAAGCGCTGGGTGCTCTATGCGGGTGCCGCCGAGGCCTCGAAGGTTCCGCCCGACTGGCACGCCTGGCTCCACTACACGGTGGCCGAACCGCCGAGCCGGGCGCCGCTGCCGGCCCAGCCGTGGGAGAAGGAGCACCGCCCGAACCTCACCGGCACGGACGAGGCCTACCTGCCGACGGGTCATCTTCTTGCCGGAGCGAGGCGACCCAAGGCGGACGGCGACTACGAGCCGTGGCGGCCATAGCTGAACTATGAGCGAATAGCAGGGAGGCGCGGTAACCCCTTGACACGACACGCGATCGAAACGGTCATGGGCGGTGTCGTCCTGCTCGTCGCGGGGTTCTTTCTGGTGTTCGCGTACACCCGCGGCAACGTCGCCACGATCGAAGGCTACGCGATCACGGCGCGGTTCTCGGCGATCGACGGTCTCAAGATCGGCGACGACGTGAGGGTCAGCGGCATCAAGGTCGGCTCGGTGGTCGACCAGACGCTGGAGCCCGAATACTTCCGGGCCGTCGTGACCATGAGCATCGACCCGGGCGTGATCCTGCCCGAGGACAGCGCGGCGCTGATCGCGAGCGATGGCCTACTCGGCGGCAAGTACGTCGCCGTCCAACCCGGCGGCATGGACGAAGTGCTCGCGCCCGGCGGCGAGATCACCATGACGCAGCCCTCGGTGAACCTGGAAACCCTGCTCGGCAAGCTCATATACAATTATTCGGGCGGGTCGTCGGATTCCGGCGACTCGAACCCGTGAACCCGATCGACGTCTCCGGCACGATGATGAAAGCACCCAAGGGCCAGGCGCATCCGGTATGGCACGCGCCCGACGGCAAGCCTGTGAGCTGCGTCGAAAAGATCAAGGTTCTCAACGAGAACCTCGAGGAGATTCGTCAGATGTGTCAGGACGCGCTCGAGGATGCCCTGCTGATGGGCTGCGACGAGGCGCAGGTGCGCGAGGTGCTGCGCGGCCTGGTCGACAAGCTCGAAGCCTCGTTCAAGCGCTGACGACTCGAGCGCCCATGGGTTCCGCCATCGCCGCGCGACCGTCATGCGGCCGCTGGCTGGGCGTTGGCGCGGCGCTCGCTCTCGGGCTGATACCGGCCGGGGCCGCGGCGGCCCCCGTGGTCGTGCTCCAGGGACTCGACAAGGTGACCGCCAGGGTCTCGACCATGGCGGCGCCGCTCGACACCGAGATCGACTTCGGCACGCTCGGGATCGTCGCCCGCGCCTGCCACAAGGCGCCGCCCGAGGAGCCGCCGGAAAGCACCGCGTTTCTCGAGATCTTCGAGTACGCGCCCGACCACCCGCCGCGCGACCTCTTCATCGGCTGGATGTTCGCCTCGAGCCCCGGGCTGTCGGCGCTCGAGCACCCCGTTTACGACGTCTGGGTGCTCGACTGCCGGGACGACCAGCCCGTCGAGGCGACGGAGGACGGCGCGCCGGTGCCCACCGCCGAGCCCGCGATCGAGCCCGCGCAACCCTGAGTCGGCGTCCGAACGACCCGGCGTCCAGCGACGCATCCTGCCACCTCGCGCGGCGGTGGCGCATGCCGCCCCCGTCGATCGGTCTCAGAACCCCGCGGCGATCTCCTCCCAGTCGCGGTTGATCGCCTGTTCGATGTCGGGCGGCTGCGGTCCGACGAAGACGCCACGTTCCAGGATTTCGAGGGGGTTCTTGGACAGTCCCCGCGCGGCCAGGTCCTCGTCCGAGATGCCGTCGTACGCCTTGCGGTTCGAATGACCGTAGGCGAACTCCATGATTTCGAAGGCGCCCGAGCGTGGATCGAGGTGCGCATCGATCAGGTCATGCGCCTTGTCGTAATGGGGCGCGTCCTTCAGCAGCACGAGCCCGCAGCACCACGTCAACGCACCCTCCTTGGGGTTGGCGAAGCGCACGGGCACGCCCTCGTTCTTGAGTTGGAGCGCCGATGAGTTCCAGGTCATGGCGGCGACCAGCTCGCCGGACGCGAGCGACTGCTCGACCGAGGTCAGATCGCTCGTGTACTGGCGCAGGAGCGGCCGCTGCTGCTTGAGCAGCGCCCTGACCTTCGCCATTCCGTCCTCGGTGACGTTCTTGGTGTCGATGCCGGCATAGATCGCCGCGCACCACCAGGCGTCCTCGGCGGCGGCGAGCATGGTCAACTTGCCGGCGTAGCGCTCGTCCCAGAGAAGCGACCACGATTCGGGTTGGCCCTGCCAGTCGACCAGATCGGTACGATACGTGATCGAGGTCTGGCCCCAATCGATGGGAATGAACCATTGAGCGCCCTCGAACTGGTTGCCCTCGAGCACCTTGAGCTCGTCGATCACGTCGGGCCAATTCGACAGTCGCGCCGTATCGACTGGCTGAAGGATGCCGGCGTCGCGCCAGCGCGGGGTCATGCTGCTGCACGGAAACGTGACGTCGACCACGAAGCCGGCCCGGATCTTTTGGAACGCCTCCTCGTTATCGGCGAACAGCGGGATCTCCGGCGTCGCGCCGTGCTTTTCGACGTAGGCGGGCCAGAACTCCGGCACGTCGTAGCCGGCCCAGGTGTAGTAGATCGCCTCGCCGGTCGCCGCCCGCGCGGCACGCGGCACCACGGGCACGACCACGAGGCCGAGCCCGGCCGCCGCCAGCCTCTTGCTCACGGCGCGACGGCTGAGCGGCGAGGCACTGGCGCGCTCGCCAACGCGTAACGTCCTCATCGTAGCCTCCTGCGATGTTGGATAACGTCGGAATGCTAGCACGCGGGGCGGACGCCGGCCACGGCCCGCGTCATCGCGCCGACGACGCGGTGCGATAGATTGTTGCGAACGTGGCCGATGTTGCCGGCGACCAGAGGCCCCCCCTATGGTGCGGCCGCCGGTGAGAGCCCGCAGCTCAGGTGGTAGAGCACGTGACTCTTAACCGTGGCGCCGTTGGCTCTGCGCCTGGGTTCCCGGGCGCCCGCGCCGCGCGGGGCAACGGACGGGGCTACGGGGCGCCCGCGCTCCTGTTGACGGCCGGCGCCGCCCGGTGCGAGCCTTCCGTTAACGGGCCGCGCCTTACAACGGTCCCGATCAAGGGATACGACACGCACGATGAAGGTCCACCGCGTCCGCGCCACCTGGGACGCCGAGGCCAAGGTATGGGTCGCCGAGAGCGACGACGTGCCCGGCCTTGCCACGGGCGCCGCCACGATCGAAGAGCTGCTCGCCAAGCTCCGGATCATGATCCCGGAGCTGCTCGAGCTGAACGCCGACGAAGGCGCCAGCGCCGAGGTCGACGTGCCGATCGAACTCTTGGCGAGCTACAGCGAGACGGTCCGCCGCTCCGCCTGATGGCGGACAACTTCACGCCGCGGCTCAAGGCGATCTTGCGCGAGGCCGGCTGCGCCTTCGTCCGCCAGGGCGAGGGCGACCACGAAATCTGGTACAGCCCAATCAGTGGCAAGAGGTTCCCGGTCGACAGCAAGATCCCGTCCCGTCACTGGGCGAACAATGTGCTCAAGCAGGCGGGATTGCCTAACAGCTTCTGAACGCAGCGTCCCGGCGAAGGCATCGGCTGACCGCTGCATTGCCGGGTGGCAAAGCCTCGCCTATGGTGCGAGCGCCGGTGAGAGCCCGTAGCTCAGGTGGTAGAGCACGTGACTTTTAATCATGGGGTCGTGGGTTCGAGTCCCACCGGGCTCACCAATTAAAACAGGCTCTTCGACGTTTCAAGTGGATTTGAGGATGTGGGGCAGTGGGGCGCCGAGCAGGTAGATGATGGTGACGAAGGTAGTGGTGTTGCGGTAGCCACGAGCGCGGGAGCGTGCCGCCTGGAAGAGTCCGTTCAAGGCCTCCAGGCGAGCGTTGGAATGGGCTGATGCCCAGCGCTGGACGATACGCGCGGCGTGGGTGGCGAAGGTGCGCAGCGCCCGGCGGACGGGATCGAGGAGGGACGCGGGATCGAGGCCGAGGCCGATATGGTTGATGAAGCGCGTGATGCGCCAGCGGGCCGCTTGCGGGCCGTCGGCTTGGCGGATCCAGCGGAGCATCTCCTTGGCGCGATAGGCGGCGGCGGTGGCGAACCCGCCGGTCTCGAGTTCGGCCAGCGCGATGCGCTGATCGTCGGTGAGGTTGCCCTCGCCGGCCTTGAGCACGGCCCAGCGGGTGGCCTTGGGGAGCTTGCGGCCACGCGCCTCGGCCTTGCGCACCTGGTCGACGGCGGTGGTGAAGAGTTGGACGACGTGGAACCAGTCGACGGTGACGGCGGCGTTGGGGAAGCTTTGGGCGAGCGCGGCGAGGAAGGCGGGGGACATGTCGCAGACGACCTCGGCCACCCTGGTGGGCTCGCCGCGATGGCTGAGCAGGAAGGCACGGAACGCGGCCACGCAGGCCTTGCCCTTGCCGGGGGTGACGAAGATGACCGGCTTGTCACGGCGGTCCATGTCGATGAACACGGTGACGTAGTTGTGGCCGCGCTTGGAGGCCGTTTCGTCGAGACCGACCGCGCGCACCGAGCCCAGGTCGAGCGTGGCGACGGCCCGGCCCACGTAGTGCTCGACGATGCGCCACAGCCGCTTGTCGGTGATGCCGATGAAGCGCGAAGCCGCCAGCACCGGCATCTCGCGCACCAGGATCAGCGCCGCCTGCTCGAACAACAGCGTGAACCGGCTGCCCGGCCGCGCCCACGGCACCGGCGCCCGCTTGACCCCGTGATCCGGGCAAGCGACCCGCGGCACCCGTGCCGTGATGAAGCAGTGGTGCTGGAAGAAGTTCAGATGCTGCCAAGTGAAGCTGTCGAAGTCGTGCGCCTTGCAGGCGCGACCGCACTCCGGGCAGGGGAACAACGCGCCACGGTCCGCGATCACCTCCAGATGCAGCTCATTCGGCCGCTTCTCGATATCCAGCCGTTGACCGGAAAGCTTCCAAGGGGCGCTCAAGCCAAGCCCGAGCGCGAACACGTCCCTCGCTTCCACCTCCCCGCCCCCCATGCCGTAACCAGGGCAGCATGAAAGGCCTCGAAGCGGCTTTCAACCGAAGGTCATATCCACTTGGAACGTCGAGGAACCTTAAAACAATGGGTTAGAACGAGGATAGAAGCGGCCAACTAAGTTCGGGGACACGCCTGGGGACACGGATGGGGCAGCGGCATCGGGCGAGGTAGGAGGAGGCGAGTCTCATTGCCGTACGATCCGCATGAGCACGAAGGGCGTTTGTTTCACGCCACGGTCGAGTGGGAGCGCCAAGCGCCGAGGCCCCTGTTCATCCTCAACGGCGGCGCCGCGCTCGCCGCACTGACGTTCGTAGGTAACTCGCGCTGTCCGGTCGCCGAGGCGGTCACAGACGCCATGCTCGCGTGGCTGCTCGGGTTGCTGCTCGCCGCGATCGTCGTCGGCGCAGGCTATCGGTCTCAAAGCGCCTTCCTGTCGGCGCACAGGCGTCAGCATCGAGCCGAGACTCAGACTCCTAGGGCGCGGTCAGCGAAGGGCTGGGGCCGGATCGGCGTCGCCTCCCGGATCGTCGGCTACGTGTGTTGGTGCCTGAGCCTTGGATCGTTCGGCTGGGGCGCGTGGGATGCTATCAATGCCCTGGGCGAGGTCACACTGGCCTGCCGTCCCTAGTAAGTCCCTTCAGGGCAGGCTGACGGAGGCGCGGGACGCCCTGGTCGCGGCGATGGAGCACCTGGGCGACGTCGCCGCGGCGATCTATGGGCCACGGGAGCGGATGGTTCGCTAGAAGGGAGCAAACAGAGCATGAGCGACCTCTACATACTCGACGACGTTCAGTTGCTCGCGGCAGTGGGGAGGGTCGCGGTTCGCCACGGGCAGCTCGACCGCGTTCTCCGCTTGACCATCAAGAGCGTCACGGCACAGGGGCTCAGGAAAGCGCTCGACTCAACGAAGCGCACAGGGTCGGCTGATCTCCGCAAGCGGGTGATGGCGGAGGCGAGGAAGAAAATCCGTGACGCGGACACCAAGAGTCGACTGGAACGGCTGCTGGGTCAGGCCTGCGAGCTGACCGAGCGCCGCAACAGGCTAGTTCACGATGTATGGGTCCGGGACGGGGCGGGCAACCACGTAATCATCGACGACGAGCACAAACGGAAGCCCGTTCCCACGCCCATGCGACTGGACGACCTCGCCAACGCGATCCACCGGGTCACGGTCGAGCTGAACGACGCCCGACTGAATGGTTTTCTCGCCGAAGCGCTGACTCGACGGCAGCCGTAGAGGCTAGGTGATCGCTGTGAGGAAGGCTCAAGTGGCGGAATTCGAGCGATGACCACTGATGATCCAACCAAGCCCGAGTTTGCGAGTTGGGACAGCTACTCACGCTTCGCGCATCGCGTTCGGCGTACACGCAGATACGTGTGGACTCCGGAGATTCAGGCGTTCCTCGATACTGTGCTCGCAACCTTGAAGGACCGCGACGTGCCGATCCAGAAGGGTGCGGTCTTGTACCGCGCCCAACGCGGCGTCGAATACGTGTCATCAAAAGATGAGGATGGAGAGGAGCGGCCCGAGGAACCCTTGGGCTACACCGCGAAACGCATGAAGCCCAGGGAGGGTCGTGCGAGTGAGGGGCGCGCCAATCCGGCAGGTATCCCGGTTCTCTACCTTGCGTCGAGCGAACAGACTGCGATCTCGGAGGTAAGACCGTGGGTCGGCTCCGAGGTCTCGGTGGCACAGTTCAAGGTCGCAAAAAGCCTCAAGGCATTGGGCCTATCGAGGGGTCACGGGAAATCCGGGATTCTAACCCTGCGAATTTTTTCTGACAGACCCTATAGCCAGGCTGAGAAAGAGAAGGCTGTCTGGATCGACATTGATAGCGCCTTCTCTCGGCCGGTTACTCTCTCCGATGACACTGCCGACTACGTCCCGACGCAGATTCTGGCTGAGCTATTCAGGAACGCGGGCTATGACGCCATCGTCTATCGCAGCCAGTTCGGCGAGAAGGGGTACAACGTCGCCCTCTTCAACCTGGAGGACGCCGACGCAGTTACTTGCGCGCCGTTTCGCGTCACGAAGATCGGCGTCGGATTCGAGCAGTTCGGAAACAAGTGGTATAAGTCGAAGGGCACTGCGACCAAGAGCAAGCGGCCGACTGACGGTTAGGTCAGGCTAGCGCTAGAGTCTCGTCGGTGCGCTGCTACTTCTCGCTCTTCGTGGGCGCCGTTGACGAGGCCGGTTCTCGCCGCGAAACCAGGCGACGCAGTGGTCGTGGAAGACCTGCATGAGTCGCGTAGGGCGAACCCTGGCCGAGCGTGCGAGGCACAGCTCCCCGGACAGCGTCGGTTCGCTCAGCGGGCGCGTCACGACGCGCTCGCCGTCGTACGTATGGTCGAACGGGGGCCGCGTGACCAGGATCGAGTAGCCCCGCTTCTTCCCGACCAGTCCACGCACCATCTCGATCGACGGTGACGTGAAGGCAACACGCGGCTCGATGCCGGCGGCCCGAAAGACCGCCATGAAGAAGGATCGGCTGGGCGACACGTCGAGGAGTATCAGGGGTTCATCGGCCAGTTGTCGCAACGACAAGCTTCGTCGCCGTGCCAGGCGATGGCCCTCCGGCAACAGCACGTAGGGCTGGGCGCTCCCGAGCGACGTCAGGGCGATTTCGGGCGGCACCTCCCAGCGGTAGAGCAGCGCGAAGTCGAGATGTCCCGCCAACAGACCCGCCAAGAGGTCGTCCTGCTCGCCCTCGCGCAACCGGATCTGTGCCTCCGGGTACGCGTCGGCGAAGCTCGAGATGAGCGCGGGCAGGTAGAGCGGCGCGAACGTGGCGAAACAGCCCAGGTGCAGCTCGCCCCGCGGCGCGCCGCCCAAGCCCTCCGCGTCGAGCTGGAGCTGACGCGCGTGCTTGAGAAGATCGCGGGCATCGACGTGAAGCCGACGGCCAACGGATGTGAGCGTCACGCCTTGACCATGGTGCCGGACGAGAAGCTGCACCCCCAGTTGATCCTCGAGTTTTCCGATGGCGACCGAGATCGAGGGCTGCGACACGTGCAGCTGCGCGGCGGCCCTGGCGAGGCTCGCGCAATCCACGGTCGCGACGAAGTACTCGAGCTGACGCATCGTGAAGCGAATCATCCGGCATCCCCATGGCCCGCGAAGTCCGTCGAACCACCCATGGACGCGCCTCGATCACGCGTCGCGACCCGCATGGCGCATGGCACATTATAGTTTCCGTCTAACCCGAACCCAAGAATTCACTAGTTTCCCTAACCCCCCTTCGGCGTCGAGAATGGTCGTGTCACCCCCCCTGGGGCATCGGCGGGAAGCAGGTCATGCCGGACCGTTCGCATCCGCGGCGCCAAACCTGGAGAGTGGGCGTCGATATCGGCGGCACCTTCACGGATGTCGTCGCGACAAAGCCCGCGACGGGCGACTGGCGCGCCGCCAAGTCGCCGAGCCTCGCGGGCGACGCCGATGCCAGCATCACGGCAGCCCTGGCCGCCGTGGGACTGGATTGGGTCGACGTCGCGGACCTCGTGTTGGGAACCACGATGGTCACGAACGCGATCGTCGAGGGCGATCTCGCGCCCGTGGCGCTCGTGGCGACCAAGGGGTTCCGCGATACCCTCGAGATCGCGCGACAGAATCGACGCGAGCTCTACCGACTCGAGGTCGAGCCGAAGCTGCCGCCCCTGGTGCCGTTGTCGCGTCGGCTCGAGGTCGCCGAGCGTGTCGGGCCCGACGGCCGGGTCATCACGCCGCTGACCGACGAGGAAGTCGAGCGTGTCGTCGCCGAAGTCGCGAAGCTCGGCGTGCCCGCCGTCGCAGTCGCCCTTCAGCACGGCTACGCCAACCCCATGCACGAGGCACGGCTCGGCAAGCGCCTGCATGCTGTCGTGCGCCACGTCGCCCTGTCGCACGAGATCAACCCCGAGCCGCGTGAATTCGAGAGGACCAGCGTCACGGTTCTCGCCGCGGCGCTCATGCCGTCAACGACCGATCAGCTCGACCGTCTTCGTCACAAGGCGGGGAACCGCACGCGCCTCAGCCTGTTTCACTCGGCGGGAGGCATGGCCTCCATCGAGTCGGTCAGCGAACGGCCCGTCGCGCTCGCTCTTTCCGGTCCGGCGGCCGGGGTCGCGGCGGCCTGCGGCGCCACGCGCGAACTCGGGCTCGAAGCGGTCATCAGCTTCGACATGGGCGGGACGACGACGGACGCCTGTCTCGTGCTCGACGGCCGCGCGCAGATCGGCTCGGGGCGATCCCTGGGCGGCCGGCCGCTGCGCCAGGTCATGGTCGCGGTCGAATCGATCGGCGCCGGGGGCGGGTCCATCGTGCGCACCGACGGCAAGGCTGTCCGTGTGGGGCCCGACAGCGCCGGCGCCCATCCCGGGCCCGCTTGCTACGGCCAGGGCGGCACGGCGGCCACCGTCACCGACGCCAACCTGGTTCTGGGCTATCTGGGGACGGACCGGCTACTCGGCGGTGCGATTCGCCTCGACGCGGACGAGGCCCGGCGGTCGCTCGAACCCGTGGCACGGGTTTTCGGCATCGGGATCGAACAGGCGGCCATCGGCGTCCGCCGCGTGGTCAACGCCAGCATGGCCCGCGCGCTGCGCCGCGTCACGGTCGAGCGCGGCGTGGATGCGCGCCGCTGCACGCTGCTGGCGTTCGGCGGCGCCGGGCCCATGCACGCCGTCGCCCTCGCGCGCGAGTTCGGCATCCGGCGCGTCCTCGTCCCGTGCTTCTCGAGCACGTTCTCGGCGCTCGGGTGCCTCACCGCCGAGCCCAGATACACCGAGCAGCGCGCGGTCAGGATGCGCAGCACGGACTGGAACCGCGACAAGATCGCCGAGATCTGCGACGAGATCGGCCGGCGCTTGGCCGCACCCTTGCTGGTTGACGACCCTTCGCCGGATGGGGTCGCGACGCGCCGTGTCGCGCTGGCTCACTACCTCGGCCAGAGCGATACGGTCGAGGTTCCGTTCACGCTACCGGCGGACGTCGATCGGCTCGGCGAGGACTTCCGCGACCGCCATCGCGAGTTGTTCGGGTTCGCCACCGACGAGCTCTGGGAGATCGAGGCCCTGCGCATCGAGGTCTCGGGGCGATCCCTCGTGAGAACGGTGACCAAGACGGCGTCCAGCGGCGCCAAGAAGGAACCCGTCGCCTCGCGATGCTGGTTCAACGCCTCGGGCCCCGTCTCGACTCCGCGCCATGATCGCGGCGCTCTTGGCGTCGCCGACGGGATCATGGGCCCGACCGTCATCGAGGACGATTGGTCGACCATCGTCCTCGACCCCGGGTCGACGGCGCGGGTCGACGGCGCTGGCCACGTTCACGTCGAGGTCGGACCATGAACGGTTCCGTCGATCCTTTCACCGTCGAGGTCATACGGCACGCGATCTCCGCCATCGCGGAAGAGATGTCCCTCGTCGTCATGCGTTCGGCGCGCTCGCCGCTGCTGCGCGAAGCCGGGGACCTGTCGTCGGCGCTGACCGATAGTGAAGGCGGATTGATCGCCCAGGGGCGCGACATTCCGGCCCACCTCGGCATCATGGGCGCGACCGTTCGGGCGTTCCTCGAGCGCGTGCCGCCCCATCGCCTCGCGCCGGGCGACGTCTGGTTCCTCAACCTGCCGGAGGCGGGCGGCAACCATTTGCCCGACGTCAAGGCGATCCGGCCGGTGTTCGCCGAGGGCCAATTGCAGGCCTTCGCCGTGAGCCTCGCGCACTGGGCCGACATCGGGGGAGCACGCCCCGGCAGCTACGTTCCCGACGCGCGCGACGCCTGGCAGGAGGGTCTCAGGATCCCGCCGTTCCGGTTGTTCAGGGCCGAAGGTGTGGATCGCGAGAAGCTGGACGTCGTGACCAGCAATGTCCGCGGCGGCGTCGAGCGCGAGGGCGACATCCTCGCGCAGATGGCGGCGACCCGCACGGCCGAGGCGCGCCGCGGCGACCTGTTCGCGCGCTACGGCGCCGCGACGATGCGCACGGTATTCGCCGATCTTCACGACCAGTCCGAGGCGGAGATGCGCGCGGCCCTGCGCACGCTGCCATCGGGTGTCTACGTCGGGGAGGACTGGCTCGACGACGACGCGGCGGGCGGCGGCCCCGTCGCGATCCGCGTGCGCATCGAGATCGATGGCGATCGCGCCAGCTTCGATTTCTCCGAGACGGACGACGCCGTCCCCGGCCCGCTCAACGCGACCCCCTTCACAGCGGCCGCCAGCGTCTTCTATGCGATCAAGGCCCTGGCGGGGCCCGACATCCAACCGAACGCGGGCGGCGCCCGGCCGTTGACGATCATCACGCGCCCGGGATCGCTGCTCGAACCGCCCTGGGACCGCCCCGTCGTCGGCGGCAATCATGAAACCTCGCAGCGCATCGTCGACGCGATCTTCCGGGCGCTCGCGCCGGTCGTTCCCGATCGCGTCACCGCCGGCTGCTCGACGACGTCGGGGCTCTTGCTCTTTAGCGGCGTCGACCCGCGCACCGGGCTGTGGACGACGCTCTACGAGGTGCACGGCGGCGGCGAAGGCGCGCGTCACGATCGCGACGGCGGCTCCGTCGTCAGGCCGCACATGTCGAACGTCATGAACACCCCGGCCGAAGTCATCGAGGCCAACTACCCGATCACGGTCGAGCGTCAGGAAGTCCGCAGGGGCTCGGGTGGCGCCGGCCGGCATCGCGGCGGCGACGGCCAGGTGCGCGTCTACCGTGTCGACGGGCCGGAGGTGTGGCTGACGACAATGGTCGAGCGCCGCGTCGTGCGGCCCTACGGGCTCGCCGGCGGCGCCGATGGACAGCCGTACCGCATCACGCTCGAACGCGCGTCGGGGGAAATCGTCACGCTCCCGGGCAAGACCCATGTCCGCCTCGGTCGCGGCGATCGGGTGATCATGGCGACGAGCGGTGGCGGCGGATTCGGGCCGGTCGCCGCCAATCAAACCACGGCCGAGGAGGCCCTGCCATGAGACTAGCCAACAAGACCGCCATCATCACCGGCGCCGCCCAAGGCATGGGTGGCACGATCACCGAGACGATGGCGCGCGAGGGCGCCGACATCGTCCTGACCGCGCGCACCGCCGGACCGCTCGAGGAGATGGCGGAACGTGTGCGCGGCCTCGGTCGGAAGGCGAAGGCCATCGTCGCCGATGTCACCGACGAGGCCCAAGTCAAGGCCATGGTCGAGGAGGCAAAGGCCTTTCTCGGAGGGCGCATCGACATCCTGGTCAACGCGGCGGGCGCGACCGGCCCGATCGAGACACCCGTGTGGGAGATCGAGGCAAAGGCCTTCGAGGACTTGCTGCGTAAGAACGTCGTCGGCTTCTTCCTGCCGATCAAGCACGTGCTGCCGACGATGATCGGCCAGCGCTACGGCAAGATCGTCAACATCGGCGGCAGCTCGGGGATGCGCGGCTATCGGTACCGCGCGGGATACAGCTCGTCGAAGTGGGCGGTGCGCGGGCTCACCCGCACGGTCGCGCTCGACGTCGGCGAGCACAACATCAACGTCAACGCGGTCATGCCGGGGATCGTCGAGACTCCACGCATGGACAAGCTGTGTCGCGAAAAGGCACGCAAACGCGGTTGGACGTTCGAGCAGGTCTATCAGGAATACGTCGACGACATGGCGCTCCGCCGAGTTACGACACCCCAGGACGTCGCCGACGCGGTCGTGTTCGTCGCGAGCGATGCGGCGCGCCAGGTCACCGGGCAGGAGATTGTCGTCGACGGCGGCTGGGCCGTGTGACGCGCAGGCGGGATGGAGGTTCCTCATGCTACCAAGGTTCGAGCTGATCGAGCCCGACACTCTCGCCGAAGCCGTCGCGGCGCTCGCGGGCCCGGGGGAGCCGCCGGCGCTGCTTGCCGGAGGCACCAACCTGCTCGTCGACATGCGCAACAGGTTCGCGGGCCCCGCCCGGCTCGTTCGCCTGGATCGCGTGGCGGAGCTCAAGGGCATCGAGATCGGCGAGGCGCGGGTCCGGATCGGCAGTTTGACGACGATCAGCGACCTCCTGCGCCGCGAGGAGATGGAGACGGTCGCGCCCTCCCTGGTCCATGCGGCGCGGGTCTTCGCCGGCCACATGGTGCGCAACACGGCGACCGTGGGAGGCAACGTGTGCTATGGCTCGCCGGCGGCGGACATGGTCCCGCCGCTTCTGTCGCTGGACGCGAGCATTGGACTCGCGAGCGCGCGAGGCGAGCGATCCTTGCCGCTGGGCGACTTCCTGCTCGACTACAAGAGGACGGCGCGGCGCCCGGACGAGGTTCTCAGCGCGATCGAATGGCCGCGTCCGCCGACCGGAAGCGCCAACCTGTTCCGCAAGCTCGGACTCAGAAAGGGCGACGCGATCACGATCGTTGGCGTCGCGGTCACGATCGGCGCCGAGGACGGGCGCTGCTCCCTCGCGCGCATTGCGTTGGGCGCGGTCGCCCCGACCGTGCTGCGCGCCGAGGAGGCCGAGCGCGTCCTGGTCGGTGAGGCGTTGAGCCCTGCCAAGGTGGCGCAAGCCGCGCGGCGCGCCGCGGCGGCCTGCCGGCCCATCGACGATCTGCGCGCCTCGGCGAGCTACCGGCGGCACACGGTCGAGGTCCTGGTGCGCCGCCTGGTGACGCGGGCCTGGGAGCAGGCCGCGACCGGCGGCCCAGCGAGCCAACGGCGCCCAGCGGCAGGAGGAGGCTGAGATGACGATGGAGAGACTCGTGTCCCTCACGGTCAACGGTCGGCGCCACGACGTGCGAGTGCCCGGGCACCGAACCTTGCTCGAAACCTTGCGCGATCTCGGCCACGTCGACGTCAAGTGCGGGTGCGAGAAGGGCGACTGCGGCGCCTGCGCGGTGTTGCTCGACGGTCAGGCGGTCGATAGCTGCCTCATGCTCGCCTGGCAGGCGGATCGCCGGGCGGTGACGACCGTGCGCGGCCTCGGCGCGGCGGGCGAGGACCATCCGCTGCACAGGGCCTTCATCGAAACCGGCGCGGTGCAGTGCGGCTATTGCATCCCCGGGTT
>JBBDQV010000196.1:6213-16788 GCA_040905845.1 Alphaproteobacteria bacterium | reverse complement strand
CCCGCCATTGGCGGGAGAGGGCAGGGTGAGGGTGGGCGGCGCCTCACGAAGAAACCTCGATCTTCGCGCTCGCCGCACGGGCGGCTGCCGCCGAGACCGCGACGCGGGGCGCGCACGGCAGCGCGCGGCGCATCGAGCGTTCGGCGGCCTCCAATACCGCGAGCACGCGCAGGCCTTCGGCGCCGTCGGTGAGCGGCGCGGCGCGATCGGCGACGCGGGCCAGGAAATGGCGTGCCTCCGCCTTGAGCGGCTCGCGCGGCACCAGCGGCACCGGCTCGGCCGCGCTGGCTTCCGGCACGGGCGTGTCAACGTCGAACCGCACCCGGCACGGCACGACAATGAGCTTCTCGGGCCACGGCCGCCCGTCGTCGAACACCGCCATGGCCGCGTCGCCGACCACGGTCAGACGCTGCTCCTTGAACGGGTGCAGCCACGAGACGAAGCCGTAGGCCACCAGCCCGTCGGCGAACTCGAGCGCCGTGCTGGTCACGTCGGCGACCGCGTCGTCCAGGTGCCGGCTGCCGATCGCCCGGACCCGGACGGGCATAGCGCCGGCGAGCGCCAGGATCATCGAGATGTCATGGGGCGCGAAGCTCCACAGGATGTTCTCCTCGCGCCGGATGCGGCCGAGGTTGAGGCGCGTCGCGTGCATGTAGCGGAGCCGGCCGAGGCGTTCGGCCGCCACCAGGGCATGCAGCGCCTCGACCGCGGGGTGATAGCGCAGCACGTGCCCGACCATGAGGATGCGCGCCCCGGCCCGCGCGCACTCGACCAGGCCCGCGGCCTCGTCGAGATCGAGCGCGAGCGGCTTCTCGACCAGCACGTCCTTGCCGGCGCCGAGCGCCGCGCGCGCGAGGACCTCGTGGGTCGCCGCCGGGGCCGCGATCACCACCGCGCCGATCGTCGGATCGCCGAGGACCGCCTCGAAGGCCAGCGCGGGTACCGCGTGCCGCCCGGCGATCGCCTCGGCGCGCGCGCGATCGATGTCGGTCACGGCGGCGAGCGCCCCGAGCGAGCCGAACACGCGGGCGTGGTTCGCGCCCCAGGGCCCGACCCCGACCACCGCGACCCCGGGTGTCACGCGCCTAGAGCAGTCGGCGCTGGGGCGAGCGCAGCCAGCGGCGCAGCACGGGGCGCGTCGCGCGAGCGAGGATCGCCGCGTAGACGAGCGCGACGAGCAGACCCCAAACTAGCGTCCACGCCGGCCAGATCAAGGCGAGCGCGCAGGGCACGCCGATCAGCGCGAGGTAGGCGACCAACACCCAGCCCGGCCCCATCCAGCGGCCGAGAAAATGGTGCAGATGGTGCTTGTCGGCGCTGAACGGCGAGCGCCCCGAGGCGAGCCGCCAAGCCATCAGCCGCAGGCAGTCGAACACCGGCACCAGGAACCACAAGGCGACGATGTCGGCGTTCAGCGTCGTCGGCGAGCGCCCGTAGCTGTAGATCGCCAGCATCGCGACGACCATCGAGATGGCGTAGGTGCCGGAATCGCCGAGGAACAGGCGCCCGGCCAGATTGAACACGAGGGTGATCGCCAACGCGGCGGCGAACGCGACCAGCAGAGGCGACAGCTCCGCCGGCCCGTAGACCACCAGCAGAATCGTCCAGATCAGGCACATCCCGAGCGCGAGCCCGTTGATGCCGTCGGCCATGTTCATGGCGTTGACCAACCCGATCAGGCACAGCGCCGTGAAAAGCAGCGAGAACGGGTAGAGCCCGACCGGGTCGTCGGCGAAGGTGAACAGCAGGCGGTCGACGATGAACTCGTCGGGCGAGATGTTGAGCACGACCAGAGCGATGCCGGTCGCCGCCGCCAGGCGGTACTTGGGCTTCACGTCGTGCTGGTCGTCGGCCAGCCCGAGGGCGAAGAAGGCGGCCGAGGTGATCGCCAGCGCCGGATAGAGCCGGTTGCCGGCATCGTCGAGCGCCAAGGCGACGCAGTAGACGACGAACGGGGCGACGATGGCGAGCCCGCCGACCAAGGGGGTCGGCGCGGCGTGCTTCTTGCGCCGGCCGTCCGGGTGATCGACCACGCCGAGCACCGAGGCGATGGTCGGCGCGCTCAGGCACAAGAGCAGGGTGACGCCGCACAGGAACACGAAATCCATGACGAAGCGCGCCGCGTCGCCCGCCAGAAATCCGGTTTCCGATGGGATCATGAGTTGGACCGACTCGCTGCCGCCCGACCTTCCTGGTGCCACACCGACGAGCAAAACACAAGACGACCGGCGCTGATCATGACTCGAGCACGGCGCGCCACGACGCGAGCGCGTGCTCGCGATCGAACAGCCGTTCAAAGGTCCTTCGCGCGTTGGCGCCGAGCCGTTGCCCGAGCGCCGGATCGTCGCGCAAACCGCGGATCGCCGTCGCCAGCGCCTCGGCGTCGCCCGCCCGCGCGACGACGCCGCACTCGTGGGTGCGCACCAGCCGCGCGACCTCGCCATTCGGATCGCCCACGAACACGACGGCCCGCCCGGCCGCCATGGCGCCGTAGAGCTTGCTCGGCACGATCAGCCCCTCGAGCGCGGGGCGCAGCGTGACGAGGTGTACGTCGGCGACGGTCAGCGCCAGGCCGAGCTCCGCGCGCGCCTGGTACGGGCGGAACACGAAGTTCGCGAGCCCCTCGCCGGCCACGGTTTTCTCGAGCGCGCCGCGGCCCTTGCCGCCGCCGATGAACAGGAACGCGATCGAGGGGTCCTGGCACAGCAGGCGCGCGGCGCCGAGCACCGTGTCGGCGTCGTGCGCCCGACCGAGGTTGCCGGCGTAGCCGACGACGAACCGGTCGTTGAGCCCCCAGGCGGCGCGCAGCGGGTGGCCAGCGAGAGGGATCGGCGCGATGGCCCGACCATCGGCCCAGTTTGGGATGGTCCGGATGCGCTGCGCGGACACGCCCCTCGAGCGCACGCGCTCCGCCATGGCCTCGCCGAGTACGACGTTGACGGCGCCGGCGCGGAGCGAGGCGTCGCGCATCGCGCGCAGGACCCAGGCGACGGGACCACGGACCAGGGGAACGCCGAGCGCCTCGGGGACCTCGGGGTATAGATCTTGGAGCCAATTGACCAGGCGGGCGCCCCGGACGCCCGCGACAACGGCGGCGAGAACCGAGACGAGCGGCGGATCGGTCTTGGCGACGACGATGTCGCCGCGCCGGACCAGGCTGCACAACGCCAGCGCGGCGCCGGGATAGAAGCTCACGGCGTCGAGCGCGCGGCCGACGAGGCGGGCGCGGCCGAACCGCGTGCCCCGGACGCGCCGCACGGCGACGCCCATGACGGTCTCGCGGGCCGCGAGCGTCGCGTGCGGCTCGTCGTAGAGCTGACGGCCGCTCACCACCGCGACGTCGCGGCCGCGCGCCGCCAGATCGAAGGCGAGGTCGCCGAGGAGCTGGCTGGTCGCCGAGTGATCCGGGTGGAAGTAGCGGTTGACGAAGACGACGCGGGGCACGCTCGCCTCAGCCCTCGGGCTGTTGACTTTGACTCCTGCCGGCGACGAACTCGTCATGGCGAGGAGGGCGAAGCCCGACGAAGCCATCCAGGGCAGGCGCCCATGTGGTTGCCGGTGGATCGCTTCGCCTTCGGCTCGCGATGACGGCTCGAAGTTTGCGTGCGGGTCAAGATCATTGACCGCTGGTATCAGCCCTCGGGCGCGGGCCAGATCTCGTCCGTATAGCCGAGGACACGGTAGGCGAACAGGCCGACGACCTCGTGCACGGCCAGGTTCAGGGCAGCCCAGCCATTCACGGGATCGAAGGTGAGGCCGACGGTCCCCGGCCCGCCGGTCTGGTAGTCGGTCGGGTAGGGCACCACGGCCCAGCCGACCTTGCGGAAGCACGCGACCGCGCGCGGCATGTGGAACGCCGAGGTGACGAGAAGCCAGGTCTCGCCTGGCCGCGGCTGGATCAGCTCGTGGCTGTAGCGCGCGTTCTCGGCGGTGTTGCGCGAGCGGTCCTCGAAGGTGATCCGTTCCAACGGGGCGCCGATCTCGGCGAGCAGGACGCGCGCGAGCGAGGCCTCGGTCGGTGCATCCGGGAAGATCGAGGCCGAGCCGCCGGTGAACACCAGGCGCGCATCGGGAAAGCGGCGCGCCAGGGACAGGAACGCGGTCAGGCGATCGGCGGACTCGTTGACCTGGACCTGGTCGCGGTCGACGCTCGTGCCCATGCGCAGGAAACCGCTGAGAAGGATGACGCCGTCGACGCGCTCCGGCAGGGCGGCGGGGGCCGGAAAACGATCCTCGAGCTCGCGCATGAGGTAGAGGCCGGTCGGGACGACCGCGTTCACCAGGAACGCCGCCACGCCGGTCACAAGAATGGCGAACCCGAGCCGGCGCCGACGCCGGAACAGGCAAAGCGCGAGGCCGATCGCCAGGGCGATCGCGAGCAGCGCGGCCGGATTGGCGACGAGCCAGAGGAGTTTGGACAGGATGAACATGGCGCGGCGGCCGGTGGCGTCCGCGACCTTACGGAGCTTCCGTTGGCCGCGGCACCAGCGCGCCGGTGGATGCCGTGCGCGGATGGGCCGGTGACAGTCGCATATGAGCGACGAGCAGGCCGAGCAGCAGCCACATGTCGGGCAGGGAGATGGGGTAAGCCGACAACAGCGACAGGACGATGACGCCGACGGCGACGGCCGCGGGCATCGAGGGGTACGGGCGCAGCGACCACAGGCGCCACAGGATCCAGCCGAACATGGCGACGAGCAGCGCCAGCGCGGCGGCGCCGAACTCGGCGAACACGCCGCCGAACACCGAGAACGGCTTCACCTTGTTGTCCTTGAACAACGTCACCTGGAGCTGCTCGGGCAGCCTGGCCAGGACCGAGGCGTCGAAGTCGGCGAACTCGTTCCAGCGCTGGGAGTACTGGCCGGGCCCGAGGCCGAGGTAGCCCGACTCGACGCCGCCGACCCAAGTCGACTTGAACAGCAGCCAGCGCGCATTGGCGGAAGCGTCGGCCCCGATCGCCGCGATCCGCGCGACGGGCGCGTAGGAATCGAACGTCGTCAGCAGCAGCGTCCCGGCCGCGCCGACCGCCAGTAGGCCGCCGCCAGCGACCGCCCAGCGCAGCGCCTGGGAGCGGATCGCCAGGACCAGCGCGCCGAACGCCCCGGCGAACATGACCACCGCCGTGATGCTCTTGGCGAAGACGAGCCCGATCAACCCGGCCGCGATGACGAAGCGGCCGAGCCGCCGGGGCACCAGGCGCCGGAAGATGACGGCGATCAGCACCGCCACGGCCATCTGATAGGCGCCGAACGACGGTTCGTCCGCCAACATCGTGACGCGCTTGACGTTGTTGGCGCGGTTGAGCAGCAGGCCGCGAATCTGGAGATCGAGCTCCCGCGTCGGCCCGAGGTCGAGCGTGGCCGGCACCTGGACGAGCATGGCGTAGGCCAGCACGCCGCCGTAGCCGACGAGAAGCAACGTCACGACGATTCCGAGCGTTCGCTCGTCGGGGATGTTCGCGGCGACGATCGCGACGGAGATCCCCGCGGTCAGCGACAGCATGCGCACGACGTACTCGACGAGGTCGCCGTCGCCGCCCCGGGCGATGACGACGGGCAGCCACAGCACGCCGTAGACCAGCAACCCGACCAGGACGAGCTCGGGAAAGCTCGCGCGCAGGCGGACCACGACGCGCCCAGCCAGGACGACGAACAGCGGCAGCCAGGCCAGCGCGATCAACGGCTTGGTGTCGCCGCCCGGAATGGGCAGGTTCAACGACGACAGCGCGATACCGAGGCACCCCGCCAGCAGGCAGACGTTGAGCGCCGAGAGCCGGGGCGTGGCCCCGCGCGCGGAAACGGCGTCAGCGACCGCGGAGGGCATCGACGCACAGCACCATGACGATGCCGAGCACGACGCCGCCGATCGAGGCCAGGATCAGGACCAGCAGGGCGTTCGGCGCGGTCGGCAGTGGCGAAGCGTAGGGCAGCTCGAGCATGCGCGCGGCGAACGGCTGGTCGGTGTCGAGCAGCATCAGCTTGGCCAGGTTGCGCAGCAAGAGCTGCTGGAGCGCCAGCCGATGCTCGACGATGGTCGCCCGGCTCAGCGCGTCGTTGAGATAGGCGATCGAGTCCTCGGTCGAGATCCGGTCGTGCTCGCGCATCAGCCGGTCGGTCTCGTGGTAGATGTCGTCGAGCAGCGTTCTGGCGAATGTCGGATCACGATGACTGAACTCGACCTTGACCATGGGCGTCGCCTCGACGTTGGAGATCTTGAGGCGGCGCTCGAGGTATCCCGCGACCCGATCGACCGAGGGCTCGGCGTACCAGGGAATGCCGAAGGTCTCGCCAATCCAGCGCCTGACCGCCGTTCTCCAGCCGGGCGCCGGCATCCAGCGCTGGTTCGCCTCGTCCCATTCCTTGGCGAACACCACCTTGTCGATGTCGGAGCGGTCCATCAGGCGCCGCGCCACGTCGCGCGACAGCATCAGGTAGCGGAATCGCGTGTAGTCGGACACCGACTCGGATTGGCCAGTGCCACCGAGCAGGGTGGTCAGGGTGCCCACCGCCTGGGTCGTCGGCACCGAAGCGCCACCGCTGTCCTCGACCGAGCTCAGGATCAGGGTCGCCGTGTACTCGACCGGCGCCCCCCGCAGGTAGAGGAACGCCAGCGCGGCCGCGGCGGCCGCGGTGAGCAGGATGATCCACCAGCCGCGCACCAGCCGCAGCACGACGTCGCGCAGGCTGACCACGTCGGGCAGGGCCAGCGGATCGGCGCCGCGCGCGGTCTCGCGCGCCCGGACCGGAGTCTCGTGCCGGGCCTCGGGCCGTGGCGGCTCGGCCTCGGCCGGGCGGGGCGGCAATGGCCTGACTTGCGCGACCGGCTCGGGGCTCGACGCCTCCGGCGCGGCGATCGGCTCGGCACGCCCCTCCGGTCGCACCAAGTCAAGCTGCGGCTCGGTCTTGGCAGTGGTCATCCGCGTCGAAACGCCCGATTCCTGGCCCATGCTCCCTGGCTGATTATCATACCTCCGCCGGCGCGGGCACGGTCATTCGAGACGTGGGCGGGCCGTCGTCGATGACCGATCCGGAGCCGAACATGGTCGCGCCGCGCGCCGTGGTGCTCAACGCCCTGTTCGTCGAGCGGTTCGGCGGGCCGCCGCGCCGCGTGCTCGACGTGGCCCTGGGCCTCGCTCCCCTCGGCATCAGCACGGTGGTGACCGTGCCGGCCCACGCCGAGGCCGATCTGGTCGAACGGCTGTCGCCGGGCGCCCGGGTCGTGCGGGTTCCCTTCACGCGCATCCCCCGGCCGAACGATCCGCGCGCCATCGCCCACTGGGCCGCGACGCTGCCCCGGGACGTCGCGCGGTTCGCGCGGGTCATCCGGGCCGAGCGTCCCGACGCGGTCCACGTCAACGGCGCGATCTTCCTGGCGCCCGCCCTCGCCGCATGGCTCCTGCGCGTCCCGCTCGTCTGGCACCTCAACGACACGAGCGTGCCCCGGCGCGTGGCGCGGATCCTCGGGATCGCCGTCCGCTGGCTGGCGAGCGAGATCGTCGCCGCCGCCCCGGCGGTCGCCCGGCACTACGGGACGCCCGGCGCCCGCTCGACCGTCGTCTATCCCCCGGTCGACGTCGAGGTCTTCGCGCCCCGCCCGTCCGACGGGACGACCGCGCCGTTCCGCGTCGGGCTGATCGGCAACTGGTCGCGCGACAAGGACGTTCCGGTCTTCGCGCGCGCCATGGCGGCCCTCGCGACGCGGGTCGCCTGGCCCTTCACCATCGTCCTCGCCGGCGAGCGGCCGGCGCGCCAGCAGGCGGCGATCGACGAGGCCAACGCGGTGTTCGACGGCGCCGGCCTGCGGCCCCGCATCGAGGACCACGGGTTTGCGCGCGAGCCCGCGCCGATCACCGCCTCGCTCGACGTCCTGGTGCTGAGCTCCCGCGCCGAGGCGGCGCCCATGGTCGTGCTCGAGGCCATGGCGTGCGGTGTCCCCGTGGTGGCGACCGACGTGGGCGGGGTGCGCGAGCTCCTCGACGCCGACGGGCCCGACCCCGCCGGCCTGATGGTTCCCTCACGCGACCACGCGGCGATGGCGCGGGCGGTCGAGCGGCTGCACGACGATCCGGCCCTCGCCCTGCGACTAGGACGTAGCGGCCGCGAACGGGCGGTCGCGCGCTTCTCGCTCGCGGCGTGCGTCGCCGCCCACGAGGCGGTCTATCGTCGCGTCATGGGGCGCGGCCGGTGAAGAAGGCGACGGTGCGGCGCAGACCTTCGTCGAGCGGAACCTTCGCCGCCCAGCCCAGCCGGGCTCTCGCTTTCGACGTATCCGCGTAGTTGCGCCGCATCTCGCCCTTGAGGGGCGCGGCGTTGCGCACCGTGACGCCGGCGATGCCCGCCGCGCGCAGGATGGGCACCAGCGCATCGACGAGCTCGACGACCGAGGTCTCGCGGCTCGTCGCGATCTGGAACACCTCGCCGGCCACGTCGGGCGCCTCGGCGGCCAGAAGGACGGCGCGCACCAGGTCGTCGACGTAGATGAAATCGCGCGTTTGGTGACCGTCGCCGTAGAGCTCGAGCGGCTCGCCGGCGATCGCGCGGCGGATGAACTTGGCGACGACGCTGCCCTTGTGGGTCGAGCGCGGGCCGTAGACGTTGCCGAAACGGAGCGCGACCGTGGCCAGGCCATAGGCGTGGGCGTAGGCCGAGCAATAGCCCTCGCCGGCGAGCTTGCTCGCGCCGTAGGGCGACATCGGCCGGGGCGCGAGCCCTTCGTGGACTGGGGGCGGCACGGCGCCGAGCGGCGCGCCGCTGGAGGCGAACACGAAACGGGCGACGCCGGCGGCGCGCGCCGCCTCGAGCGCGTTGAGCGTACCGATCACGTTGGCCGCGCAATCGGCGCGCGGGTCCTCGATCGAGGGCTGGACCCCGGTGCTCGCCGCCAGATGAACGACGACCTCGGCACCCTGGGCCGCGCCCGCGAGACCGCCCGCGTCCAGGATGTCGCCGATGACGAGCTCGACGTCGCCGTGGTTGGACTTATCGAGCGGCTGGGGCGCATCGAGGCTTACCCGGCGCACGAGCCCGACCGCGGCGAGCGCC
Organism: Alphaproteobacteria bacterium; assembly: GCA_040905845.1. GTDB lineage: Bacteria > Pseudomonadota > Alphaproteobacteria > SP197 > SP197 > VGDP01. Next base: position 7,747 of record JBBDQV010000196.1, on the reverse strand, counting down.
TGCTCGGTGCCCACCGACAGGTCGTCGTAGACGCGCACCCGACGCCCGCCCGCCGCGCCGAGCGCCGCGACGAGGTTCGTGCCGATGAAGCCGCAGCCGCCGGTGACGAGCCAGCGCACGACGATCAGCTCCAGCGCACGCGGGGCATGATCTTGCGCGTATCGATGCGGTCGCGGTTGGCGAGCACGCGCTCGATCATGGCGGCCAGCACCTCGGTGGTCATCGGGTGGGGCTGGAGCCCGAGCTCGAGCAGCCCGCTGTGCGCCGGGTTGTAGTAGTGCTCCTCCTTCTCCTGGCGGGGGTTCGGCAGGTTCTGCACCGTGACCGCCAGGTTGTGCGCGCGCGCCGCGATGCGCACCCGCTCGGCGATCTGGTTGACCGAGAACGTCTCGGTGAACTGGTTGAGGATGCGGAGCTCGCCGGGCTTCGGCGGGTTGGCCGCCGCGAGCTCGACGCACTGGAGCGTATCGAGCAGGTCGAGGTAGCCGCGCGTCTGGCCGCCCTTGCCGTAGACCGTGAGCGGCACGCCGGCGACGGCCTGGACGAGGAACCGGTTCACCACCGTGCCGAAGATGTCGTCGTAGTGGAAGTTCGGCGCGAGCCGGGGGTCGACGTCGGCCTCGGGCGTCGCCAGGCCGTAGACGGGACCCTGCATCAGGTCGGTGACGCTAAGTCCGTGGACGCGGACGTAGAACCACAGGAGGTCGGTGTCCAGCACCTTGGTCGTGTGGTAGAGCGAGCCGGCGGCGCGCGGGAACAGGAAGCGGTCGCGCCGCCCCTTGTGCTCGACGTCGAGCCATCCTTCCTCGATGTCGATGTTGGGCGTGCCGTACTCGCCCATGGTGCCGAGCTTGACGATGTGGCACGCCGGCGCGTGCTCGAGCACGGCCCACACCAGGTTGAACGTGGCGAGCAGGTTGTTCTGAAGCGTCGTGCGCGCCTCGTCGTAGCCTTTCATGGAATAGGGCGCCGAGGGCTGCTCGGCGTAATGGATCGCCACGTCGGGCACGAAATCGCCAAGGACGCGGGCGAGGAACCGGTAGTCGGTGCAATCGCCGATGCCGACCGCGACCTGGTACCCGCTCGCCTGACGGAAGATCCCCGCCCGGTCGTCGAGGTTGGGGGCCGGGATCAGCGCCTCGGAACAGGTCTCCTGGGCGATGCGGCGGCGCAGGTAGTTGTCGATGGCCAGCACCTGGTGCCCCTTGGCGGCGAAGCGCATCGCCGTTGGCCAACCGAGGTAGCCGTCGCCGCCGAGCACGAGGACGCGCATGACCGTCACGCCTCCAGGGCGTCGAACAGCCCGTTGTCGCGCAGCAGCGCGGCCAACGCGGCGCGGTCGAGCGGGGTCTCGCGCGCCGAGTTGTAGGGGCGCGCCTCGGCGGGGCGCGCGGCGCCCGGGTAGCTGTAGTCGATGTCGCGATAGACGCCGCGAAACGCCGGCAGCACGACGAAGTAGTCGTCGAGCTCCAGGGTGCGGCCCGCCTCCTCCTCGCTCAAGAGCTCCTCGTACAGCTTCTCGCCCGCCTTCGCG
>JBBDQV010000196.1:0-6203 GCA_040905845.1 Alphaproteobacteria bacterium | reverse complement strand
GATCGGCGCGGGCGTTTGGCCGAGCGCGAGTTGCTCGACCATGACGTGGGCGAGATCGGCGATGCGGATCGTCGGCATCTTGGTCACGAACACCTCGCCGCCGCGCATCAGTTGCGTCGCGTCGACGACGAGCCGCGCGGCGTGCTCGACCGCCATGACGAACCGGGTCATGCGCGCGTCCGTCAGGGTCACCGGCCCGCCGGCCGCGATCTGGCGGCGGAAGATCGGGATCACCGAGCCGCGCGAGCCGAGCACATTGCCGAAACGCACCGAGGCGAGGATGGGCGTCGCGCCGCGCCGGTTGGCGTTGGCGGCGGTGATCAGCCGCTCGCCCATCAGCTTCGTCGTGCCCATCACGTTGGTCGGGTTGACCGCCTTGTCCGAGGAGGTGAACAGCACGCGCTCGACGCCGCAGGCGAGCGCCGCCTCGATCACGTTGCTGGTGCCGAGGACGTTGATCTGGACCGCGCTCCGGGGCGACTCCTCGCTCAGGATGACGTGCTTGTACGCCGCGGCGTGGATCGCCACGTGCGCCCCGTCCATGCGCTCCATCAGCGTGTCGCGGTCGCGCACGTCGCCGGCGTAGAGCCGAACGCGCCCGTTGCCGCCCCAGCGCTCACGCAGGAAAAAGAGCTCGGACTCGTTGTTGTCGATGCCGATGATCTCGGCGGCGCCGAGGCTCTCGATTAGGCGCACCAGCGCGCGCCCGACCGTGCCGCACGCCCCGGTGATGAAGACGACCTTGCCGGCCCAGCTCTGGCTCATGGTTGGCGATCGGAAACGTCGCGAAGCGGCGGACTATAGCCGAGCGCCGCGGATTCGTGCAGCCCGGTTCGCGCGGCCGCCGCGCCGGCGAGCACCGCCTCGAGCCGCCGGGTCTGCGCCCGGCGCGTGAACGGCGCGGCGGCATCGGCGGGCGTCGGCGCGATCCGGCCCAGCGCGCGCTTCTCGGCGATCCAGGCGGCGAGAAAGCCGGCGATGGCGGCGGGCTCGTCCGAGACGCGGCCGAGGCCATGCTCGGCGATGAGCCGGCCGGCCTCGCCGTCGGGCCGGCCGATCACGAGGATCGGGCGGCGCGCCGCGATGTATTCGTAGAGCTTGGCGTGGTGGTAGCCGAGCCCGGCCTCGCCCGTGAAGGTCAGCAGCAGCAGCACGTCCGCGTTCGCTTGGGCCTCGAGCGCCTCGGCGTAGGGGACGGGCGGCAACGCCTCGACGACCTGCTCGACGCCGGCGGCGCGCGCCGCGCGCGCCGCCTCGCCGCTGAGCCGGCCGACGAAGACGAGCCGAAGGTCGCGGGCGAGATCGGGGTCGAGACCGCGCACCGCCTCGAACAGGCGCGCGTGGCCATGCCGTTCGGGATAGAGCGTGCCGGTGAAGACGACACTAACGCCGGGCGTCGTGACCGGTCGGCCGACGCCGGCCGGCAGGTCGTCAGGGTCGTAGCCGTTGGCGACGACGGTGACCGGCGCGCGGAACCTGGCGCGCAGCGTCGCCGCGAACGGCTCGGCGACGGTGACGAGCGCAGCGGCGTCGCCGAGCACCGATCGCTCGATGCGCCGATCGAGCGCGCGCCGCCAGCCGGGGAACGCGTAGATCGGGTTGTCGACCCAGAGATCGCGCAGCTCGGCGACCCATGGGATGGCGGCCCGGCGCGCGAGCGCGCGCGCGATCAGGTACGCGGTCGGCGGCAGCCCGCTCGCCAGGATCACGTCGGGGCGCCACGCCGCGATCAGGCGCGCGCCGGCGCGGAGGGCGAACGGATACCAGAGCACCAGTTGGTCGGGCACGTAGGCGACGGCGGTCCACAGCCGCCAAACCCGGTGCAATAGGGACCACACAGCCCCCGTGCGGCGGCCACCCGCCTCGATCACCGCAGCCCGGCCGCCCTGAACCAGCTCGCTCGGGCGATGCAGGCTCGGCGCGCGCGTCGCGACCACATGCGCCGGATCGATCTCGAGACGTGCCGTTCGGGGCAGGGCGTGGCCGTCGGCGGTCAGCACCCTCACGTCGTGCCCCGATTCGACCAGGTAGCGCGCCGCCTTGCCGACCCGCGTCGAGCCGATGCTCGCGTAGGGCGGGAAGACCGCCGAGACGATCAGGACGCGCACGGGTGGTGCGCGGGGCGAAAGGCCAGCACGGCCAGCGTGGTTAGCCCGGAGTGCCCCCCCACTCCGCGATGCGGGATGCCCCCCACCCTGTCCCTCCCCCACGTTGGGGGGAGGGGACGCTCGGTGACGCGCCCGCGCCCCCTCCCCCACGATGGGGGAGGGTCCGGGTGGGGGTGATACCGGCGAGGCCTCGCTCGCCTTGGGCTGGGCATTCGAATGTCGTCGGTCATCATAGGGACGCGGCCTGGGCGACCTGATACACGGTTCGGCGCGGGCGCTCCAGAGCGGGCAGTGAGGCTTCGCCGCCACGGGACGCGATTCTCTGCATGGGCCTCGATTGAACTGTCCACTTTGCGCATGATAGCGTCATCGCATTCCTATGATGGGGTCATTGCTTCCCGTGGCGGCCCTCGGCCGAGTCGCCGTGACGCGGCGCGCCCTGCTCGTTCTGCTCTTGATCGCGGGTGGCGCGGCGCGCGCGGACGAGGGGTTGCGCTGGGGCGACGTCGGCCTCTACGGGCCGGCCAGCCTGCTCGATGGACCGTGGGCCGGCTCGTTCGACTTCGCGATCGTCCAGGCCCACCCGAACCCCGAAGCGATCGCCAAGCTCGACGACAGCCTGCGCCGCGCGGAGGCGCTGGGGGTAACTGTCATCCTCGACATCGACTTCACGCGTAAGGGCGATGAGTCCAAGCAGCCGGCCCCGAAGCTGCTCGACACCTACCTCGAGCGCTTCCGCGTCGTGCTCGACGGCATCGACCGCGGCCGCGTCCATGCGGTGACGATCGGCGAGGAGAACCTGCCGTGGAAGGGCGGCGCGCGTGTCCTCGCGACGCTGTACGACCGGCTCAAGGAGCGCTATCCGGAGACCCGCTTCTACCAGTGGTACTCGCCGACCTCGCGCCGGCTCAACGTGCCCGGCCAGCAATGGCCCGAGCTGCCCGCCGACGGCTGGGTGATCGATCACTACCTGCTCCAAGGCGAGGCGTACGAGCGCCTGGTCGCGGGCTGGACCGCGCTCGGCAAGCCGGTGGTCAACCTCGTGTGGCTCAGCCCCGATTGGCAGGTCGGGCACCGCCGCGACCCCGACCCGGAGTGGTGGGAGCGCGCGGGCTGGCGCCAATTCCACCATCAGCTCGCGGTCAGCCGCGCCCACGACCTGCCGGTCGGCTTCTTCATGTATCGATTGCCGGACCGCGCCCTGGGCGAGCGCCGGCTCAGGTTCTACGGCGAGGACGGCAACTCGGACGCGACGGCCTTCATGACCGAGGTCACCGGCGGGCTCGTGCCGTTCCTGCGCGGCCGCCCCGACGTGCCGCTCGCCGTACCGGAGACGCGACCGGCATGGATTCCCGGCTGGCCGGTCACGGATTGATGATGATGTTGCCCGCGCCGACCGAGCCGTTCGCGAGCTCGGCGATCGCCGTGTAGCCCGCCGCGTCGCCGTCTTGATCGTAGTAGAGGATGCGGTCCGCCTCGGAGAAGATGAAGGTCGGATCGCCGGCGTCGTGGTTGGCGTTGGTGCCCGCGTTGGTGCCGGTGAACGATCCCGCGATGGTCGAGAAACTGAAGCCGTCGGCGAGGGGACCATTGTTGAGCACGAAGTTCGCCTGCTCGTCGAAGGCGAACGCGGCCGAGGCGAACTCGAAGATGTCCCCGCCGCCCGCGAAGCCGGCGAAATCCTTGATCAAATCAACCTTGGCGCTGTCCGGCAGCGCGCCGTTGACCGTCCTCACGGTGCCGTGGGAGAGCGCGTCGTAGCGGAACTCATCGTCACCGAGCCCGCCGGTCAGGTTGTCGGCACCGGTGCCGCCGATGATGGTGTCGTCGCCGAAGCCGCCATCGAGCACGTCGGTGCCGCTGCTGCCGACCAGGATGTCGGTTCCCTCGTTGCCGTAGAGCTTGTCGTCGCCGCCGCCGCCGTTGAGGCTGTTGCCGCCGCTGTTGCCCACGATCGTGTTGTTGAGCGCGTTGCCGCTGGAGTTGATGCCGCCGGCGCCGAGCATCGTCAGGTTCTCGACGTTGTCCCCCAGATCGAAGGCAACGCTGGTGTAGACCTTGTCCGTCCCGCCGCTCGAGCCTTCGCTCACCGTGTCGCCGGCGTTGTCGACGATGAAGGTGTCGTTGCCCTTGCCGCCGATCATGGAATCGGCGCCGCTGCCGCCGTCGATGGTGTCGTTGCCGTCGCGGCCCGAGATCAGGTCGTTGCCGGCGAGCCCCTGAAGCAGGTTCGTGCCGTCGTTGCCGATGATCGTGTTGACCCCGGCGTTGCCGGTGCCGTGGACGCCCGCGGTGCCCTCGAACAGGGTAAGGTTCTCGAGGTCCGCGTCGGAAAGCTGGAACGAGATCTTGGAGATCACCTTGTCGATGCCGTCGGCGGTGCCGTTGTTCTCGTTGATGACGTCGCCCGTGCTGTCGACGACATAGGTGTCGTCGCCGATGCCCCCGGTCATGGTGTCGTCGCCGAGCCCGCCGGTCAGGCTGTCGTTGCCGGTGCTCCCGAACAGGGTGTCGTCGTCGCCGCCGCCCTCGAGCACGTCGTCGCCGCCGCCGCCGTCGATGCTGTCGATGCCGAACGAGCCCTTGATGACGTCGTTGCCGTCGTTGCCGTTCAGCGAGTCGTCGCCGGAGCCGCCCGAGATGACGTCGTCGCCGAAGCCGCCGAAGATCGAGTCGTTCCCCGCGTCGCCGGCTAGGGTGTCGTTACCGTCCTCGCCTCTGATTTCGTCGCTGCCTGCGCCGCCGGAGATCGTGTCGTCGCCGAGCCCGCCGACGAGGCCTTGGAAATCAGGATTCCCATCGTTATCGGTGTCTGCTTCAACATTGTCGTCCCCGTCGCCCCCAACGATCAGATCGTTGCCCTCACCGCCGCTGATCGCATCATTGCCAACGCCGCCGATCAGGCGGTCGTTGCCATTCTCGCCTTGGATTACATCATTCCCACTGCCGCCATCGATCGTGTCGTTGCCTTCGCCGCCTTCAAGGCCGACGATACCTGTACCCAGAAGGCCATTGATGTTGTCGTTGCCATTGCCGCCGAGGATCAGGTCATCGCCATCTCCTCCGCCCAACGCGTCATCGCCGTCATTGCCAATCAGTGTCACACGAGCAGCCTGGTTAGCCGCCGACAGGGTGTTGCTGAACTCGTCGCCTTCCATGACCGTGAAGATGAGGCCCGCGAGCTCGTCGCCGCCGCCGACGAGGCCCTGGCCGTCTTGGGCAGGGACGAACACGACGACCGAATCAGCGTCGCCATCGGTCGCGCGGTCGCCGGCGTCGTCGATGAAGTACGTGTCCTTGCCGGAGCCGCCCCGCAAGTTGTCGGCGCCGCCGCCGCCATCGAGCGAGTCGTTGCCCGAGCCGCCGTTGAGCGAGTCGTCGTCGTCGCCGGCGATCAGTTTGTCGTTGCCAGAGCCGCCGAGGAGGGTGTTGATGCCCGAGTTGCCGGTGATCGTGTTGCTGAGCGTGTTGCCGGTGCCGTTGATGTCGCCGGTCCCAGTCAATATCAGGCGTTCGACGTTCTTGGGCAGCGTGAACGTGGCGCTGCTCCTGACCGTGTCGGTGCCTTCGCCCGCGTTCTCGACCACGGTATCGTTGGTCGAGTTGACGATGTAAATGTCGTTGCCGCGCCCGCCCTCCATGCGATCGTTGCCGGTGCCGCCGTCGAGCGAGTCGTTGCCGTCACGGCCGCGCAGCGTGTCGACGCCGCCCTTGCCGAAGATCTTGTCGTTGGCGTTGGTGCCGTTAAGCGTGTTGGGACTGTTGTTGCCAGTGATGGTGGCCATGGCGTTCGCCTCCCTGAGCGTATCTGCCGGGCGCTTGCCCGGACCCTAGCCCGGCGCGCCCCCGCGTCAAACGAAATCGAGCCGAAAGGGCGGATTCCCGCCCTTCGGGACAACCGTGCCCCGGCCCCGCTAACCTTTTGTTTACCAAGCAAGATGCGCGCCACGCTGTGATAAACAGCACTTTAACCATGATTGAGGGACCGTTCGAGAATGCACGGCCTGGCGATTCACAAGTCCGTCTTGCCCGGCCTTGTGCCACGGCTGTCCGGTTCGCGCTCGCCACGCGGTTCGAGACGCGCGCTTTGCGCGC
>JBBDQV010000195.1:5441-16885 GCA_040905845.1 Alphaproteobacteria bacterium | reverse complement strand
TCGACATCGATTCGGTGTGCGGCGGGCGCGCGCTGTGCGCCCGCTGCCAGGTCGTCGTCGGCGTCGGCTCGTTCCCCAAGCACGGCATCGAGTCACGCCCCGATCACGTCGGCGGCGAGACCGAGGCCGAGGTCAGCCTGCGCCAGCGCAACCGCAAGTTCCTCGCCGGCCGGCGGCTGTCGTGCCAGGCGGTGATCCAGGGCGACCTGGTGATCGACGTGCCGGCCGATTCCCAGGTCCACAAGCAGGTCGTGCGCAAGCGCGCCGAGGCGCGCGCGATCGAGCTCGACCCGGTCATCACGCTGCACTACGTCGAGGTCGAGCAGCCCGACATGCACGACCCGGCCGGTCATTTCGAGCGGCTCAAGCGCGCGCTCGCGCGCGAGTGGGGGCTTGGCGAGCTGACCGCCGATCTCCAGGTGCTGCAGAGCCTGCACGGCGCGCTGACCGCGGGCGAGTTCAAGGTCACCGTCGCGGTGCGCGGCGGCAACCGCATGCTCCACGTCGAGCCGGGGTTTCACGACCGGCTGTTCGGCCTGGCCATCGACGTCGGCTCGACGACCATCGCCGCGCATCTCTGCAACCTGCAGACCGGCGAGGTCGTCGCGGCGGCGGGCGCCATGAACCCGCAGATCCGCTTTGGCGAGGACCTGATGAGCCGAGTCTCCTACGTCATGATGAACCCGGGCGGCGACAAGGAGCTGACCCGCGTCGTGCGCGAGGCGATCCAGGCGCTCGCCGAGGAGACCGCGAAGGAGGCCGGCGTCGCGCTCTCCGACATCCTCGAGGTCGTGCTGGTTGGCAACCCGATCATGCACCACCTGTTCCTCGGCATCGACCCGACGCCCTTGGGCGGCGCGCCCTTCCCGCTCGCCACCGACGGCTCGATCGATTTGTGGGCGAGCGAGCTCGACCTCAGGCTCAACCGCGACACCCGCGCCTACGTGCTGCCGTGCATCGCCGGGCACGTCGGCGCCGACGCCGCGGGCGTCGTGCTCTCGGAATCGCCGCACCACTCCGACGAGCTCATGCTCGCGGTCGACGTCGGCACCAACGCGGAGATCATCCTCGGCAACAAGAAGCGCGTGCTGGCGTGCTCCTCGCCGACCGGCCCGGCGTTCGAAGGGGCCCAGATCAGCTGCGGCCAGCGTGCCGCGCCCGGCGCGATCGAGCGGCTGCGCGTCGATCGCGTCACCTTCGAGCCGCGCTTCAAGGTGATCGGCTGCGAGGCGTGGTCGGACGAGCCCGGCTTCAACGGCCACGTCACCGGCGTGTGCGGCTCGGGCATCATCGAGGCGATCGCCGAGATGTACCTCGCCGGAGTCATCAACCAGGACGGCGTCTTCGACGGCACGCTCGCCGAGCGTTCCTCGCGCGTCTTCGGCGACGGCCGCACGTTCTCGTACCTGGTGCACGACGGCGAGCCGCGGCTCGTCATCACCCAGAACGACGTGCGCCAGATCCAGCTCGCCAAGGCCGCGCTCTACGCCGGCGCGCGCCTCTTGATGGACCACATGGGCGTCGAGGCCGTGGATCGCATCGTGCTCGCCGGCGCGTTTGGCAGCCACATCGACGTGCTCTACGCCATGGTGCTCGGCATGATCCCCGACTGCGACCTCGCCAAGGTCTCGGCGGCGGGCAACGCGGCGGGCACCGGCGCGCGCATCGCGCTCCTCAACAAGCAGGCGCGGACCGAGATCGAAACCGTCGTCCACCGCATCGAGAAGGTCGAGACCGCGATCGAGCCCCGGTTCCAGGAGCACTTCGTCAACGCCATGGCGCTGCCCCACAAATGCGCGCCCTACCCCAACCTCCAAAGGAAGATCGCGCTGCCCGCGCCCAAGGCCGCCGCCGGCTCCGACGCCGGCCCCCGCCGGAGGCGGCGCGACGCGCCGTAGGGGCGTAGGCGGTCAAGCGACCGCCCCTGCACGCGGTTCGAGACGCTTGCTTCGCAAGCTCCTCACCGCGAACGGTTGAAATTTGATCCGCTCGCCCTGAGGCGTGGGGGCGGTTGCCCCCGCCCCCACGCGCAGGGCCGTCTCGAAGGGCGAAGCGATCCCCCCTTAACCGATCCTTAGTCCCAGCGCGGCACCCTGAGGGTCCCGCCATGCCGGGCCGGGCCGCGCAAGGGGACGAGGATGGGACTCGCCATGCCAATTCTGAGCGAAGAGGACGTCGACAAGCTGCTGAAGGCGCCGACGCCTCGGGGGCGCGCCGAGGCCGCCGCCAAGATCGGCGCGGTCCATTCGCGCCCAGACCTGACGCCCAACGAGCGCATCCTCGCGGAATCGATCTTCCGCATCATGATGCGCGACACCGACCAGAGGGTCCGCGCGGCGCTCGCCGACAGCCTCAAGGACAACCAGGCCGTGCCGCACGACGTGGCGATCGCCCTCGCGCGCGACGTCGAGCAGGTCGCGGTCCCGATGCTCCACTATTCGCTCGTCTTCACCGACGAGGACCTGGTCGAGATCGTGCGCTCGCGCCCGGCCGCGTTCCAGGTCGCGGTCGCCGGCCGCGAACGCGTCTCCGAGGCGGTCGCGGGCGCGCTCGTCGAGCACGGCGACGAAGCTGTCGTCACCACGCTGGTCCGCAACCCCGGCGCCGAGGTCACCGAACGGGTCGGCGCCAAGATCATCGACCTGTTCTCCGGCTGCGAGGTGGTCATGGACGGCCTCGCCGAGCGGCCTTCGCTGCCGCTCGCCCTCGCCGAACGCCTGGTGACGCTCGTCTCCGAGAACATCCGGCTCCACCTCGTCGAGACCCACGGCATGCTCGACTACGTGAGCGAGCGGGTCCTGAGGCTCGGGCGCGAGCGCGCGACGCTCGACTTGCTGCCGCTCGGCGCCGGCCCGGGCGAAGTGGACACCTTCATTCGCCAGCTCCACCTCAAGGGCCGGCTGACGCCCTCGCTCCTCGCGCGCATCCTGTTCACGGGCCGCATGGTCGCGTTCGAGGCCGGGCTCGCCCAGCGCTGCGGCATCCCGCGCGCCAACGCCCACGCCCTGATCCACGATTCCGGCCCGCTCGGCCTGCGCTCGGTCACGCGCGCCTCGGGCCTGCCCGAGGGCATGGGCGAGATACTCCGCGTCGTGCTCGGCGCCGCGCGCACGGTAGACCCGACACGCGACGAGCCCTCGCGCGCCGCTTTCGCCAAGGCCGTGCTCGCCGCCATCGGCGAACGGATGGGCAAGGGCACCGCGAGCGACCTGGAAGGCGTCCTGATCAAGCTCGACGCCGCGCAGTTCGAGCTTCCGGCGCTCGCGAAGGCCGCGCTCGCCACGACGTAGACGGCGGCGTATAAGGCGGGGTTCATCCCGCCGAAGGACGCACGCCCGTGAAGTACCTCCACACCATGGTTCGCGTGGCGGACCTCGACGCCTCGCTCGATTTCTATTGCGACAAGCTCGGCCTGCGCGAGGTCGGCCAGCGCTACGTCAACGAGAAGGGGCGGTTCACCCTGGTCTTCCTCGCCGCTCCGGGCGATGAGCAGGCCCAGGTGGAACTCACCCACAACTGGGACCCTGAGCCGCTGGCCGGCGGGCGCAACTTCGGTCATCTCGCCTATCGGGTGAAGAACATCTACGCGCTGTGCGACAAGCTCCGGAAGGCCGGCGTGACGATCAACCGGCCGCCGCGCGACGGTCACATGGCGTTCGTCCGCTCGCCCGACGGCGTCTCGATCGAGCTGTTGCAGGAGGGCGAAGCGCTGGCGCCGAAGGAGCCGTGGGCCTCGATGCCCAACACGGGGGCGTGGTAACCCTGGCTGTGCCGTCCGCGCCGCCGAGCATTCGGCCAATGTGTCCTGGCCTTGTGTCATTCCGTCAGGCGGAATAGCATCGTGGCGTGATCCGAAGCTTCCGGGATCGGGAGACTCAGCGGCTATTCGAGGACAAGCCGAGCCGACGGTTCCGCGCCATTGACAGGATTGCTCGGCGCAAACTCGAAATGCTCGAAGTGGCGGACACCTTGGAGGCATTGCGGACGCCACCTGGTGACAGGCTCGAGAAGCTGCATGGCGATCGAATGGGTCAGTACAGCATTCGGATCAACGACCAATGGAGCATTTGCTTCGACTGGCGCGACGGCGGCGCCGAGAACGTCGAGATCGTCGACGACCACTGACGCGAAAGGGCTTCAGCCATGGCCAAGCTCCTTGATCCGATCACACCTGGCGAAATCCTTCTCGAGGAGTTCCTGAAGCCGTTGGATATGAGCCAGAACGAACTCGCCCACCGGATCGGGGTAGGCGCCGGCCGCGTGAGCGAGATCGTACACGGTAGGCGCGCTATTACCGCCGAGACCGCGCTAAGGCTCGCGCGATTGTTCGGGACGACCCCGGAATTTTGGCTGAACCTTCAAGCGCGTTACGCCTTGAAGTTGGCCCGGCGCTCGCTCGCGCCTAGGGCACTTGATTCGATCCGGCCGCTCAAGGCAGCGTGACGGCCGGCTCAGCGCACGCCGCCGCGCTCCTCGCGCGGTGAGCGGCTGAAGTACTCGCGGTAGCGTCGGGCGAAGTGCGAGGCCGAGGTGAACCCGGCGGCCATCGCCACGCTCAAGATCGAGTGCCCACCTTGCATCAGCAGCGCGCGGGCGTGGTTGAGCCTGAGCTCGCGGTAGTAACGCAACGGCCCGCGCCCCAGGTGGTGGCGGAACCGGCGCTCGAGCTGGCGGGTCGACAGCCCCGCCCGGCGCGCGATCGCGGGCAAGGGCAGCGGGTCCTCGAGGTGCGTCTCCATGGCCGCGATGGCCGCGATGAGCTTGGGGTCGCTGACGCCGATGCGCGACTGCACGGTCATGCGCTGGCGCTGCTGGGGCCCGCGGATCTGCTCGTGGATGAACTGCTCGCCGACCTGGCCGGCGAGCTCCTGGCCGTGGGCGAGTGCGATCATGTGCAGCACCAGATCGAGCGCGGCGGTGCCGCCCGAGCAGGTGAACCGGTTGCGGTCGATCTCGTAGAGGTCGTGGCTGACGATCACGTCGGGGTTGGCCTCGGCGAACGCCGGCAGGTCCTCCCAGTGGATCGTCGCCCGGTAGCCGTCGAGCAGCCCGGCCTTGGCGAGCACGTGGCTGCCGGTGCAGATCGCGCCCATGCGGCAGCCCTTGCGCGCGAGCCGGCGCAGCCAGGCGAGTACGCGCCGGTCGTCGTAGGTGTAGCCGTCGATCCCGGCGACCACGACCATGGTCGGGAAGCGATCGACGGAGTCGATGCCGTCGTCGGGCACCACGTCCAGGCCGTTCGACGCCGTGACCGGCCCGCCGTCCGCCGAGAACACGCGCCACGAATAGAGCTTGTGCCCGCTCATGCGGTTGGCCGAGCGCAGGGGCTCGACCGCCGAGGCGAAGGCGATCATCGAGAACTGCGGCACCAGGAAGAACCCCATGGTCTCGGGCGGCGCCTCGACCTCGATGCCGGCCTTGTCCCGATGCGCGACCCCGTCGCGGCTCATGCGCGCATTGTAGCAGGCTGCTGAAAAACTCCCGTCATTGTCATCGCGAGAACCGCCCTCACCCAGCTCCGGGTAGGCACGGCTCACGCCGCACCAACCCTGCGCAACCCTCTCCCGCGTGGCGGGAGAGGGCAGGGTGAGCAACTGTCTTGTTCAGGCGGCTCGGTCTTGCCATTGGACATCGTCGCGGACGAGGGCGTTGAGGATGGTGATCATGCGGCGCATGACGGCGACGATCGCGACCTTGGGCTTCTTGCCGGCGTTGCGCAGGCGTTGGCGGCAGGCCTTGAGGACGGGATTGCGAGCGCCAGCGACCATGGCGGCCATGAAGAGGGGTCCGCGCACGGCCGCTCGCCCGCCCTGGATGAAGCGCACGCCCTGTCGTTTGCCGCTCTGGTCCTCGAAGGGCGCGACGCCGACGAGGGCGGCGATCTGCTTGCGGGTGAGCTGGCCGAGTTCGGGCAGGAGCGCGAGGAGGGTGTGGGCGAGCACCGGCCCGACCCCCTTCATCGAGCGCAGGATGGCGTTCTTGGCCCTGAGGCCGAGGTCGGCGTCGACGAGGGCGGCGATGCGCCGGTCGAGCGTCTGGGCGTCGGCCGCGAGGCGGGCGGCTCGGCGGCTGTCGAGCCGGCGCAAGCCAAGGGATCTCGGTGCCAACGCTCCTGGTTGCGCAGCACGATGAGCTGGTCGAGGAGCTGGGCCCGCGCGCCGACCAGCTCGGCGAGCGTGTCGAGGTGCTTGTGGTGGACCATCGGTCGGGTCGGGATCATGGCGACGAAGAGCGCGATGATCGCGGCGTCGATGCGGTCGTTCTTCGCCAGCTTGCCGGCGGCCTTGGCGAACCGACGCACGCGATAGGGGTTGAGCAGCCGGACGGAGTAGCGCTGCTCCAAGAGGAAGCGGCCCGCCTCGCGCTCGCAGCCGCCGCTCGCCTCGAGCGCGACGATCTCGACCTGGGCGTCGGCCAGGCGCCGGTCGAGCTCGCGCCAGCCGTGCGGGGCGTTGGCGACCGAGAAGACGATGTCGAGCGGATGGATGTGGACATCGAGCCGGTCGGCGCTGCAATCGATCCCGGCCTTGGGCGAAAACCGTGGCATCCTCGTATCCCTTCCTTGCTGGTTCGGGGTGCGACCCCGGACAACTGTTCGGGCTTGGAAGACGCGGCCACGGCACCAGGCTCACCCACGGTCTACAGTCCAAGGGTGGAACGGGCTCGCGGCCGCGGCGGGGGGGGGGGGGGGGGGGGGGGGGTCATGACCCGGCGCTGCACCACCGCCAACATGCCAAATCTCAAAGACACAAGGGTGGGCGGTTTCAGTTCAACGGAATCCGCGCTAGCCTCGGTGGGCAGGAGGTCCGGACATGCTCGTCGAACGCCCGCTCACCGGACATATCGGCGCCGAGATCGAGGGCGTCGATCTCAGGCACCCGATCGCCGCCGACCTCGCCGCGGGCTTGCGCGACGCGCTCGATCGCCATCTGGTCGTCTTCCTGCGCGACCAGTTCCTCGACATTCCGCGACAGAAGGCGCTGACCGAGGTGTTCGGCCCGCTCGCGCGCTCGACCTACATCGGCGGCATGCCCGACGATCCCTTCGTCATCCGGGTCATCAAGGAGGCCGAGGAGAAAGGCGGCGTGTTCGGCGGCGACTGGCACTCGGACCTCTCCTTCCTCGAGCAGCCGCCGGCGGGCTCGGTGCTCAACGCCGTCGAGGTGCCGGACGTTGGCGGCGACAGCCTGTGGGCGAGCCAGGTCGCGGCCTACGAGGCGTTGCCGGGCGACCTGCGCGCCCTGCTCGACGGGCGCGACGCGGTGCACGTCGGCAAGCCGCACGGCGTCAAGTGGGCGCCGCCGCCCGAGACGCGCATGACCGGCGCGATCCCGATCGTGCGCGACGACCCCGAGGCCGACAAGGAGCGGCTTCACCCGGCGGTGCTGACCCATCCGGTCACCGGGCGACGCTCGATCTACGTCAACCCGATCTACGTGACCCGGTTCGACGGCATGACCGAGGAGCAAAGCCGGCCCGTGCTCGACCGCCTGCGCGCCCACTGCATCAAGCCGGAGTTCTTCTGCCGGTTCCGCTGGAGCGCGGGAACCATTGCGGTGTGGGACAACTATTCGACGCTCCACTACGCGGTGAACGACTACGCCGGGTTCCGCCGGCTGATGCTCCGCACCACCTTCTCCGGCCGCCCCATGGCCGCGTGGCGCAAGGCGGCGTAGCGCCGCGCGAAGGTGGAGGCCTGTGTCCGCTCTTGGCGGCTCGCTCCCGTTGGCGGACGGGTGCGTCGGCGGGCGAACAGCGCGGGCTCGCGGCGAGGGATACCGCGCAGGAGGAGCCTTCTGCCCGCACGCTTCATGCTGGTGCCGAGGCGTGCTTGCGCATAACCTTCGATACGATCGGTCCGGCGCGCCATGCCGGGCCCTTGTCTTGGGGATGCGGAGGGTGACGAGGCTGGCGGCCGTAGTCCTGGTGCTGATCGCCGCACTGGCCGGGGGGTGCGCCGAGATGTTGGCGACCTCCGCTTCGGACGCCCCTCCTTACTGCTGGCCCGCCCCAAAGATGAAAAGGATGTCGATGGAGCTCTACTGCCGATGAGCGGGGCCCGCATCGCCATTGTGTCGGCAGTCCTGGGCCTGTTCGTCAGCGCCCAGCTCTTGGTGGCGCCGGCGTGGGCCCACGAGGTTTGGGTCCTGACATCCGAGCAGGTCGCGGCATGGGACGCGCGACCCCTGCCCGAACTGTTCACCGGCGTCACGTCCGTGAACATCATGCTTTACGTTTTCACGGCGGTCTTCATGGTCGCTTGGGTGCTGCTCGGCTTCACGGGCGCGCGCGAGCTGTTTCCGGACCTCCAGGTTCGGCTGGCGTCGCGCGGCGAATGGGTGCCCCTGGCGCTGCGCGCCGCGCTCGCGATCATGCTCGGCCTCGCCGCGTTCGGCGCGGCGCCTCGCGTTGGGACGCCTTACTTCTCGACGGCGACTCTCGCGGCGCCCGACCTCGATCTCGCGCCCTTGGGTCCGACCTGGGCGTGGATTGGTTGGGCCGAGGCCGTGGCCGCATGCGCGTTTCTGTTCGGGATCTACGTCCGCGCGGCGGCGGCGCTGACGCTCGTCCTCGGGATCGTCGGCGTCGCGCTCTTCGGGTACGAGATGCTCGCGTACGTCGGCCTCGTGGCCGCCGCGGCGGTTTATCTGTTGCTTCAGGGGCCGGGGTCGCTCTATCTGGCGATCCCGACGCTTCCCTGGTTCGGGCGAATCTCCGCCTGGCTGGCCGGGCAACCGCGCGCGCGCGCGCAATTCCTGCTGCGCATGCTGGCCGGCGCCAACCTGCTCTATCTCGGCATCGAGTACAAATTCCTGCACGCGAATCTCTCGATCGCCGTGCTCGTCCTGCACGATATTCCGACGCTCGGGCTCGGCCCGGAAGCCTTCGTGCTGTGCATGGCCCTGGTCGAGACCCTGGCGGGAGCTTTGGTCCTCGCCGGCATCCTGATGCGGCCACTCGCGATCTTCCTGTTCTTCTGCTTCCTGTTCTTCAGCCTGCTGCTGGGCGAGAGCGTTTTTTCCCATGCCATCTTCTATGGCTTGCTGTTCGGAATGTTCATCAACGGCGCGGGACGGTGGCCGGCCCCGGTGGCGCGCGACAAGCCCGGAACCATCGTGATCCTGGGTGGCGGCTTCGCGGGCGTGCACTGCGCGATCAGGCTCGAGCGCCTGCTCGACCCCTATACGAACGTCCGCGTCACCCTGGTGAACAAGGACGGGTCGTTTCTGTTCGACCCGCTGCTCGCCGAGGTCGTCGGCGGCACGGTCCAGCCGGGCAACGTCGTCAACCCCATCCGCCGATTCCTGCCGCGCACGCGGTTCGTGGCCGGGCACGTGATCGAGGTCGATGCGCGGGAAAATCGCGTCCGCGTCCGACGCGATCCGGACGAGGAGTTCACGATCGGCTACGACCAATTGGTCCTGGCGCTTGACCATGAGCCGGACTTCGGCGGGGTGCCGGGTCTCGCCGAACACGCCCTGCCGGTCGCCTCGATCGGCGATGCCTTGTACTTGCGTCAGCGAGTCATCGAGCTGCTCGACCGCGCCGAGGCGGAAGCCGATGCCGAGACGCGGCGGGCGCTGGCCAGCTTCGTCGTGATCGGCGGCGGGGAGGCGGGCTGCGCGATCGCGGCGGAGCTACGCGGGCTGCTCGATTCCGCCTTGGTGTCGTATCCGGGGCTCGCGCGCGCCGACACCCACGTCGTTCTCGTCGAACGATCCGAGGACCTTCTGCCGCACCTCCCGGCGAAGCTCCGTCGCGCGGCGCGTCGACGGCTCGAACGGTGCGCCGTCGAGGTCGTCCTCGCCAAGGTCGTGGCGGCGCTGACGCCGGACGAAGTCGTTCTGGCGGATGGCCGGCGCATCGCCAGCCATACGGCGATCGCCACGATGTTCGGGCCACCGCGCGTCGTGGCCAGCCTGTCGAATGCGAAGAGCGGCGGCCGCGTGGACGTCGACCCTTGGCTCAGGCTTCGGCGGATACCGCCCAACATCACGGCCGTCGGGTCGGTGGTTTCGGCGCCCGGTCCGGTCGGGCTCTCGATGTGGCGCGACATCCGGATGGGGCGGTGCGCCGCCTTCAACGTCCTCGCGGCGATCCAGGGCTTCGCGCCCCGCCGATGGTCCGAGCCGCGACAAGTCCTGGCGCTCGCCGCGCTGGGTCGTCGCGCCTCCGTGGGCCGACTCTTCGGGCTCGTCTTCGGTGGGGTGCCGGCATGGCTGCTCGCTCGCGGCCTGTGCGTGCTCACCTTGCCCGGGCTCGAACGCAACCTGCGCATCGTCATCGACTGGCTGCTCGACCTGCCGTTTCGAAACGACATCGCGGTGTTGGCTCCGCAGCGCACCAGCAAGATCACGGCGGCGCATTTCGAGGCCGGCGACGAGATCATCCGCGAGGGCGAGGCGGGAAACTGCGCGTACGTGCTGCGCGCGGGCATCGTGGAGATTGTCGCGCGGCGAGGCGCGGCATCGGTCGCGCTGGCAAGGCTCGGACCCGGCGAATGCTTCGGCGAGATGGCCTTGCTGACCAATGCGCCGAGGACGGCGACCGCGCGCTGCGCGACACCGGTCGACGTCCTGGTGTTGCCGCGCGATCAGTTCCTGCTGCTGGCCGAGGGCTATCGCGATCTCGGGGCCGCGCTGCGGGCCCGCATGCAGGATCGGCTGCATCAGTCGATGGAGGCGGCGGCGGGACGGTAGCACGGCGCAACAGTAGCGGCGAACGGAGCGCGGCCGTTCGCGAGGGAGAGTTCAGAACAATGACGACGTGGGTCCTACGTTCGACCAGATTTTTCGCCATCGCATTGGCCATGGGCGTGAGCTTCGGGCCCGTCGCGGCCGAGGAGTCGTTGACGGCGCAGCTCGACGCGCTGCGCAAGTCTCTCGCCAAGTACCAGGACATCTACGCCGCGGTGCGCGACGGCTACTTCTCGACCGTGGGGTGCGTCCACTACTCGGGCGAGACGATCGAGGGGCACATGGATTACGCCGCCGGAGCGATGGGAATCCATTTCTTCAATCCCGCGCTGCTCGGTCCCGTGCCCGATCCCCTGCATCCGCCGATCCTGCTCTACGAGCCCGATGGTGAAGGGCTGCGCCTGGTCGGCGTCGAATACTTCGTGACGCTCGCGAGCGGCGTGACCGAGCGCCCCGTCCTCTTCGGGCAGCCCTTCCAGGGGCCCATGGAGGGTCACGAGCCCATACTTCCGCGCGAGGTCACCCACTACGACCTGCATGTTTGGCTGT
Source organism: Alphaproteobacteria bacterium (assembly GCA_040905845.1). GTDB lineage: Bacteria > Pseudomonadota > Alphaproteobacteria > SP197 > SP197 > VGDP01. Next base: position 5,639 of record JBBDQV010000195.1, on the reverse strand, counting down.
TCAAGGACAACCCGCTCGGGCAGTTCGAGCCGACGAACCCCGACGTGATCTGCGAGGGCAAGCCGTTCGCCCTGCTCGAGCATCCGACGAAGCTCGTTCCCGAGCCGTAGAGCGCGTTCCGGCGACGCGTGTTCGGCGGAGAGTCCACCCTCACCCTGCCCTCTCCCGCCAATGGCGGGCGCGACGGCGGATGCCCCC
>JBBDQV010000195.1:0-5431 GCA_040905845.1 Alphaproteobacteria bacterium | reverse complement strand
CCGGGCGGGGGGGCGGGCGGCAACCGCCGCCACGCGGTGAGGGTGGATTCTGCGCGAACGAAACTCGCCCTACCCCGAGAAGCTCGCCACGGGCAGGCCGGGGACCTTGGGCCGCCACGCGAACAGCGAACCCGAAAGGGGCGCCTTGTCCAACTGGCCGTCGCTCGAGGAGGTCACGAACAGGGTTCGCAGGCCGGGGCCGCCGAAGGCCGGGCAGGTCGGGCGCGGCACGGGCAACGCGATCCAGTCGGTGCGCTGGCCGGCCGCATCGTAACGGGCCACGCCCCAACCATCCCTAAGCGCGACCCAGACGCCGCCCTCGGCGTCGCAGCACAGGCCGTCGGGCAAGCCCCGCGCCGGATCGAGCGCCGCGAAAACGTGGCGACGGCCGAGTCCGCCGGTCTTCCGGTCGCGGTCATAGGCCAGGATGTGGCCCGGTATCATGTCGACGAAGTAGAAGGTACGTCCATCCGGGCTCCAGCCCATGCCGTTGGCGCAGGCAAAACCGCCGTCGTGGCGCTCGAGTCCGTTGTCGCGGTCGTAGCTGTAGAGGCCGCCCGTCGGCTCGCTCACCGACGCGTGCATCGTGCCGAACCAGAAGCGGCCCTCCGGGTCCACCTTGCCATCGTTCGGCAGGTTGTCGTGAATCTCGGCCTCGACGCTCGCGATCGGCTCGGGCCGCGCGGCGCCAGGCGGCAGGCGCAGCAGCTCCTTGCCACACAAAATGAGCAGGCCCCCGCCGGAGACCAGCGCCATGGCGCCGAGGTAACCGTTGAGCGACACCGGCAGCACCTCGTCGCGCCCGCGGGCCGGATCGAAGCGATGGATCGTCGCCGCGATCGAATCGATCCAATAGAGCCGCTCCTCGCTCGCGCTCCACACCGGTGTCTCGCCCAACAGAGCGGAGCTCGCCAGGGCGACACGTGGCTCGAGATCGGACATGGCTGCCTCCTTCGTTCAGGCTACGCGCCCCTTGGGCGCCCGGCGCAGGATAACCTGCGCGATGATCAGCAGCGTCAGGGTCACGACCAGGACCGATGTCGCGATGGCGTTGATCTCGGGGGTCACGCCACGGCGTATCGAGGCGAAGACGTAAAGCGGCAACGTGACCTCGCGCCCGTTGACGAAACTGGCGACCACGTAATCGTCGAACGAGAACGTGAACGAGAGCAGGAACCCGGCCAGGATCGCCGGCGCGATGAGCGGCAATGTCACCTGGCGAAAAGTTCCCCAGGGCGTCGCGTAGAGATCGGCCGAGGCCTCGATCAGGCTCGCGTCCATGCCGGCGATCCGGGCGCGCACGATCACCACGACCAGCGCCATGTTGAACAGGGTATGCGCCGCCACGATCGAGCCCCAGCCGAGGTCGAGCCGCGGTGCCCCGGCCCAGATGGACTGCACCAGCGGGTTCACCACATCGCGCGCCGTGGCGATGGCGATCAAGGTCGAGATACCGATGACGATGCCGGGCACCATCAACGAGACGTAGATCAACAGGTCGTAGAGTCTCCGCTTCCAGCCGGTAACGCGCTGCAACGCCAGCGCCGTCATGGTGCCCATGACCGCCGCCAGAGAGGCCGAGGTAAAGGCGACCGACAGGCTGTTGACCAGCGCTTCGATCATCAGGCGGTTGCCGAAAGCTGTCTCGTACCACTGCAACGAGAAGCCCTTGAAGCTGGACGCCTGATGCCCCGCGCTGAACGAGATCAGCACGATCAGGCCGATCGGCGCGTAGAGGAAGGCGTAGACCAGGATGGCGTAGCCCCGCAGACCCTTCACAGCAGGGAAACCTCGCGCGCCGCGCCTTGGCGCCGGGCCCAGCGCATGGTCACGCTCACCGCGAGCAGCATGATGGCCACCAGCGTGATCGCGACCGCCGAGCCGAAGGGCCAGTTGCGCGATTGCAGAAAGAGATCGACCAGCGCGTTGCCGATGAAGAAGACCTTGCCGCCGCCCAGCAACTGCGGGATCAGATACTCGCCCATCAGCAGGATGAAGACGAGCAGGCAGCCCGTGATCACGCCGGGCATGGACAGCGGCACCGTCACGCGTCGGAAGGTCGCGAAGGCGCCGGCGTAGAGATCGGCGGACGCTTCGAGCAGGCGCTTGTCGAGCCGCTCTAGGCTGACGTAGATCGGGAAGACCATCAGCGGCAGATAGCCGTAGACGATGCCGATGAGCACCGCCAAGGGGGTGTTGATCAAGCGCACGCCCTCGATCCCGAGGGCGTCGAGCCACGCCGGGATGCCCTTGCCGGACAGAAGAATGATCCAGGCATAGGTGCGCAGGAGGAAGCTGGTCCAGAACGGCAGGATCACCAGGATCAGCAGCAGGAGCTTGGCGCGCTGGACCTTGATGGCCAGGTAATAGGCCAGCGGGTAGGCCGCGAGCAGGCAGATCAGCATGCCCGCCGGCGCCAGCACGAGCGTGTTCTTGAACGCCGTCAGCCGCGCCGGCAGGTTCAGGTAGTTCCCGAACGTGAAGCCCGCCTGGTAGCCGCCGGCCGGCGCGCGCTCGCCCAGCGAGAAGACCAGCACCACGATCAACGGCATCACCAGCAGCGCGACGAACCACAGCGTCGAGGGCGCCAGCAGCAGCGCGGTGACGAGTGACCGGCGACCGACGGTGGTCTTCATGGGCTTGTTACGACGCATCGCCCTCCCCCCGGTGTCCGGGGAGAGGGCTTCGCGTGCGCGAGGCGACGGGGGATCGCGCCTACGCCGACTTGAACCGGGCGAACAGCTCGGCCCTCGCCTCGTTGGTGATCAGCCCGGTGGCGCCGAACTCGAGCGGCGCCAGCAGTTCGGCCGCGGGATAGAGGACGGGATCCTCCAGCAACTCCTTCGGCAGCAACGCGTTGGTTCTGGCGTCGGTCGAAGGATAGCCGTGGAACAGCACCTCCTTGGCGTTCACCTCGGGCGTCAGCAGATAATTGATCAGGGCGTAGGCCCCCTTCACGTTGGGGGCCTCCGACGGGATGGCGTAAAAGTCCGTCCAGATCTCGCCGCCCTCGCGGCCGATCACATACTGCATGGCCGCATTCTCGCGCCGCAGCTGCACCGCGTCACCGGTCCAGCAAATCGACATGACGGCGTCGCCGCTGAGCAACGACGGCTTGTAGTCCGAGTTGATGCCGAACAGATGGGGCTTGGCCGCCAGCAGCAATTTCTCCGCGTCGGCCAGCTCCGCCGGATCGATCGAGTTGAACGAATAGCCGTAGTACTTCAGCGCGTTGCCGATGGTGGTGAGCTGGTAGTCGTGGACCATGACCTTGCCCGAGTGCGCGCCCTGGGTCAGGTCCCAGAAGTCCTTCCACGTCGTCGGGTTCTCCGTGACGACCGAGGACTCGATGACGAAGCCGGTCGTGCCCCAGTCCTTGGGAACGGCGTAGATCGTGCCGTCGACCGAGCCCTCGCCCGTGAATCGGGTGTCGTGCGCCGACGGGTCGTGCGCGGGGAGCTGCGCTAGGTCGAGCGGCTGTATCAGGGCCTGGGTCGCATAGTCGCGGATGGTGTAGTTCGTCGGCACGAGGACGTCGTAGCCGGCGGCGCCCGCCTGCAACTTCGCCATCATCTCCTCGTTCGAGCCGAAGACCGTCTGCTCGACCGTGGCGCCCGTCTCCTTGGTGAAGGCCTCGAGATTGGCCGGGTCGTGATAGCTGGGCCAGGTGCACAGGCTGACGCGGTCTCCTATGTCGCCGGCGAAGGCGGGGCGGGGGCGCAAGCCCAGCTCGTTCGCGAGCACCGCCGTGGCGAGGCCCAGCCCGGTCGAGCCCAGGAAGTGGCGCCGGCTGATAGATCCGCGCTGATAGCGGCGAAGGTGATGAAGAAAGTCCTGCTTGTTCATGCGTATCTCCCTCTTTGGCTCATGGCCCTGGTTCGTCGGAGGTTACCGCCCCCTCGGTCGACCGTTCTTCTCCAGTTCGCGTCAGCCGGCCGTCGTCGCCGAACCGCCGCATGCGCCGACTACGCGTCGGCGAGCGCCAGGGCGCGATCGCGCCGCCAGCCGAACCCGACCCGTGCGCCGGGCCCATAGTCGCCCGCGCGGCCGGACGGCGCCTTGGGCACCCGGGCCAGGATGCGGCCCAACGCCCCGCCGGCGACCGAGAACTCCGCCTGGTCACCGAGAAAGATGCGGTTCTCGACGCTGCCCTCGAAGCAACAGTCCAGATCCGCCGGCGTCTGGCCCCCGGACGGCCAAAGCCGCATGGCTTCGGGCCTGACCGCGATGACGGCGGGCCCGCCGACGCGCAGCGGTTCGCCTTTCGCGGAGACCGGCGCCGAAAGCACCCGGTCGTCGGGCAGCCGAACGTCCGCGTGAGCGCCGGTCAAGGCGACGAGATGGCCGGCGAAGAAATTGGACTCGCCGACGAAATCGGCGACGTAGCGGTTCGCCGGCGCGTCGTAGAGCTCGCTCGGCGCGCCGAGCTGCACGATCCTGCCGTCACGCATGATCGCGACGGTGTCGGACATCGACAGCGCCTCCTCCTGATCGTGGGTCACGAGAACGAACGTGATGCCGACCTCGCGCTGCAACGTCTGAAGCTCGATCTGCATGTCGCGGCGCAACTTGCGGTCCAGCGCCGACAAGGGCTCGTCCAGGAGCAGCACGGTCGGGCGGTTGATCAGGGCTCGGGCCAGGGCGACGCGCTGCTGCTGGCCGCCCGACAGCTCCCAGGCCCGCCGCGCGCCGTAGCCCGACAGTCGGACCAGCGCCAACGCCTCGTCGACGCGCCGCGCGAGCTCCGCGCGCGACGGGCGCGGACGGCGCTGGCGCAAGCCATAGGCGACGTTGTCGAAGACGTCGAGGTGAGGAAACAGGGCGTAATGCTGGAACACCATGTTCACCGGCCGGCGATGGGCCGGAACGCCCACCATGTCGACCCCGCCGACGCGGACCTCGCCTTCGCTCGGCTGCTCGAAGCCGGCGATCAGGCGGAGCGACGTGGTCTTGCCGCAGCCCGACGGACCGAGGAAGGAGTGGAACGACCCCTTGGCGATGGCGAAGCTGACGTCCTCCACGGCGCGCACCGCGCCGAAGCGCCGATGAACGCCCAGGAACTCGACATCAGGCAAGCCCTCGCTCGGTGGCAAGACAACCTCCCGCGCCCCGTGCACGCCCCACTTGTCTAGCACCTATCCGGCGCCCCTTGGCAGGCCTCTTCGCGCCAAGGGCTCGACGGCCCCACGGAGTGGCGCAGCGGGCCGCCGCCGCCCGATCCCCGACACGACCAACAGCTTCCCGACACGGGTCGTGCGGAAACAGCGACAGTCCATGAAAAGCGAGAATGCAATAAATATACTGTCACCGTATTCAGTCGACTGCCATCTCTGGGCCGGCCGTGAGGCCGGAACCCTCTGGTCAAGCCCTACGCCATTCACACATCTTGGTGCGAGTTTGCAGTGGGGAGCCGTTCGCCCTGAGGAAGCCG
>JBBDQV010000194.1:0-17135 GCA_040905845.1 Alphaproteobacteria bacterium | reverse complement strand
GACGGCGAGTGGGGGCTCGTGGTCGAGGACGAGCGGACCGGAACGATCAGCTGCGTCACCGACCACGTCGGCACGCACCCCGTCTTCATCGCCGAGGCCGCCGATGGCGTCGCGGTCGCGAGTCATCTGCCGCGCCTGGTCGGCGAAGCGCGCCTCGGGCTCGACGAGGACCGGGTCGCCGTCTTCCTGTCGCGCGGCAAGAAGGACCTGCTGCAGCCGCTGTTCGCCGGCGCGCGCCGCCTGGACGCGCGCCGATTCGTCACCGTCGATGCGACCGGCGCGGCGAGCGAGCACGTCTGGGCCGAGTGGGACCGGACGCCCGAGAACCCGCCCGACTTCGACGAGCTGCGCGACCTCATCCTCGGCGCCATCGCGTGCGAAAGCGCGAGCCTGGGCACTCCGATCGGCGCCACGCTCAGCGCCGGGCTCGACAGCTCGGTGTTGTGCGTCGCGCTGAAGGACACGCCAGGGTTTCGCGCCTATAGCATCGACGCCGGGCCGGGCGTGGACAACGAGACGGTCGAGATCGACGAGACCGTGCGTCTGACCGGCCTGCGCCACACATACGTACCGGCGGCGTTCGGCCTCGACGAGCTCAACGCGCTGGTGGACGCCTGCGGCGAGCCGATCCGCGAGCTCAAGTCGCTGTCGACCATGCACAGCTGCGCCGTGCGGGCAAAGTCCGACGGGATGCGCTCGTTCGTGCTCGGGCTCGGGCCCGACATGATCTTCGCCGGCGCGCAGATGCTGGTGATCCCCTACCTCCACGGTCTCGTCCGCCGCGGGCGGTTCGCCGAGCTGGCGCGCGCCTTGCCCGGCCTCGCGCCCTACCAGGGCGCCGGGCTCGCCGGCATCCTGCCCCGTTACCTCCACGCCGTCCTCGACGCCGCCCGGCACGAGGGCGAGCTGCGCCTGCCCGGCCGGCCCGACAGCGCGGCGCACCTGAAACCGGCGTTCGCCCGCGCCAACCCGCTCAGCCGCCCGATCGATCTCAAGAGCTTCATCGCCCGGCTGCTCTCGGTGGTCGCGATCTCCTCGTCGGTGCGCGCGCTCGAGACGCTGACCGGGCTCGAGGTCGCGGCGCCGCTCTACAGCCGGCGCCTCGCGGCCTACACGCTGACGCGCGATCCGCGCCACTTCATGCGAGGCGGGGCGGGCAAGGCGATGATGCGCAAGGCGCTCGAGACCGTGCTGCCGCGCCACGTCGCGTGGGCGAAGGGGAAGAAGAAGGTGCCGCACCGACCCGTAACCGCCATCGTATTCGCGCCCGAGGCGGCCGCGCCGATCGAGGCGGCGCTCGGCTCATCGGCGGTGCTCCGGCGCATGCTGGCCACCGACCTGGTCGAGGATTTCCGACGCTGCCGCGCGGCCCGGCGCGACGCCGAGTTTTGGGTCCGCTGCGTCCAGGTCGCCCGGCTCGAACGGCTCGCGCTCAGCCGGTGAACTCGACGTGGCGCGCCGGCGCGCCCGGCATGACCCGTCCGTTGGCGATGCGCCAGATCCGGTCGGCGGGGGCGAGCCACGCCGGCTGATGGGTGATGACGAGCACGGCGAGCCGGTGCGCCAGCGCCCGGATGTTGGCGACGATGGCCGCCTCGGTTGCCGGGTCGAGCGCGCTGGTCACCTCGTCGAGGATCAAGAGGCTCGGGCGATGGACGAGCGCGCGGGCGAGCGCGATGCGCTGGCGCTGGCCGCCCGAAAGCATGGTGCCGCGCTCGCCGACCACGGTGTCGATCCCTTCGGGCAGCCGGGCGACGAACTCCTTGGCGCCGGCGGCCTCGAGCGCGCCAAGGACCTCGTCGCGGCCGATCTCCGGCTCGCCGAGCGCGACGTTGGCGAAAATCGTGTCGTGGAACAGGAACAGCTCCTGCGGCACGTAGCCGATCATGGCGCGCCAGCGCGCGAGGTCGAGCTCGTCGAGCGGCCGGCCGTCGACCAGGACCCGGCCGGCCAGGGGTCGCTGCAGCCCGAGCACCAGGTCGGCGATCGTCGTCTTGCCGGCACCCGAGGGGCCCATGATCACGGTTAGCGCGCGCGCCGGAACGTCGAGCGAGACGTCGTCGAGCACCTCGTGACCGTCGTAGCCGAAGGTCACGCCGTCGAGCGCGACCTCCCGCTCGAGGGTCGGCGCGACACCGACCGGCATCGACTCGCGCTCGGCGCCGGCCTCGTCGATCGCGTTGCGCACGGCCCAGAACGCGCTCTCGCCGATCACGGCGGTCTGGATCTGCTGCTGGACCTTGCCGATGGTCGCGACCGAATTGGCCAACAGGATCGCCATGACGGCGAGCTGAGCGAAGGGCACGTCGAAGTGAGCGACGGCGACATAGAAGCCCGCGCACAGGAACAGCGCGCCGATCGGCTCCTGCAGGCTGCGCAGCGCCTGGCGGCCGAGCACCTGGCTCCTGAGCGAGCGGTTGAGATGGGCGATGCGGTCGCCGAACACGCCGGCGAGCCGCACGTGCCGGTCCATCGCCTTCAGGGGTTTGATGCCGTGCAGCACGTCGGTGAGCTGCGTGACCAGTTCGTGGGTCCGCTTGGTCTGGCGGCGTCCCGCGTGCTGCGCCATGCGCACAAGCCAGGTTAGCGCGACGGTCATGACCAGCCCGATGACGATCGCGGCGATGGCGACCGGCCACGAGACGAAAAACGCGACCAGGATGTACACCGCCCCGCGCAAGCCGGTGGTGATGGCCAACGCCGCGTTGAGATAGGCGTCCGCCGCGCGGCTCGCCTCCAGGCTCACGAGGTTGGCGAAGCGCCCGACCGGCTGGCGCGTGAAATAGGACCAACGCACCTCGAGCAGCCGCTCGATCAGGTCGAGCCGTAGCCCGGTCGCGACGCCGGCGACCGCGTAGCCGACGTAGTTCATGGCGACGAGGGTGAGCGCCGCCTTGACCACGAGGCCCGCCGCGACCAGCCCGAGCAGGATGCCGAGCCCGGGCTCGAGCCCGACCGTGCCGAGCGCGGCGGCGATCGCCCGCTCGATGGGCGTGTCGCTCGCCTCGCCGGTCGCGATCGTCAGCACGGGCAACAGGCTCGCGAGCCCGAGGCCCTCGGCCAACCCTGAAAGCATCAGGCAGCTGAGCACGACCCATTGCCGTGGCCCCGCGCCGGCCGCGAAGAACATCCTGAAGACGGCGAGCATGGGTCGGTCCCGAATCGGTCGCTGGCGCGTCCGCGATGCCGCTACGCGGCACGCGGCGAGATGGCGTCCAGCTCGCGCGCGATCTCGCGCCGCCGCTCCATCAGGTCGAAATCCGCTTGGAGCCCGAGGAAAAACCCCTCCGAAAGGCCGAAGTAGCGCGCGAGCCGCAGATCGGTGTCCGCCGTCACCGACCGCTTGCCGAGCACCATCTCGTTGATGCGCCGCGGCGGGACGCGGATCGCGCGGGCCAGCGCGTTCTGGCTCAGGCCCATGGGCTTCAGGAACTCTTCCAGCAGGATCTCACCGGGATGCGGGTTCCTCAGCACGTTCTTATCACCCATGCTAATCGACGATCTCGACGTCACCGGGCCCTCCTTGGTTCCACCGAAAGCATACTCGCCATCTCTCGTTGATTCTGATGCTGAACTGGCCCGCCCGATCACCCTTGAGCAGTTCCAGGCGGTTTCCTGGGGGAATGCGGAGGTCGTCGAGAACCTTCGCCTGGTTGAGCATGCGCAGCTTGCGCAGCGCCACGGCTTGAATCGCGGCTGGTAGCTTTCGACTCCGCTGGCCGAGCCAGATGCCTTCCGTCTCGGCGTCGGCGAAGTTTCGGATCACAGCCATCTATAACGCCGCGCGTTATAGTCTTCAAGACGTTCGAGCGGCGCGCCTACTCCGCCGCCTCGGGCAGGTCGAGCGCGGGTTCGGTCCGCGCCATGCGGTGGGCGAGGCGGCGGTCGCGCCCACGATCCCGCCACGCCGCGACGTTGGCGCGCGCCATCAACGCCGCGGGCGTCACGATCAGGGTCAGCACGGTCGCGAAGGTGAGCCCGACGCCGATCGCGGTCGAGAGCTGGGTCCACCACTGGGTCGACGGCGCGCCGACGCTGAGCTCGCGGCCGACGAAGTCGACGTTGAGGCGAAACATCATCGGCAGCAGGCTGATCACGTTCGAGCCTGCGGTCAGCAGTACGGGACGCAGGCGCTGGGCGCCGGTCTTGAGGATCGCGTCGCGAATCGTCGGCTCGGTCTTCTTGAGCCGGTCGAAGGTGTCGATCAGCACGATGTTGTTGCTGACGACGATGCCGGCCAGGGCGATCACGCCGATCCCGGTCATGACGATGCCGAACGGCTGGCCGGTGATCAGCAGCCCGATGAACACGCCGATGGTCGACATGACGACCGCGGAGAGGATCAGGAACGTCGAGTAGAAGCTGTTGAACTGCGCCACCATGATGATGGCGATGAGGAACAGCGCGGCCGCGAACGCCTTGGTCAGGAAGGCCTGGGCCGCGATCTGCTCCTCGTTCTCGCCCTTGAACGTCACCTCGACGCGCGGATCGAGGCCGGCGCCGGCGAGCCAGGCCTGGATCTCCCCGACCTTGTCGTCGACCAGGACCCCCGGCGCCACGTCGGCGCGCACGTGGAGAACCCGGCGGCCGTCGACGCGGTCGAGCTGGCCGGTGCGCGGCGCCGCCCCGCGGCTGACGAAGTTGCTGAGCGGCACGGCGACGCCCGCCGGAGTGACCATGCGCACGCGGTCGAGCTCCGCGATCGAGCGGTTCTCGATCGGAAAGCGTGCGCGGATGTCGATCTCGTCGTCGGCGTCGTCGGGCCGGTAGGTGCCGAACAGGATGCCGTTGGTCACGAGCTGGATCGCCTGGCCGATGCTCGCCACGTCGGCGCCGAACTTGGCCGCCTGGGCGCGATCGACCGCGAGCTCCCAGGTGATGCCGGGAATGGGTCGGCTGTCCTCGATGTCGACCAGCCCGTCGATCCCCGCGAGCCCGGCGCGCAAGGTCGCGATCGTCGAGGCGAGCAGGGCGGGATCGCGGGCCGAGACCTCGAGGTCGATCGGCTTGCCGACCGGCGGGCCCGCCTCCTGCTTGCGCGGCTCGACCACGATGCCGGCGAGAGCGGCGGTGCGCGCGCGGACCTCGGCCAGCACCTCGCTCGCGGGGCGGCGCTCGTCCCACGGCGTGAACTCGATCTGGATCAGGCCGATGACGTCCTCGGGCAGGTCCTCGCCTTGGCTCTGCTGGCCGCTGCGGGCGTAGACGGTGCGGATCTCGGGCATGTCCAGGATGCGGGCCTCGACCTCGGCGACCAGCGCGTCCTGCTCTCTGACCGCGAGGTTGCCGCGAGCGTGGATCTGCAGCACCGCCTGGTCGGGCTCGACGTCGGGAAAGAACTCGACGCCCTTGCCGAACAGGGCGTAGGCGACCTGGATGCCGACCAGGACGACCACGGCGCCGAGCACGACCGTGACGGGCCGGCGGACCGCGGCGTCGAGCAGGCGGACGTAGAGCCCGGTGAAGCCGCCGAGCGCCCTGAGGTCGACCTGCTCGTCGGCGGCGAGCGCCCTCAGCGTGGCGCCGCCGTGGGCAGCCGGCCGGCCGAAGATCGAGCCGAGCGTCGGGGTGAACAGGAGCGCCATGAGCACCGAGGCGATCAACGTGGCGATCAGGGTCAGCGGCATGAACTTCATGAACTCGCCGACCACGCCCGGCCAGAACATGAGCGGCGCGAAGGCGGCGAGCGTGGTCAGCGTGCCGGCGATGATCGGCCCCGCCATGCGCTTGGCGGCGAGGCCGTAGGCCGCGAGCCTGGGCACGCCCTCCGCCATCTTGCGCTCGGCGTACTCGGTCACGATGATCGCGCCGTCGACCAGCATGCCGACCGCGAGGATCAGGCTGAACAGGACCACGACATTGATCGTGAGCCCCATCGCCGCGAGCACCAGGATGCCGACCAGGAACGAGCTCGGCACCGCGAAGCCGACCAGCATGGCGGAGCGCCAGCCGAGCGCCGCGACCACCGCGACCGCCAGCAGGAGCACGCCGCTGATCAGGTTGTTCTGCAGGTCGAGCAGCATGTCGCGGATGTGGACCGATTGGTCCTGCAGGTAGGCGACCTCGACCTCGGCCGGCCACGCCGCGCGCTCGCGCTCGACGGTGGCGCGCACCTTCTCGATGGTCTCGATGATGTTCTCGCCGGTGCGCTTGGAGACCTCGAGGGCAAGCGCCGGCCGGCCGCCGACGCGGGCGAACCCGGTCGGATCCTTGAAGGTGCGCCGCACGTTCGCGATGTCGCCCACGGTGATCGCGGCGTCGCCCCTGACGATGACGGGCATCGACATGACGTCCTCGACCGTCTCGAACAATCCAGGAATCTTGACCGCGAACCGACCCCGGCCGATGTCGAGCGCGCCGGCGGCGACCAGACGGTTGGCGCGCGCCACGGCGGCGATCACGTCCCCGGTCGAAAGCCCGTAGCTCTCGACCCGCAACGGATCGATGATGACCTCGACCAGCTCCTCGCGGTCGCCGGCGATCTCGGCGTCGAGCACGCTCGGGATGCCCTCGATCGCGTCCTCGAGGTCGCGCGCGAGCGCGAGCAGCGTGCGCTCCGGGACATCGCCCGCGAGCGTCACGACGACCACGGGGAACAGGCTCAGGTTGATCTCGTTGACCGTCGGCTCGTCGGCCTCCTCGGGCAGCTCGGCCTTGGCGATGTCGACCTTCTCGCGCACGTCGGCCAGCGCCTCGTCGATGTCGTGGCCGGCCCAGAACTCGAGCAACACGTTGGCGCCGCCCTCGAAGGCGGTCGAGCGCATCTCCTTGACGCCCTCGATCGTCTTGAGCTCCTGCTCCATGGGCTTGACGAGCAACCGCTCGGCGTCGCCGGGCGAAATGCCCTCGAGCGCGAGCGAGACGTAGATGATCGGGATCGTGACGTCCGGATCCGATTCCTTCGGGATGCGCGCGTAGGCGAACGCCCCGGCGATCAGGATCAGCAGCAGCGACAGCACGACCAGCCGGCGTCGCTCCAACGCGGCGTCGATCAAGGCGTTCATCGCGGCGACCCGACGCCGCGAACCCGTGCGAATCCGGGCGTCATTCCGCCGCCACCGCGCTCACGCGCTGGCCCGCGAGCACGTACTCCTGGCCGACGACGATGACGGTCGCGGTCTCGGGCAGACCGGTGATCCAGACGCCGTCGACGCCGTCGGCGATCAGCTCGACCGGGCGGAACCCGACGCGCCCGTCGGGCTCGACGGTCTTGACCCCGACCACGCCATCGTCGCCGAGCGTGAGCACCGCGGGCGAGACCAGATGGGCGGGAACGCTTTCGAGCGGCAGGCGCACCTCGGCGGTGATGCCCGCGACGACCCGTCCGTCGGGATTGGCGACCTCGAGCTCGACGCGGAAGGTGTGGGTCGCCGGGTCGGCGACCCGCGCGATGAAGCGGACCGCGCCTTCGAGCGTCTGGCCGGTGACCAGCCGGGCCTCGCCCTTCCGCCCGACCGTGACCTTGCCGACGTCGCGCTCGGTCAGCTCGGCGACGACCAGGGCGGGGTCGAGGTCGACGATCGTCGCGACGGCGTCGCCGACGTCCAGATAGGAGCCGAGCTCGGCCGCGCGCTCGTCGACGGCGCCGTCGAATGGCGCGCGAATGACCGTGTGGTCGAGGTCGGTCTCGATCGCCGCGAGCAGGGCGCGCGCCCGCTCGGTCAGCGCCATCATCTCGGCGGCGCGAATCTCGGTCTGGTAGCCCTTGGAGGCGAGCGAGGTGGCGGCGTTGAGCTCGATCGTGCGCTGGTCGATCAGGGCCTCGGCCTCGGCCAGGCGCGCCCGCCGATCATCCTCGGCCAGGCGGACGACAGGCTGGCCGGCTTCGACCAGCGCGCCGCGCTCGACCAGAACCTCGGCGACGCGCCCCTGGGTCTCGGCCCGAACGGTGACGGCGCGCGAGGCCTCGGTGCGCCCGGCGATGACGATCGCCTCGGTATAGGGCTTCGCCGTCGAGGTCAGGACGCGAACCGTGGCCAAGGGCGGAGCCTCGGTTTCGACCGCCGCCGGGGCGTCCGGCGCCTCGCGCGAGGACCGCGCGAACTCGCCCGACGCCACCCAGAGGACGGCGCCGACGGCGAGGACGAGGGCGAGCAGCACGGAGCGGTTCATCGGGGTATCCGCAAGCAGTCCCCGGCCCGCTCCTAGGCGGCGCCGGGTACCTGGAAAACGGCCGTCCCGGTCGAATCCGTCGCGCCCAAGTCGGACAACGGCCCGGGTACCAAAGATAGGGTCCGCGGCCGGGCTTCGCCAGCCCAGCCGCGGCAACCCAAGGATGATTCCGTGGACCTAGAGGGTCAGCGCCGAGGAGCGGACAAGGCCGCCGTGGGCGACCAGGTCGATCTGATCGCGCCTGAGCCCGATGTCGGTGAGCTGGCGGTCGGTCAGGCCTTCGAGCTCGCGCCGAAGGGTGCGCGACTTCCGCCAGGTGCCGAGTCGGCGCAGGATGGTGAGCGCCAACATGGTCGTATCTCCTTGGTTCGTGTCGTGGGCGAATCGCGGCGATCCGTCCTTGCGATGGCTCACTATGTGGGAGTCTGTGGATATTGCACTAGCGAAATCCACGTGGATCAGTCATGCGTTTTGAGCATACTACGTTGCCGCAGCTAGGCGAACGGCTCGCCGACCAGGCGCTCGTAGGCCTCGATGTAGCGCGCGCGGGTTCCCTCGACGACCGTCGCGGGCAGCGTCGGGCCCGGCGCGGACTTGTTCCAGCCCGATTCACGCTCGAGCCAATCGCGCAGCGGCTGCTTGTCGAACGAGGGCGGGGTCGCGCCGGGTCGGACCGCGTCGGCGGGCCAAAAGCGCGAGCTGTCGGGGGTCAAGACCTCGTCCACCAGGGCAATCGTGCCGTCGATCAGCCCGAACTCGAACTTGGTGTCGGCGATGACGATGCCGCGCGTCTCGGCGTGGGCGGCGGCGCGGTTGTAGAGCGCGAGGGTAAGTCTGGCCAGGCGCCTGGCGGTGGCGGCGCCGAGCGCGTCGATCATGGCGGCGAAGGGCACGTTCTCGTCGTGGCCGCTCGCCGCCTTGGTGGCCGGGGTGAAGATCGGCTGGGGCAGCCGTTCGGCGAGGCGCAGGCCCGCCGGCAAGGCGACGCCGCAAATCGCGCCGGCCGCCTGGTAGTCCTTCCAGCCGCTGCCGGCCAGATAGCCCCGAGCAACGCATTCGAACGGGAAGACCTTGGCCTTGCGCACGATCATGGCGCGCCCAACGAGCAGGGCGCGCTCGTCGTCATCGAGCGGAAGGTCATCGAGCTCCTCGCCGATCAGGTGATTGGGCGCTTCGCCGGCGAGCAGGCCGAACCAGAACCGGCTGAGCCGGGTCAGCACCCGGCCCTTGTCGGGGATGGGCGTTGCCATGACCACGTCGAAGGCGCTGATGCGATCGGTCGCGACGATGAGCAGCCGTTCGCCGAGATCGTAGATGTCGCGCACCTTGCCGCGCGCGGCGAGCGGGATGCGCCTCAGTGCCGTGGTGAAGACCGTGGACACGCGTCGGGGCCCGTGGCTTTTCAGGCACTTGGAATGCCGAGACTGGCGCTGTCAAGGCCGCGCGAGGCAAAACGATCGCGGCCCCGCTGGCCGGCACCCGTTGGGCGAGCGGCGGTGGGGCCGTACGGGCGGAAGCCCGCGCGACCTCAGCGTCGGCTGCGACGCCGGGGGAGCAGCCAGCCGGCGCCCAGCACCGAAGCGGCGGTGCCGTCGAAGCGCCGAAGAGGCCGAGTAGACCAAGGGCCATGCTCATGGCGAACTCCTCTGGCGCCTAGTGGATCGGGTCCCAGTCGGATGAGCCCTCATCCGTCTGGGACCCGATCCACTAAACCTTTGAGTTTGTGGTTCGACTTTTCCGACAGATGGGAACCATCTGTCGGAGTCGAACCACTGGGTTGATCCCGGGACGCGGCGCACGAGGGCCGCGTTCCCAACCGGGAGGGTGAATCTTCCCGATCGACTGCTAACATAATGAAATTGTTTGATTGTTGCAATGCAACATGAAACATTTCTGGTATGCGTGGAACACATACTTCAATCTCGTGACATGTGGCCGCGGCGCCTCAGGCGCGCCCACCCCGCCCTTGCGCGGCTCGGCGCTTGGACCCATTCTTGCCTCATGCGCCGCCGTTCCTTAGGGGTTTGACCAGCATGCGCGTTCTCGTGATCCAGAACTGCACGGCCAGCGAGCCGGGCGTGCTCGGCGAGGTGCTCAGTGAGCGCGGCGCCGAGATCGTGCTCAACGACGCCGAGCGGGGCGACATGCCGCCGGCGAGCGACGAGGCTCTGGATGGCCTGATCGTTCTGGGCGGCCCGATGAACGCCGAGGAGGACCACCTCTTCCCCCATCTGCCGGCGACGGCCGCCCTGATCCGCCGGTTCCACCATGTTGGCAAGCCGCTCATCGGCGTCTGCCTCGGCTCACAGCTCGCGGCGCGGGCGTTCGGCAAGAAGGTCCACCGCCACGGCGGGCACGAGCGGGGGTTTCGTCGCCTCGAGGCGACGGCGGCGGCCGCAACGGACCCGGTCATCGCGGGCTTGGCGCCCGATGCGCACCTGTTCGAATGGCACGAGGACACCTTCGACCTGCCGGACGAGGCGGTGCTGTTGCTGACCGGCGCCGACTGCCGCAATCAGGCCTTCCGGGTCGGCGATGCGACCTATGCGTTCCAGTGCCACATCGAGGTGACGCCCGATCTGTTCGCCAAGTGGAGCGATTGCTCGCGCGACACCATCGCGCGCCTCGATCCCGACTTCCCCGATCGCATGGCGGTCGAAATGCCGCGCCATTTCCCGGGCAGCCGGGACTTCTGCCGCCACGTGGCCGAGCGCTGGACCGACCTGGTCGCCGAGCGCCGCGCCGCGAACCGGCGCCCGTAGCTCGGCTACGCCAAGTACTGCTTGAGGAACGCGACGGTTCGCGACCAGGCGAGGGTCGCCGCCGCCTCGTCGTAGCGCGCGCTCGACGTGTCGTTGTTGAACGCGTGGTTGACGCCCTCGTAAACGTGGATCGTGTACGTCTTGCCGTTGGCCTTGAGCGCCTCTTCGTACGGCGCGACGCCCGCGTTAATGCGCTCGTCGAGCCCGGCGTAGTGCAGCAGCAGCGGGGCCTTGATCGTCGGCACGAGCTGGGGGTCCGGCTGACGGCCGTAGTAGACGACCGCGGCGCCGAGCAGGGGATCGGCGATGGCGAGGCTGTTGGCCAGCGCGCCGCCCCAGCAGAAGCCGACCGCGCCGGCCTTGCCGTTGCCGTCGGCATGGCCGCGCGCCGCATCGGCAACGGCCACCGCGTTGGCCACGGTCGCCTCGCCATCGAGCTCGCCGATCATCTCTCGCGCCTTGTCCTGATCCTCGGGCGTGCCGCCGAGCGGCGACAGGAAGTCCGGGGCCAGGGCGAGGAAGCCTTCGAGCGCGAGACGGCGGGCGACGTCCTGGATATGAGCGTTGAGGCCACGGTTCTCGTGGATGACAACAACGGCCGGAAGCTCGTGGGCGTCCTTGGGCTTGGCCACGTACGTCGCGATCACGCCGCCCGACGCCGCGGCCGGGATCATGCCGGTTTCGAGGCGCGGGTCATCGGCCGCGACCATGGCCGCCGCCGCCGGCTCGGCCGCGACGAGCCGGATCAGGGCAAGGCCCGCGGCGACGCCGCCGACGAGCGCCGCGAGGCGATCGACAAAGACGCGCCGGTCGATGTCGCCGTGCGTGTAGGCGTCATGGAGGTCGATCAGGCGTTGGTCCACCGCGCGTCGCCCGCGCGGTGCGGTCGGCGCGCTCACGCCGCCGCGTCGACGCCCGCGTAACCGGCGTAGTGGCGCACGTAGTAGGCGTCGTCGGTCGCCATGGAGCGGACCGACGGGCGTGCCGCCATGGCCGCGAGCCAGGCGCGAAACTGGGCGCAATCCTCGGGGATCGTGACGCCGCGATAATGCCGCCACGCCGGCAGCCGCTCGAAGAACGGGTAGTACGCGAGATCGAGCAGCGACACGGATTCGCCGAGCCAATAAGGGCCGGGGCCGTCGCGGCGGCCGAGCCCTTCCTTCTCGATGAACCGCAGATGAGCCTCGACCTTGTCGCGCAGCAGGGCGATGCGGGTCCCATCCCGTTCCTTCAGGAGCGCGTAGTAGTCGTCGAGGAACTGGTGATCGCAGTAGTCGATCCAGATGCGAACGCGCGCCCTGAGCGCCGGGTCCGCGGGCATCAGCCGCGGGGTCGGGAAGACCTCGTCGAGGTATTCGTTGATGATCGCGCTCTCGTAAACGATCGTCTCGCCGTGAACGAGCGCGGGCACGCGCCCGTAGGGCGAGACCGCGAGGAACCGTGCCGGCTTGTTCTTGAAATCGATCTCGACGAGCTCGGCCTCGAGCCCTTTTTCCAGGAGCGTGAGTCGCGTGCGGTGCGCGTAGGGACAGACGCGCGCGGTGAACAACTCGAGCCTCGCCGTGTTCGTCATGATATCGGCTCCATCGTTGGATCGTCGAGGGAACTATGGCACACGGCGCCGGCGGGAGTCCCGCTCGCTCGCCTCCGAAACGCCGCCGGCGAGTCAGCTCTGGGCGATGAACGGCAGCCGCTCGACGCGCGCGAGGTCGTCGGGCGTGTCGATCTCGCCCCAGGCGAGCCCCTCGATCGAGCACACGCGCACCACGCCCTGGCGGGCCAGCCGGGCGATGACCGACAAGTACCAGGCCCTGAGCCCGGTCGGCGACATCATGGCGCGCACCACGGCGTCGGCGAAATGCCTGGGGCCTTCGCCGCGAAAGGCGAGAAGACCGATCGATTCACCGTCGACCACCTCGGGATCGAGCGACTTGCCGATGTCGCGCAGCAGATCGCCCTCGGTCGAGACCTTCATGTCGTCGGCGTCGTAGTGCGCCTTGCGGTCGATGGTGACCGTGACCTGGGCCTCGGGCGAGGCGAGCAGGCGCGTCAGGACCCGGCCCTCGAACAGCGTGTCGCCGTTCAAGAGCACGAACGGTTGGTCCATCTCGTGGCGCGCGATGAAGCAGCTGCCCAGGTTGTCGGAGACCGGGAAGAAGGGGTTGGGCAGGGCGCGCAGCCTGAGGGCCGGGCGCGCCAACTCGGCGAGCTCGTCGGTCACGCGTTCGGCGGCGAAGCCGACGACGACGACGATCTCCTCGATGCCCGCGGCGGCCAGCGCGTCGACCTGGTGGGCGAGAATCGAGCGGCCGGCGATGGGGATCATGCACTTGGGCCGGTCGGCGGTCAGCGGCATCAGCCGCTTGCCCTGCCCGGCGGAAAGCACAATGGCCTTGGTGACGGACACGGAGCCTCGGCGAAAGCGTGGCGACAATCTCGGCCACGGCCGCGCGCCCGTCAACGGTCAGCGATGCTCACATGGCATTCAAGCAATGTAAGAAAGTTCGACGCCGACCATACGGGGGCTTCGGCAATCGGAGCGGGTTTCGTCGCTTCCGGCACGTCACCGGATGGCCAAGCTTACGCCGTGCCGGCTTGACATTATTTCGATGGTTCTCTAATTGATCGTCGTGGAAAGGACTCAGATCATCGAAGCGCTCAACGCGCTCGCGCAGGAGACGCGGCTCGAGCTGTTCCGGCTCATCGTCGGGGCCGGGCCAGCAGGGCTGACGCCCAGCGCGATGTCGCGCCAGCTCAAGATCGCCCCGCCCACGCTCTCGTTCCATCTTGGTCGCCTCTCCCACGCAGGCCTGATCGTGCCCCGCAGGCGCGGCCGGTCGATCGGCTATTCGGCCCACGCCGAGACCGTCGAGGCCCTGCTCGCCGTCCTCGCCACCAGCCTGCGTCCGCCGCCACCCAAGGACGAAGGATCAAAGGAGGCGGCCCCGAGCGCGCCCAAGGACTCGAAGCCGCTCGAGGCGACCGAAGCGTCGAAAGTGGAGCCAGGAACCGCCGGCTAACCGCCGCCGCGCGAGGTTCGCGCCGGCGGCACCCGATCAAGCATCGCCGTGTGCTGGCGCGCGCGCGGCAGGCTCGGCTGAGCGCCTTCGACCAGGCAGGCGCACGCCCCCGCCGCGGCACCGTGGCGCAACGCCTCGCCGACGTCCCGCCCGGCGTCGAGCGCCGCCGCAAGGGCGCCGACGAAGGCGTCTCCGGCGCCGGTCGTGTCGACCGGCTCGATCTTCGGCGCATCGACCGCCCAAGTGCGGTCGGGCGCGAAGGCGCGCGCGCCCTTGGATCCCAACGTGACGACGACGAGACGGTCCCAGGCGCGGGCGAGCGCCTTCGCCGCGGCGGTCGCGCCCCGTACCCGCAACCCGGCGAGCTTGGCGAGCGCCGAAGCCTCGCCCTCGTTGACCACGAGAACGTCGCAACCCTCCGGCTCGACCGGGCCCGCCGGCGCGGCGTTCAGCACCACGCGCGCGCCCCGCGCCCGCGCCCGGCGCCCCAGGGCGAAGGTTTCGGCGTAGGGCACCTCGAGCTGCATGACGACCGTGGTCGCGCGGTCGAGCCATTCGTCGGGGACCTGCTCGCCGCGCGCCTCGAGGTTGGCGCCGCTCGCGACCAGGATCAGGTTCTCGCCGCGCGAGTCGACCGCGACGATGGCGACGCCGGTCGCGGCCTGGCCCGGCAGGACGGCACCCGCGTCGATCGCGTCCGCCGCCAGGGCCTCGAGCAGGATGTCCCCGTGCTCGTCGCGCCCGACCCGCCCCGCCATGCGCACGGTGGCGCCGAGCCGTGCCGCCGCGACCGCCTGGTTCGCGCCCTTGCCGCCGCACGCGCGCGCATACGTCGGGGTCAGCACCGTCTGCCCCGGGGCCGGCAAGACCGGCACCCGGAACACGAGGTCCATGTTGAGGGAACCAAAAACCAGAATCATGAATGGACCCAGGTGAAGAAAGGGGGGTGCGGGGGCCCGCCCCCCCGCGGTGTCGCCGCTGTGGGCCACCCCGGCCACCCCCCCCCCCCCCCCCGGGGCCCAAAAGCGGGCGAGGCGGGCTTCGTCGGCCCCCTCGCCCGACCCTCTCCCCCAATCGCGGGGGAGAGGGTCTTGGAAGCGTTGCGGCAGATCCTAGCAGTCCAACGTATGGCTTCTTTCCCACTCGGTCAGGTGACCGCAGAAGTCGTTCCACTCGCGCGCCTTGAGCTTGATGTAGCCGTCGATGACCTGGTCGCCGAACGCCCGACGCAGCACCTTGCTCTTGTCGGTGAAGCGAAGCGCATCCAGGAGGTTGAGCGGCAGGCGCCGGACCTTGAGCCGGCGCAGCTCGCTCTCGCGCCGATGCTCGTACATGTTGATGTCGAGCCGCTTGCCCGGGTCGCTCTTGTTCTCGATCCCGTCGATGCCCGCGGCGAGCAGCGCCGCCGGCATGAGGTAGGGGTTCGCGGCGCCGTCCATCAGGCGGAACTCGAACCGGCCGGCGTCCGGAATCCGCACCATGTGGGTGCGGTTGTTGCCGCCGTAGGAGACCGTGTTCGGCGACCAGGTGGCGCCCGAGAGCGTGACCGGTGCGTTGATGCGCTTGTAGCTGTTGATGGTCGGGTTGAAGAACGAGCACAGCGCCTCGGCGTTGCCGAGCACGCCGCCGAGGAAGTGATAGGCGAGCTTGGACAGCCCCAACTCGCCCTTGGGATCGTGGAACAGGTTCTTGGTGCCCTGGCGATCCCACACCGAGGCGTGGGCGTGGCAGCCGTTGCCGGTCAGGTTGCGGAACGGCTTGGGCATGAAGGTCGCGCGCAGCCCGTGCTTCTCGGCGATCGAGCGGACCATGAACTTGAAGAAGGCGTGACGGTCGGCGGTGATCAGCGCATCCGCGTAGTCCCAGTTCATCTCGAACTGGCCGTTGGCGTCCTCGTGATCGTTCTGGTAAGCGCCCCAGCCGAGCTCCTGCATGGCGTCGCAGATCTCGGTGATGATCGCGTAGCGCCGCATCAGCGCCTGCTGGTCGTAGCACGGCTTGTCCTGGGTATCGTGGGGGTCGGCGACCGCCTTGCCGTCGGGCGAAATCAAGAAGTACTCGCACTCGACGCCGGTCTTGAGCCGGTAGCCCTTCTTGAGCGCGGCCTCGACCTGGCGCTTGAGCACGACGCGCGAGGACGCCTCGACTGGCTTGCCGTCCATGTGGAGATCGGCGGCGAGCCAGCCGACCTCGCGGTTCCACGGTAGGATCATCAGAGTTTCGGGGTCGGGGCGCGCGAACATGTCGGGATGCGCCGGCGTCATGTCGAGATGGGTCGCGAAGCCGGCGAACCCGGCGCCGTCGCGCACCATCTGACCAATCGCCGAAGCCGGCACCAGCTTCGACCGGCTGACCCCGAACAGGTCGGCGAAGCTGATCAGGAAATAACGGATGTTCTTCTGCTTGGCGATCTTGCCAAGGTCGACGACCATGGTCCCCTCCCCTTGCGGCCTTGAATGGAACGGCGCGGGCCGCGCGGCGATGGTTGTAGGCTAGCCGTCCCGAGGAATCCAGAACCTCGCCCGAAGCTCAGAACTTCTCCTGACCGCGCACCCGGGCGTGATCGGGAAAGTCGCGATAGAGCGCGAAGAATATGCTCTCGACCTTCGAGTTCACCGCGTGGTGCAGACCTTCGACCGGGTCGGCGCGCGTCGCGACCGTGGCGAACGCCGGGTCCATTTGGGCGAGGTCGGCGAAGTCGATCGTGACGTTCCACTCGGGCAGGTTCGGGTGGCCGAAGCCGAGCTTGCGCCGCGTGATGCGATAGCCCGCGAGCCGGCCTTCGGCCTCGAGGTGCCCGAGGTAACTCTCGAGCGCGTCCGTCAAGTCAGTGTCTTTGACCCCGGCCTTGAGGTCGAACCAGATGTGATAAATGTTCACGGCACCGCCCTCGGTCTCACTGGAAAGGACGCTACGTCCGCGCCGCGGATCAGGCAACGGCGTCAAAGTGTTTTTCCCGGCAGGAAAGATCTGCGTCGCCATGGCAAGCCTCGCCCGATTCGATGCCCGGAACATGCTGCTCGAGGACGGTGCGGTGCGCGACCCGCGCAACGGCGCCGCGCTCGGCTCGGGACATGAACGGCGCAACGACCCTTCTCCCATGGGGAGAAGGTGGCGAGCGCAGCGAGCCGGATGAGGGGCGGCGCAAGCCGGTGACGGGCGCGGCCGATGGTGGCACCGTCAACGGCAGCCGCGTGCCGCGTCCGGGCCGCCCCCCCGCGACGCGGGGGCATCCCGCGTC
>JBBDQV010000193.1:0-17335 GCA_040905845.1 Alphaproteobacteria bacterium | reverse complement strand
ATAGCGCCAGACCGCAGTTCTACGATATGTGGCACAGCCAAGTGAATCCTGCTTAACCACGGCTTCGGCCCACGGGAGCTTCGCAGGCTTCACGACCTGGTAGAGACGCACCAAGCCCTATGTTTGGAATGCTGGCATGACCATTTCTCCAGGCGTCGGTGATCCTTCGGTCGGAGCCGGAGGAATTCCAGCGGCCGATGAGCGCGTCCGGTCGGTCCGCGTGAACGACGAGACGCTTTCGGTCGAACTCATGGACGGGCGGACGATCTCTGTTCCGCTCGCTTGGTTCTCCACGCTCATGCGGGCGACTCCCGAGCAGCGCTCGAATTGGCGGATCGTCGGCGCCGGCTATGGCATTCATTGGCCCGATCTCGACGAGGATCTGAGCACCTACGGGCTTCTCGCGGCGCACGAGGGAAGTGGGCGATCTCGTGGGCTGGTCGAACCGACACTCCCAGCGATACCTCGGTTCGACCCATCGTTCCTGGCAGGCACCTTTCAAAAGCCCCGCTTCGACGTCGAAACGATGGCGACGGCCCAGCGCCGCAACGTCGAGGCCATGACGGCGGTCTGCCAGCTCGCCTTCGACTGCGTCCAGCAGTCGGCTCAGCGCCAGACCCAGCTCTTCCGCGATACCGCCGAGGAGATGCTCGGCTCGTTCCGCCGAGTCGGCAGGCTCGACGACCCCGAGGAGCAGGCGAACGCACAATTGGCGGCCGGGCGCCATGCCTTGGAGCGCGGCATGGCCTCGCTGCGCGAGCTCGCTGAACTGATCGCGCGGACAAACGCCGAAGCGCTCGAGATCATCAAACAGCGCGCATCGGGTTTCAACGAGGGACTTGACGTGTCTAAGCGCGACGCCGGGAAAGGAACAAACCAACCCTGACCCCATCGGCGACCGCGAGGATCCCTTCGGCGCCTGATCAGCGGCGCCGGGCCTCGGCCAGGATCGCCGCGATGCGGTCGCAGAGCCCGGTCATCTCGGTGTCGTCGAGGCTGCGCGGGTCGATCAGCAAATAGCCGAGATCGGCCAGGTGGTCGCGCACCACGTAGGCCGTCGGACCGTCGCGCAGAGCACGTCCTAGCGCCCCGGCGGTCAGTCCGGCGGCGCCATCGGCCCCGACACGCAGCCGGTCGATCGTGTTGCCGGTGGTGTCGGGCTCGAGCTCGGTCGAAAGACCCGGAAGATTGCCGAGGCGCTCGGCGGCGCGTTCGAGCCTGGCCCGATCGTTCGCCCGCAGGGCGTCGAGGTCGAGACCCTTCCAGCGCTCGAGCGCGGCGATGAGCCCGACAATCCCCTCCTTGCCGACCTTCATGGGTCGGCCGATCCCCTTGTTCTGGGCGAGCACGGCGCGAACCAGCGCGGCACGGCCGGCGACCAGGCCGGCGGTCGGGCCGGCCAGGAACTTGTGCGCGCTGTGAACGACCAGGTCGGCGCCAACGCGGTGGAAGCCGCGGAGGTCATATTCGGCCGCGGCATCGACGATGACCGGGACGCCCTTCGAGCGCGCGATCGCGACGAATCGCCCGAGCGAGGGCTGGCCGCGCAGGACGCAGAGGTGCGAGACGACGTAGAGCGCCGCCGCGGTGCGGGCCGAGAACGCGGCCTCGAGCTCGTCCTCGCCGCAATGGGTCGCGGTGCCGGCCTCGACGACGCGCGCGCCCGCCACGCGCGCCATCTGGCGCACGTCGGCGCCGAAGTCGACGACGTGCCCCTTGAGCATGACGACCTCGTTCGCGAGGCCGTCGGTTTCCGGCAGGCGGCGGACCAGCGCAGGGTCATCGCCGGTGATCGCGGCGGCGACCGAAAGCGCGACGCCGGCGGCGGCGCACGCCGTGACGCAGCCCGACTCGGCCCCGGTCAGCTCGGCGATCATGGTCGCGGCGGCACGCTGCAGCTCGTCCATGACGAAGGAGCGCTGGAGCGCGAAGGCCGTGGCCTCGACCGCCGTGTCGCTCACCGGCGCGGCGCCGTACATCGTCCAGGTGCCGACCGCGTTGACCACCGGCCGGACCCCGAGGCGCGCCAGCATCGACTCGGCCACGTGCCACGTCCTCACGGCGCCGGCAGCGGGACCAGCCGCAACCCTTCCGGGACCGCCGCCTCGGCCACGGCGAGCCGGTCGTCAACGACCGGGATGGTGACGGCGAAGCCGTTGAACGGGAAGTCGATCGCGAGCGTCAGCCCCGAACGCCCATCCGGATCGGCCAACGCGAAGCCCGGGAGATCGGCGCCAGCGCCGTCGCGCCAGCTCACGATCGGCGTCTCCTCGACCTCGCGCAGCGCGTAGCCGAGTTCCTCGGTCGCCGCCTCGATGACGACGCGGTCGAGCACCCATTCGGACGTCGCGTACGTGATGAGTCCGACCGCGAACGGTATGGCGGCCACGTCGGCGGCGACCTCGTCCGCCTGGGCCGTGGCATAGGCGCCGTGGCGCGAGCCCGGATCCGGGGTCGAGAGCTGAAACGACGCCCAGGGGGTCGTCGCGGCGAACAGGCGCTTGCCGTCGGCCAGGCGATAGGCGGTCACGGGCGGATAGAACCAATCGGTGTTCTCGTCATGGACGACGTAGAACTCGCCGGCCGCGACCTCCGCCGCGTCGCCCGGCGCGGTCACGGACCACAGCGGCGGCCCGTCCAGTGGCCCGTCGAGATGCCAGGCCTCGGCCGTCACCGTGGTCGAGCGCGCGCCCTTCTCGTCGATGACCTGGACGGTCTCGATGCGCTGGCGCAGCACTAGCCGATCGTCGAGGGCGAGGCCGGGGATGTAGCCGCCCGCCACCACGAATGTCGTGTTGACCGTCGTGATCTCCGTGCCATCCGGCGTCGCGCGCACGGCGACGCTCGATTCGCCCGCCAAGCGTGCCGGTTCGTCCGCGGGCGCGGTCCCCGCGATGCACGCCGCGACCACCGTGAGCGCGGGGCGAGATACGATGAGGTTCCAGCGCATGACCCCCTCCCTTCGCCGGCTAACCGCCGGCCTTGGCGCATGCTATCACTGTCCCGAGGCCGATCGGGGACCGCCATGACCGTCACCGTCCACAAGATCACGCGCCATTCCATGCAGGTCCTGACAAAGCGCACGCGCGAGGAGGCGCAATCCTCGATCGTCCTCCGCCTCTACGAGAGGACGGGGTCAACCGAGGCATCTTCGTCTTCGAGCACGCGGACGATCGCCGCCCCTCCAAGCCGATCGGCAACCGCGACGAGGACAGCGCGACCGTGTTCCTCGATCTCGGCTTTCACGAGGCGGTCATGGACGTGGTGCGCAACGAGAAGTCGCTCTACCTCAAGCTCGGCTGGACCCAGACGGGGAAGACCTTCGCGCTCGCCCAGGTTTCGCTCGACACCAAGAAGGAAATGCTCGGCCAGTTCTTCATGGCGTGAGGGGCACCTATCGGGGGCGGCGGAGTTCTGAATGAGATTTGAGGGGCCTCCCTTCAGGCGGTGGCGAAGGGCTTCAGTGCGCTATATCGCACAGCATTTAGTTCTCATATTGCGGGAATTTTCCGTAACTGCATATAGTTATTCCTTAGGCTATTGATAGGCACGAATTTCGCGTTTATCGAGAATATATGTGATATATCTATACTTCTATGAATCCCCGTCCGCTGCCACCAAGAAGAGCCAGACTCGCCGCCGTTTTCAGGACAGGGGGCGCCGTTGTGCGCATCGATGACGCCGTGAAAGCACTGGGCGTATCGCGCACCAAAGCCGCAAAACTATTGTCTCGTTGGGCCGGGCAGGGATGGCTACGGCGTGTCGGTACCGGCACCTATGTCGCCATCCAGCTGGAGTTCCTCGACGCGAAACAGGTTGTGGAAGACCCCTGGATTCTGGTGCCAATCCTATTCGCGCCCGCCTATGTGGGTGGTCGGACCGCCGCCGAGCACTGGGACCTGACCGAGCAGATATTCCGCGACATCATCGTCTACACGGCGCGGCGGGTAAACGGTCCCGTCGTCGAACGCCAGGGCGCCTTCTTTCTCCTTAAGCATACCTCCGAAGACAGAATGTTTGGCACACAGGCAGTCTGGCGCGGACGCACCAGAATCGCGGTATCGGACATTCACCGTACCATCGTCGACATGCTGGACGATCCGGCTGCCGGGGGTGGCATCCAGCATGTCGCGGATTGCCTCCGGCAGTACCTGCGGCGTTCCGACCGCGATGATTCAAAACTTGTTAGCTACGCCGAGCGCCTAGGCAACGGGGCCGTTTTCAAGCGACTGGGATTTCTCGCCGAGCGCTTGCCGAGCGGCGGAGGGCTTGCCCAAGCAAGCAAGACCCGACTGACCAAGGGCCATGCCAGGCTCGATCCCGCGCTTGACTGTACGCGGCTCGTGACACGCTGGCGTCTGCGTGTGCCCGCCAACTGGCTCAATGTGTCCGTTCGATGATCGGCAAGCGCGAGATTCTTGATCTTGCGGCGACGATGGGTCTAAACCCGCATGTCATTGAAAAGGACTACGCGCTCGGCTGGGCGCTCGCCGGCATCTTCGCGCACCCGGATTTGGCCGGAAGCTGGGTCTTCAAGGGCGGCACGTGCCTGAAGAAGTGTTACTTCGAGACCTACAGGTTTTCAGAAGACCTCGACTTCACCCTGCTCGATCCGGCCCATCTGGACAAGGCGTTTCTCAAGCGCGTTTTTGCCGAGGTGTCCGCGTGGATATATCAACTCACCGGTCTTGAATTCCCCCCGCAAAACCAGGATTTCGAAATCTTCAAGAATCCGCGCGGCAATCCCGGATGCCAGGGGAAGCTCAGCTATCGCGGGCCAGTTTCATCGAGTTCGGGGGGCCTGCCACGCGTCAAACTCGATCTGACTGCCGACGAACGCGTAGTGCTGGCGCCAGTGCGTGTGCCCATCTTTCATCCCTACAGCGATGCGCCGGAGGACGGCATCACCGTTCTAGCCTATGCCTATGAAGAGGCCTTTGGCGAGAAGGTCCGCGCTTTGGCCGAACGGACGCGACCGCGCGATCTCTACGATGTGGTCAACCTCTACAGGAATACGGAGGCACGGCGATCACCGTCCGTGCTCATGGATGTTCTGAAGCGGAAATGCGCTTTTAAAGGGATCAAAGTGCCCCGCGCTGGCGATTTCGACGGCCATAGGGGCGACCTAGAAGGAGCATGGCAGCACATGCTGGGCCATCAACTTCCGGCCTTGCCGCCCGTCGATGCGTTCTGGAACGTCCTGCCTGAGTTCTTCGGCTGGCTTGAGGAAGCAAGTGAACCGGAGGTCCCTGCCTCCTATATTGCGGCGGCGGGCGAAACGGTTATCCGCGAGCGCACCCTACGGCTCCCGCTGCGCGCGCTGTCGCAAGCTGCCCTCGAAACCATCCGGTTCGCCGCCGCCAACCGCCTGTGCGTCGACCTCGACTACCAGGGAAGCACAAGGCGCATCGAGCCCTATTCCCTGCGGCGCACGCAGGACGGCAACATCATTCTCCACGCCTGGAGCGCTGACAGCAATGCCCACCGGAGCTATCGCGTCGATCGCATTGAAGGTGCCCGAACGACGAACCGGACCTTCACGCCACGCTACGCAGTAGAGCTGACTCCTTCCGGCCCGGCCGCAATTCCGCCGACTGCTCAGTCGGCGGCTCCCAAAGCTGCAGCGAAGCTACTCCGTCCGGCGCGCCCGGGCGCTCCACACCGGGCAGCGCAATCCTTCGGGCCGACCTACATGTACCAATGTCCCTACTGCCAGAAGAAATTCAGACGCAAGACGCAGACAAGTACTCTGAAAACTCACAATGGGCAGAACGGCTACCCGTGCCCCGGACGTAGCGGGATGCGGATTAACACGGAGTACTGAACGCACACGGATGGAAATCATCTACGCAAAGATCGAACGTCTGTACCCAATGGGTTCAGCTTGTGTCGCATTCGACGTTGGTTCCGCAGTGGCCCTCCATCGGAGGAACGCACCATAGAAAAAGGTGCCGCAACCATTGAACACGAGTTGCCAGTTTCACCCTCTCCGGCGCGGGCGTTTCAGCCGGCCGGCACCGTGGCCAGCCGCGCTGGCGCGAGCCGCCCGGCCTCGCCGCGCGCCTCGGCCAGCGCCGCCTTCTCGCGCGCCGCCTCGCGCCGCTTCAGGATCTCGTGGGCACTCGCGCCGATCAGCGTGATCGCCATGATGACGACCGCGAGCGCCGAGAGGTCCGGCTGGGTCCCCATGCGCACCTTGCCCGCCAGCACGATGGTGAGCGTGTTCTCGGACAGGATGGTGAACAGCGTCGTGTTGTAGTTCTCGAACGAGGACAGGAACGCGAGCACCGCCGCCGCCAGGATCGCTGGGCGCAGGTAAGGGATCAGGATCTTCCAGAACACCTGGACTTGGGAGGCGCCGAGGTCGAGCGCGGCCTCTTCCAGGCCGCGGTCGAAGCGCTGCAGGCGGGCCAGGAAGACCAGCATGCAGTAGGCCGAGATGAAGCTCGACTGGCCGACGACGGTGAGGAAGAAGCCGTCGTAGAAGAGCGTGTCGTAGCCGGCGCCGACCGAGGTGCCGAGCCGGTCCCAGAACACCAGCGTCGAGATGCCGAGCACGACGCCCGGGGTCAAGACCGGCGAGATGACGATGGTGTAGTAGATCGTGGCGCCGCGCCGGCCGATCTGGCTCATCACCAGCGCGCCGGCGAGCCCGATCGGCACCGACAGGGCGACGACGCCGAGCCCGATCCACAGGCTGTTGGTGATGCCCTGCATCATCTGGTTGTCGTTGACCAGCTTCGCGAACCACTGGACCGTGAAGCCCTGCCAGGGAAGCACCTGGGGATAGGACACGTCGTTGAACGCCGCCGCGCCCATCAGCAGCAGCGGGCCGAACAGGAACCCGAAGAAGAGCAGGATGTAGAAGCCGACCATCAGCCGGCGGACGCGGTCGGAGGTCATCGCGCGATCTCGCCCAGCCGGACCTTGAAGGTGCGCATGACCGCGAGCACGAACGCGATGCAGCTGACCAAGAGCACGAAGGCGTAGGCCGCCCCCTGCGGCCAGTTGGCGCCCTGGTTGAACCAGTCGTAGATGACCTGGGTGAACCACAGGCTGGACGGCCCGCCGAGGATCTGCGGCGCCGCCAGCGCGCCGGCCGCCAGCATGAAGACCATGGTGCAGCCCGAGGCGATGCCGGGCTTGGCGTGGGGCATGACGACGCGCCAGTGGATGCGCCACCACGGGCTGCCCAGGTCGCGCGCCGCCTCGATCTGGTTGTGGTCCAGGCTCTCGATCGCGTTGTAGAGCGAGAACACCATCATCAGGATGTAGGCGTAAGAGAGCCCGGCGTAGAGCGCGACGTCGGCGCGGATGAAGTCGATCGGCTCCTCCAGCAGGCCGGCGCCGATCAGCACCGAGTTGATCACGCCGCTGGTGCCGAACAGGATGCGGAACGCGAAGGCGCGCAGGATCTCGTTGACCCAGAACGGCAGGATCAGGCACAGCACCAAGAGCCGCGCGCGGCCGCCCTTGGCGACCTGGGCCATGTAGTAGGCGATCGGGTAGCAGATCGCGAGGTCGAGCAGGGTGACGAAGATGCTGGCCAGGACCGTGCGCACGAAGACGCCGAGATGGAGCCAGTTCAGCAGCTCCTCGTCGCCCTTCCGGCCGAGCAGGAGGTAGGCGTAGTTCTTGAGCGTGTGGACGTCCTCGGGCCCGCCGACCTCGGATGGCGGCAGGTTGTGGCGAAACGAGAAGTCCACCATGTAGAGCATCGGCAGCACGATCATGAACACGACCCACACGCTGACCGCCGTCACCATGTAGGCCGAGATCACCAGGCCGTTGCGCTCGACGAACTTGACCTCGCCGAGCGCGGCGAAGATCGAGGCGCCGCGGCTCTGGACGATGAGCGCGACGAGCAGCGCGAGCAGGAGCGCAAGGAAGACGGCGACGAAGTCACTCATCGGCCAGGTGCCCCGTGGGCAGCGCAACCGCGCGCGCCGCGTCGAACACGACGGTCAGGGGTTGCCCCGCCTCGAGCACGGGCACCGTGCCGTCGTTGGTCAGCGAGACGGTGATCGGCTTGGCGCCCGCGCCCGCGAGCCGAACGTGAACGAGCGAGCCCTCGAGCTCCTTGGTGACGACCTGACTCTCGATCGTGGTGCCGGCCTCGCTCGCGCCCGCGCCAACGCGCAATGCCTCGGGCCTGACGAACACGATCGCCTTGTCGCCGCGCTTCAGGCCGCGGCCGTTGCGCCCGCGCAAGGGTCCGAGCGCCGTATCGACCACCGCCTGGCCGTCGGCGAGCTGGGTCACCGTGCCGGGAAACGGATTGTTCTCGCCGACGAACGAGGCGACGAAGGCGGTCGCCGGGTCGTCGTAGATGGTCGCGCTGTCACCGATCTGCTGGATCACGCCCTGGCTCATCACCGCGACGCGGTCCGACATGGTCAGCGCCTCGCCCTGGTCGTGGGTGATGTAGATGAAGGTGATGCCGACGCGGCGTTGGATGGCGCGGAGCTCGGTCCGCATGTGCTGGCGCAGCCTGAGGTCGAGCGCCGAGAGCGGCTCGTCGAGCAGCAGCACGTCGGGCTCGACCGCGAGCGCGCGGGCGATCGCGACGCGCTGCTTCTGGCCGCCCGAGAGCGCCGCGATCGGTTTGTCGCCCTGGCCGGGCAGCGCGATCAGGTTCAGGAGCTCGTCGGCGCGCCGGCGCCGCGCGGCCCGGCTCGCCCCGCGCACCTCGAGCGCGAAGGCGATGTTCTCGGCCACGGTCATCAGCGGGAACAGCGCGAGGTTCTGGAAGATCAGCGCCGTGGGCCGCCTGTTGGGGCCGATGCCGCGCATGTTCTTGCCGCCGATGCGCACCTCGCCCTCGGTCGGCTCCTGGAAACCCGAGACGGCGCGCAGGATGGTCGTCTTGCCGCAGCCGGACGGGCCGAGGAAGCTGAAGAACTCGCCTTCCTCGATGCGCAGCGAGACGGAGTCGACCGCCGTGAAGGCGCCGAATCGGATCGTGACGTGATCGAGCTCGACATCGGCGCTCATGGATCGGCACCTCCCCACCCCGATCGCGTCGCGCGCCAAGGCGAACACCGCCGACATGGAATCGGCGGCTCCACACCAACCCCGACCCTCCCCCATCGAGGTGGAGGGGGCACAGACGTGAACCGCGCGTCCCCTCCCCCCTCGTGGGGGAGGCGGTTCCACGCAATCGGAACTCACCTTAGCCTATCAAGAGAACGGCACACCGGCCAAGGGCCGGGGTGCCGTCTCCGGGTGTCGCCCGAGCTACGCGGCGACGAACTTGTCGACGTATTCGTTGCGGATCTCCGGGTACCACGCCTCGGCCGGCGGCCACCACCACAGCCGGTTGTCGAGCGTGTCCTGCGGGTAGGTCTCCTGGTAGAGCTTCTTCGAGGCGTCGTCGAGGAACGCGTCGGCGCCGACCCCGACCACGTTGTAGCCGGTGATGTTCGACCAGCGCCCGCCCACCTCGGGCGTGTACATGTAGTCGAGGAACGCGTACGCCTGATCGAAGTTCTCGGCGCCGATCGGCAGGGCGACGCCGTCGAGCCAGGTGAACGCGCCTTCGACCGGGGCGGCGAGCGTCACCGGCTGGCCTTCCTTCTTGAGCCGGGTCGGCGGGCCGTCCCAGCACTGGCCGAGCACCACGTCGTTCTGCATGAAGCCGTTGATCTGGGCGTCGGCATCGTTCCAGAACTGCTTGACGTAGCTCTTGTGCTCGACGGCGAACTTGGTGATCTCCTCCCAGATCCGCCGCATGTTCTCCTCGTCCTTGTAGGCGTCGTGCATGCGGTTGGTCGGCAGCATGCCCGAATGGTCGAGGTAGAGCCCGATGCCCGCCATCATCGAGTGGGGCCGGCCCATGACCTTTCCCTTGACGTCCTCGCCCCACAGGTCGCCGTACGACAGGTCCTTGTAGTCGCGCGACCACTTGTCGGTGCGCCAAGCCATGAGCTCGGTGCCCCAGGTCCACGGCAAGTGATGCTGCCCGTCGCCCCAGGTCCAGAGATCGGCCGAGCCCTTGAGCAGGCCGCCGATGATCTTGTCGGTCGGCACCCGGCTCATGTCGAACGGCTGCAGGAGCTCGAGTGGCTTCCACTGGCCGACGCGATCGAGGGTTGGGCTGATCAGGTCGAAGCCGCGGCCCTTGGTCGCCTTCATCTTGTTGATCAGGTCCTCGTTCGAGCCGTAGCCCGAGAAGTTGACCGTTATCCCGGTCGAGTCGGTGAAGCCCTTGATGTGGTCATCGGGCATGTAGTCGGACCAGGTGAACACGTTGAGCTCGCCCGAGGACGAGAACGCGTCCTTGACCAGCCACGGGCCCGTGGTGGCGACCGAGAAGGCCGCGAGGCCTCCCTTCAGCATCGTCCGCCGGGTGAAGTCCCGCGCGGCGCGCAGCGTCGCGGTCGTCCGCCGCTGCGCCTTTGATTTCATCGTCATCACTGTTCCTCCCTGAAGGTATAGGACCGAGCCGTCGCCGCGCGTGCCGCGCGGGCGGAATGCCAAGCTGACCAAGATTCGGTTACCGCCCGATGATGGTCAAGCCCCCTCTTCGGCCGGGCCGCGGTCCGCCGCCCTTGCCGGCGCCGCGACGCGCCGCTATGAACGCGGAAAGCAGGGGGAGGAAACCCGCCATGACGCGCATGACGCCGAGCGAAGCCTTCGTCGAGACGCTGGTCGCGCATGGCGTGACCCATGTGTTCGGCATCGTCGGTTCGGCCTACATGGACGCGCTCGACCTGTTCGAGCCGGCCGGCATCCGGTTCATCTCGGTCGCCCACGAGCAAGGCGCCGGCCACATGGCCGACGGCTATTCCCGGGTCAGCGGGCGCCACGGCGTCTGCATCGCCCAGAACGGGCCGGGCATCACGAACTTCGTCACCGCCGTGGCGGCCGCCTACTGGGCCCATTCGCCAGTGGTCGTGATCACGCCGGAAACCGGCTCGGCGACCCAGGGGCTGGGCGGCTTCCAGGAGACCGAGCAGCTCCCCTTCTTCGAGAAGATCACCAAGTTCCAGGTCCACGTCAGTCGGCCCGACCGGCTGGCCGAGCTGACCAGCCGCTGCTTCGACCGCGCGCTCAGCGATCGTGGCCCGGCGCAGCTCAACGTGCCACGCGATTTCTTTTACGGCGAGTACGACGGCCACATCCCGGCGCCGATCGGGATCGAGCGCTCGGCCGGCGGCGAGGCGAGCCTGGACGCGGCGGCGGCCGCGTTGGCCGGGGCCAAGTTCCCGGTCATCGTCGCCGGCGGCGGCATTGTCATGTCCGATGGCCAGGCCGAGGCCAAGGCGCTCGCCGAGTACCTCGCCGCGCCGGTCGTCACCAGCTACCTGCACAACGACGCGTTCCCGGCGAGCCATCCCCTGGCGTGCGGCCCGCTCGGCTACCAGGGCTCGAAGGCGGCGATGAAGGTCATCGCCCAGGCCGACGTGGTGCTCGCGCTCGGCACGCGGCTTGGTCCGTTCGGTACCCTGCCGCAACACGGGCTCGACTACTGGCCGAAGGGCGCCAAGATCATCCAGGTCGACGCGGATCACCATATGCTCGGCCTGGTCAAGCCGATCAGCGTCGGGGTCTGGGGCGATGCCAGGCTCGCCGCCGCCGCCATCCTCGACCGGCTCAAGACCTCGAACCGCGCCCTCGCCGCCCACGGCAACAAGGACGCGCGGCTCTCCGAGGTCGCCAGGCAGAAGAAGGACTGGGAGGCCGAGCTCGAGTCCTGGTCGCTCAAGAACGGCTCGCCCGTGCCGCCGCGCAGGGCGCTCAGCGAGCTGGAGAAGGCGATGCCGAGGAACGCCATGGTGACCACCGACATCGGCAACATCTGCTCGGTCTCGAACAGCTACCTCGGGTTCGAGCAGCCGCGCAGCTTCTTCGCCGCCATGAGCTTCGGCAACTGCGGTTACGCGTTTCCGACCGCGATCGGCGCCAGGGTCGCGGCGCCCGACCGGCCGGCGGTCGCCTATGTCGGCGACGGCGCCTGGGGCATGAGCCTGCAGGAGACGCTGACCTGCGTGCGCGAGGCCATCCCCGTCACCGCCGTCGTGTTCAACAACGGCCAGTGGGGCGCCGAGAAGAAGAACCAGATCGACTTCTACGCCGACCGCTACGTCGGCACCAACCTGAAGAACCCGTCCTTCGCCGCCATAGCCCGCGCCATGGGCGCGGAGGGCGTCACGGTCGACAAACCGGACCAGGTGGGCGACGCCTTGCGTCAGGCGACGGCCTCGAACAGGCCGACGGTGCTCGAGATCATGGTCACCCAGGAGCTCGGCGATCCGTTCCGCCGCGACGCGCTCAAGAAGCCGGTGCGCCTGCTCGACAAGTACAAGGCGTTCTCGGTCAGCTGACGCGGCGCGTCATCCGCCCGGCAGCCGGCTGCGCATGACGAACAGCCCGGCGCCGAGCACGAGCGCGATGCCGGCGAAGGTCAAGGGCTCGGGGAACTCCCCCCACAGGGCGGCGCCCCAGACGACGCCCCAGATCATCGCCGTGAATTCGAACGGGGCGACAAGGTTGGCTTCGGTCGTGCGGTACGCGTTGTTGATGAGCCAGATCGAGATCGCCGAGATCGGCCCGCACACCGCGAGCAGACCAAAATCAAGCCAGCTCGGCACGGTCCACGCCCTGAGCAGGAACTCGAGGCTCGGGTCGCCCGTGCCGGCGAGCCGGCCGTCGCCGACGGCGAGTGCGAGCATGAGCCCGCCGGCCATGAACATCAGGTTCTGGTAGAACGCCGTCACCGAGGCGACCACGCCCGCCCCGATCCGCCGCACGATGAGCTGGCCGCAGGCATAGCCGAACGCGGACAGGATCGGCAGCACGGCGACCGCCTCGAATATCCCGTCGCTCGGCCGCGCGATCAGCACGACGCCGGCGAACCCGACGATCACCGCGAGCCAGCGCGCGGCGCCTACGCGCTCGCCGAGGAACGGCCCGGACAACGCCGTGATGAGCAGCGGCGCGGTGAAGAAGAGGGCCACGACCACCGCCAAGGGCAGCGCGGGAAACGCCAGGTAGTAGGCCGTGAAGCTGACGATCTGGATCGCGCCGCGCAGGATCAGGAACGGGATCCATCGGTTGCGTAGGCCGGCGAGGCCGCATTCGACGCGGACGAAGAGCAGCAGGAACGGCAGCGCCGCGAGGCTCCGGATCACCATGGCCAAGTGCACCGGGTAGTCCCCGCTCAGATGCTTCATGACGAGGTCCTGGAGGGTGAAGACAGCGACGCCGACGGACAGCGAGATGGCGCCGGCCAGCCTGCGCCGCGCCGCGTCGGCGGACGGACCCACCGGCCGTGTCATACGATGCGCCAGGGGCGCCGACGGGTCACGAACATCGAAGCGTGGCTGGGGAGACGAAACCTGCGAAGGCGCCGGAACACGGGTCGCTCGCGTCGAACCCGATTGTAGCGCGCCGATCCGGCATCGTAGAAGCGGCCCGCGCGGCGTGCCAAGATCGGCCGGACGCCATGCCGCCGGCCCGACCATGAGCCAACCCCTCAAGCACCTGTTCCAGCCGCTCGCGCTGCGTCACGTGACGCTCAAGCATCGGCTCGTGTTCGGCGCGCACACCGCGAACATGAGCGAGCGCGGCCTGCCGGCCGAGCGTCACCACGGTTACTACCTGGAACGCGCCATCGGCGGGGCGGCGATGATCGTCATCGAGCCCGCGCCGGTGCATAAGGCGACCCGGCTCACGCGCGGCAACTTCCTCGCCCAGGACGACGCGGTGATCCCCTACTTCCGGCGCATCACCGACGCGTGCCACGCCCACGGCACGGTGATGATCCACCAGATGTACCACCTGGGCGCGCACGGCGATTGGGACAACGCGCTCGACGCCAACTGGTCGCCGTCGGGCCTGCCGTCGATGCACGATTCCGACGGCAGCCACCGCATGTCCGAGGCCGAGATCGAGGAGCTGATCGAGTGCTTCGCCGAGGCCGCCCGGCGCGACAAGGAGGCGGGGTTCGACGGCTCCGAGATCATGGCCGCCTACGGCGCGCTCTTGGAGCAGTTCTGGTCGCCCTACACCAACCGGCGCGCCGACCGCTGGGGCGGCGGCCTGGACAACCGCATGCGCTTCGCCGTCGCGTGCCTGTCACGCATGCGCGCGCGCGTCGGCGATGACTTCGTGCTCGGCCTGTGCATGAGCGTCGATCCCTCGCGCCCCGACGTGCTTTCGCTCGCCGACCAGCAGGAGGCCGCTGCCTACCTGGATGCGCGCGGCCTGGTCGATTACCTGACCATCGGCACCGGCAGCTACTACGACTTCACCCGCATCATGCCGACGGTGGTCCATGAGGATAAGCTCGGCGCGCCCTACGCCGAGGCGATCAAGGCCGCGGTGCGTCACGCCCGTGTCCAGGCCGAGAGCCACATCCGCACGCCCGAGAACGCCGACGTCGTCATCGGCTCGGGCCAGGCCGACATGGTCTCGATCGTGCGCGGCCAGATCGCCGACCCGCACATGGCCAACAAGGCGCGCGAGGGCCGGCTCGACGAGATCCGGCCGTGCCTGTCGTGCAACCAGATGTGCTGGGGCCGACGCTACCGCGACTATCACATCTCGTGCCTGGTCAACCCGTCGGCAGGTCGCGAGTTCCAGTGGGGTGGCGATCGCTTCACGCCGGCGGCCGCGCCGCGCGCCATCCTGGTGGTCGGCGGCGGCCCGGCGGGGCTCGAGGCCGCGCGCGTCGCCGCCGAACGCGGCCACAGGGTGACGCTCATCGAAGCCTCCGACTGTCTCGGCGGTCAATTCCGGCTCGCCGGCGAGCAGCCGCGCCGGGCCCAGATCCTCGACCTCCTGGCGTGGTACGAGCGCCGACTCGAGGCGTTGCAGGTCACCGTTCGGCGCAACCACTACATGGAGGCGACCGAGGTCGAGAGTTTCGGCGCCGATGCGGTCGTGCTCGCCACCGGCTCGCTGCCGGCCGCCACGGGGTACCAGCGCGGCCTGCCGACGCGTGATGTCATGCCCGGCGTCGAGCGGCCCAACGTCTTCTCGGTCGAGGACGTCATGGGCCGCGCGGCGAGGCTCGGCTCGAACGTGCTGCTGCTCGACGACGGCGGCAACTGGCGCGGGCTCGGCACGGCGTGGCACATGGCCGAACGCGGCCACACGCTGACCGTCGTCACCCCCGACCCCTTCGTCGGGCGCGAGCTCGCGCGCACGGCGGTCGATCTGCCGCTGCGCGAGCGGCTGCGCAAGGCCGGCGCCCGGTTCCTTGTCGAATCGGCCATTGTCGAATGGCACGGCGACGGGGCGACGATCCGCGATCTCATGGCTGGCTCGGAACAGCGCCTGCCGTTCGACAGCCTGGTGCTGGCCACGACCAACATCGCGTCGACCGAATTGGCCGATGCGCTGGCGGGCGGCGGGCTCGAACTCCACGTCATCGGCGACGGATTGTCGCCCCGGCACGCCCCCGCGGCGATCTACGAAGGCCGCAAGCTCGGACTGGCGCTGTAGGCCACGCCCCGTTCAGGTGAGATCACGATCCGCTCGTCCTTCGAGACGCGCGCCTTTGGCGCGCTCCTCAGGACGAACGGCCAAAATCCTATCCGTTCGTGGTGAGGAGCTTGCGCTGCAAGCGTCTCGAACCACGAACGCTGTCGTGGTCACCACCGACTTCGCGGCCGGCTCAGCTCCCGGTCGCGAGCGCGCGCCAATACCTCAGGTTGACGTCCGAGATCAGCGCATCGCGCCGCCCGCGCAGGCAAGTCAGCAGATCGGCGCCGCCCATGGCCGCCATGCCCCGGCACGCCTCGAGCACGGCGCTCGAGTCGGGCGGGAAGTCGGCGCCGAGGGTGTCTTGATCCGCCCCGGCGGTCAGCGCGTTCGCGGCGCGGCCGAGGTCGAGCGCGACGCGGACCTCGGGCGAGGCGACGACCAGGCGTTGGCCGAGTGAGCGCGCGAGCATCGTCGCATCGGCGATCTCCTCGGGCGATTGGGGATTCGGGTCGCCGGCGATCGGCTCGGGCACCAGCACGACGCCATCGCCCACCACGATCCCGGTTGCGCCGGCCGCGACGCCGTCCGGAATGGCGATGGTCACGGCGACATAGGTCCGCGCGGCCCGGATCGTCGGTTCAACGTCGAGCGCGATCCTGGCACCCGCGGCATCGACCAGGGCGAAACCGAGCGCGCCAGCCCCTTGTGGCCGGTACGCCTGGCCCGGCTCGGGCGCGCCACGTTGCTCCTGCAGACAGTAGGTCGCGAGCTCGGCGGTGCATGTGCCGTCGGCGCAGGTCAGCGCCACGGGCTCGTTGGTGGGCAGCAGGGCGATGAGCTGCGGCGCGGCAACTGCCTGGCTCGCCCCGGCGGCGGCGAAAGCGATAGCGAGGACGAGGCGCATTGAACCTCCTCGCGCGGCCGCCCCGACCCGAGCGGTCGCGCCTGGGCACTGAACGAGACCAACAGCGTAGCACCGCGCGCCGCGATCGAAAAGCGTTGGCCGACCCCGATCCGTTGACAGCCCGGCGGCGCGTGGACAAAGTGCGCTCGTTCGCGATGACCCCATGCCTTCCATGACCATCCCGCGGCTCGAAATCCTGCTCGTCGCCGCCCTCGCCGTCGTCGGGGCGACCTCGCTCGCCGGCGCGGACGCCGCGGGCGACGGCGTCTGACCGCCACCGTCGGGCGCGACGCGGCATGGTGAGCCGGCTGTGCGGCTTGATCGTCCGCGCCTGCGCCGCGCGCGCCGCGCTCACGCTCGGCATGGCGCTGGTGGTGACCGTCGCTCTCGGGGCACTCGTCGTGCCGAGGCTCGCCGTCGACACGAGCACCGAGTCGATGATCGACGCCGACGTCCCGTTCCGCCGGGACGAGATCGCCTACAGGAAGGCCTTTCCTCGGCTCGACGATCTGCTCGTCGTCGTGGTCGAGGCGGCCGACGGCGCCGCGGCCGATCGGGCCGCGGCGGCCTTGGCTTCGCGCATGGCGGCGCGCGCCGACGTGCTGCGCGCGGTGCGCCGGCCCGACTCGGCGCCGCTCGAGGCGCGCGCCGGAATTCTTTATCTGCCGACCGATCGGGTCGCCGCGCTCGCCGAGCGGCTCGTCGGCGCTCAACCCATGCTCGGAGTCCTTGCGGCGGACCCTAGCCCACGCGGCCTGCTCGCCGCGGTCGACCTGATCGTCGAGGGGATCGCCCGCGGCGAGGTGACACCGGGCCAGCTCGACCCGTCCCTGGACCGCATCGCCACCGCGATCGAGTCCGTGCTCGCCGGGCGGCCCGAGCCGCTCGACTGGGGCGCGCTCCTGGTCGGCGATCTGGTCCCCGAGGATCCGCGCGGCAACCGGCGCATCATCGTGGCTCAGCCCATCCTCGCGGCCGATTCGCTCGCCCCGGCCGCGG
>JBBDQV010000192.1:0-17348 GCA_040905845.1 Alphaproteobacteria bacterium | reverse complement strand
CCCGCGCTAGCGCTGCACGCCTCACACTTCGTCCGGTGAATAGTTCGGGCTAGATACAAGAGCTGGCGTGAGCGATGTCGTGCATACCCCATCGCCATTTGGGTGGCCGAGGGCGACGCGATGCCCATAATCCGCATGCAGTGAAGCGGATCGCGTGCCATACCGATCAAATATCTGACCGCGAACAAAGTACCCTTGCTATTGATCGAAGATGTCATAAGTAGTTCACAAGCTTGTCCTAACTAATATTCCTCATATGAGCCTTATTTTCTATCATCAGCATAGTCATATGGACTTCTTATGGCGATCTGGAGCACTATAGGGGTGGTCGATTGCGGCCACGACCATTGAAGGTGGCCTTGCCTGGCCGCCGATGGTCCTGTATTGAGTCTTCGACGCGCACCTGCCCCGCCGTTTTCCTTCCCGCCGACTTCGGACCGAGCGCGAACGGGCGCGTGTCTATTCCGCCACGTCCGCG
The DNA here is from genome assembly GCA_040905845.1 of Alphaproteobacteria bacterium. Lineage (GTDB taxonomy): Bacteria > Pseudomonadota > Alphaproteobacteria > SP197 > SP197 > VGDP01. The sequence goes on along the minus strand of JBBDQV010000192.1, from coordinate 16,870 downwards.
GCGACCGAGAGCTTGACGATCTTGTCGGGCTTCGCAGGCGGCTCGCCCTTGGCGATCTTGTCGACGAACTCCATGCCCTCGGTCACCTCGGCCCAGACCGTGTACTGGCCGTTCAGGAACGGCGCGGGCGCGAAGCAGATGAAGAACTGGCTGTCGCCGCTGTCGGGGTCCTGGGCGCGCGCCATGCCGATGGTGCCCCGCTCGTAGGGCGCGTCCGAGAACTCGGCCTCGAGCTTCTTGCCCGAGCCGCCCCGACCGGTTCCAGTGGGGTCGCCGGTCTGGGCCATGAAGCCGGCGATGACCCGGTGAAAGACGATGCCGTCGTAGAAGCCCCGGCGGGCGAGCTCCTTGACGCGCGCGACGTGGTTGGGCGCGAGGTCCGGCCTCAGCCGGATGACGACGCGCCCCGATGAGAGCTCCAGGTAAAGCATGTTCTCCAAGTCCTCGCTGGCTGCGCTTGCGTCGGCGGCGAAGGCGTACGCCGCGACCGCGACCAGTCGAAGAACGGTTCGCCGCATCATGTTGACGCCTCTCCCTCCGGGGCCGGCGCCCCTTTTAGCCCGTATCGCGACCGGTGCCCAGGGCGACCCGCCGAAGTCCGTGCACGACCGCGTTCGTCGTGCCAAAGTCCCGCGCCGCAATGTCTGCCCGAGCTTCACGCCGCATGGATTACAGCTTCTACTTGCCCGCCTACTGGCCCGATACCTCGGTCCATGGCCACACCCTCTATGCCGAGTTGATCGAGCAGGCGCGCCACGCCGAGGACCTCGGGTTCGCGACGCTCGCGATCCCCGAGCACCACTTCATCAACTACCTGACGCACCCGAGCGCGCTGCTGACCGCCGTGCGCGTCGCCGGCGCGACCCGGCGCATCCCCATCATCACCTCCGTCCTGGTGCTGCCGTTCTACGACATCCGCCAGCTCGCCGGCTGCATCGCCCAGGCCGACTGCCTGATGGACGGCAGGTTGCAGATCGGGGTCGGGCGCGGCGCGTTCCGCTACGAGTTCGACCGCCTCGGCATCCCGTTCGAGGAAAGCCGGGAGCGCTTCGACGAGGCGCTCCTTATCCTGATCAGGCTGTTGTCGGAAACCGAAGTCGGCTGGGACGGCAAGCACTACAAGTTCGATCCGATCACGATCACGCCGCGCCCGCTGCAGACTCCCTACCCGCCGCTGTGGATCGCCGCTCTGGCGCCCGAGGCGATCTATCACTGCGCGCGGCGCGGCTTTCACGTCCAGACCACGCCGCTGCGCGATCCCTTCGCCGCCGCCAAGGCCCAAGCCGAGGGCTTCAGGCGCGGGCTCGCCGAGGCCGGGCCCGACGGCGCCGGCCGCCGGCTCTCCATGCTGCGCATGGGCTATGTCGCGCGCGACGAACGCGACAAGCGCGAGAAGCTGGCGATCGCCCACGAGAACCACCGGCGCTTCGTCAACGTGTTCACCACGCCCGGCACCGTGGTCGACGGCGCGATCGTGCCGATCGAGGTACCCGAGACCGTCGAGGACATGGAGAAGGCCCTGATCATCGGCACCGTCGAGGAATGCATCGAGCGCTTCGGCGCTTACGCCGCGCTCGGCATCGACGACCTGCTGCTCAACATGAGCTTCGGGGCGAGCCACGCCGACGTGATGGCGGCGATGGAGCGCTTCATGACCAAGGTCCGGCCCCACGTCGATGCCGCCCAGCGGGTGACGGCATGACAATCTCCCCCGCCGCCCGCGCGCTGCACGATCGTGCGACCATCGTCGACGGGCTCGTCTTCTTCTCGGACGGCGACGCGCGCGTGTTGCGCGAAGCCGGCATCGCCGCCGTCAACCTGACCGTCAGCCATTTCGAGGCCGACTTCGAGCGCGCGCTCGACGAGATCGGCGCCTGGCTCGCGCGCGTGCACGCCCCGGCCAGCGGCTGGCGACTGATCGAGGACGCCTCGGACGTCGCCGCCGCGCGCGCGGCCGGCGCGGTCGGGCTGATCATGGGCTGGCAGAACATGCGGCCCGTCGGCGACCGGCTCGATCGGCTGCATCTGTTTCGCCGCCTCGGAGTGCGCGTCATGCAGCTCACCTACAACCAGCGCAACTTCCTGGGCGACGGCTGCCTGGAACCCGAGGACGGCGGCTTGAGCGCGCTCGGCGTCCGCGCCGTCGCGCTCATGAACGAGCTCGGAATCGCGCTCGACCTGAGCCACGTCGGCGAGCGCACCTCGCTCATGGCCGCCGAGCGCTCGACGCGGCCCGTCCTCGTCACCCACGGCAATGCCAAGAGCGTCACCGAGGCCGCGCGCAACAAGTCCGACGCCGTGATCCGCGCGGTCGCCGCGACCGGCGGCGTGATCGGGGTCAGCATCTACGGGCCGATGTGCTGGAACGGCGATGCCGCCCGCCGCCCTTCGCTCGAAGACTTCCTGCGCCAGCTCGATCACGTCGTCGGCCTGGTCGGCCCCGACCGCGTCGCGCTCGGGACCGATCTGCCGGCCGTGCGCGACCTGGGCGCCGTCGCCGACATCATCGGCATGACGCTGCAACGCTCGCCCGGCGCCATCGCGCGCTATGCCGCGGCGTTCGGCAACGACGTGAAAACGCGCTATCTCGCCGACTGCTCCTCGCACGCCGAGCTCGCGCGCGTCACCGACCGGCTGCTTGCGCGCGGCTGGTCCGAGGCCCACGTGCTCGGCCTGCTCGGCGGCAACTGGCTCCGCGTGCTCGACGCGATCTGGCGCTAGCGCCGTCAGTCGACGTGGAGCGTGCCGTTCGGCCGGAACGCGTTGAACACGAACGCGAACGTCACGTCGTAGACGATGTCGATGCCTTGGCGTTGGACGACCACGTTGCCCACGTCGCGGCCATCGGCGATGCGCGCTGAATCGAGCGCCGAGCTCTGCCCCGCCTGCCACGTCAACACAAGGTCGCCCGCCGTGATGCTGCCCTTGGTCCTGAGCGATTCGAGGCTCCACGCCTCGTCGCCGACCGCGACGACGCGCGCCATGGCGGGAATGCCTTCGGGCAGCGGGCCGTCGTAGAGGAACGGGAATTCGGCGCCGTCGTACCCGGCGTAGGGGTTGCGGCCATAGGCCCGGGCCGACGGATCGTTCGGCACCAGGACCAGACCGTCGGGGTGGCTCGTGGCGAACCGCTCGAACGACTCGAGCCGCGTCGGGCGCGTCACCAGCTCGGTGCCCGCCATGGCCCCGACGATGGCGGTGCCCTCGAACTGCTGCCACCAGCTTTGGGTCTGCCGGTCGTACATGACCAGGTCCGATTTCCTGAGCTTGCCGGTCGTGCCGAAGTCGAGCACGCGGTCGCCGACCGTCCGCTCGAACACGATCGCGGCGTTGCACAGCGGGCAATACGTGATCGCGACCGGAACGCCGCCGACCTCGTCGTTGACGATCTCGTGCCAGGTCAGCACGCGCAAGGGATAGGCCCGCGCGTCGCCCCCGATGACCAGGCCGATGACCGGCTCGGTCGGCGCCAGGTCATCGACGTCGGCCACGTCGATGAAGCGCGGATCGTCGATCGAAGGGATGCCATCCTTCGGCGGGCCGCCGGACAGAATCTCGTCGAAATCGACCAGGGTCCTCGAGAAGTCGGTCGCGGGCCACTCGCCCAGCCAAGCGCTCGGCGCCTCTTGAGCGAAGGCGCCGTGCGCGACGACCAACATCGCGAGCAGCAGACCGAGACCGCGCATGGCCCGACAGTGACCCCATTCCGGATCACGGACCAGTCACAAGCGCTTGAGCGCGAACGATCAGTGCATCCGGCCGCTGGCAGGCTCCTCGGCCGGCGCGTCGCGCGCCGGGCCGGCGTGGTGATGAACCATGCGCCAAGCCCCGTCCTCGCGCACGAAGACGTTGGTCGCCGCCAGCCAGGCGCCGACGTCCTCGTAGCAGAGGACCAGCGCCGTTTCGCCGAGCAGCACGGCATGCGGCGCGAAACAGACGATCGCCGGGCGTTCCGGCGCGCTCAGGATTGCCGCCCAGCTCGCCAACACCGCGTCGCGCCCGATCAACGCGCGCCAGCCCGGGTGGGTGCACGCGACCGGCGCGCGCCGCGCCCACAGGGCGTCCATGGCTTGAAAGTCGCCCGCGGCGAAGGCTCTGTAGAACGCGGCGTTGGCCGCCAGCACGTCGCGTAGCGCTGCTTCGCTCATGGCGCGGACCTGGCCGCGTCGTCGATGACGAACTGGACGCCGAGCTCGCCCTGCCAGCGGTCGGCGCGCAGGGTTCCGGCCAGATGCAGCGGCGGCGCGCCGCGCTCGAGCAGGGCGCGCCCCACGGCGGTCTCGGCCTTGCGGAACGCGATGGCCTTGAGCCGGCCGCCGCGCGGGCCGGCGGCGATGCAGCGCACGTGGTCGGTGCCGACCACGTCGGCGCGCACGATGCGGCAATCGGCGAGGGCGAAGCGCGGTTCGGCGTTGCCCGCGCCGAACGGCCCCAGGCGCTCGATCACGTTGAGCAGGTCGACCGTCGCGGCCTCCGCCGTCATCGATCCGTCCAGCCCCAGCGAGGGCGCGCCGGTGTGCTCGGCCACCGCCGGCGCCAGCCTCAGCTCGAGAAATTCGGCCAGTTCGGCCAGCCTGCCGGTCTCGGCCGTGAACCCCGCCGCCATGGCATGCCCGCCGCCGTTGACGAGGAGCCCCGCCTGGCGCGCCGCGATGATCGCCGCGCCGAGGTCGACGCCGTGGATCGACCGGCCCGAGCCCCGCGCCACGCCGCCCGCGGTCCCGACCACCACGGCCGGTCTGCGATACCGCTCGACCAGACGGCTCGCGACGATGCCGATGACCCCTGCGTGCCAATCCTCACCGGCGGCGAAGGCGACCGCGTTGCGGCTCGCGCCGCGCGCCTCGGCGTCGTCGATCGCGGCGGCGACGACGGACACTTCGATCGCCTTGCGCTCGGTGTTGGCACGGTCGAGCCGCTCGCCGATGCGGCGCGCCTCGATCGGGTCGGCCGTTGTCAACAGGCGCACGCCGAGATCGGGCTCGCCCAGCCGGCCGCCGGCGTTGATGCGCGGGCCGAGCACGAAGCCCAAGTGAAACGGCACCGGCCGATCGGCGAGTCCGGCCACGTCGGCGAGCGCCGCGAGCCCGACGTTCGCGCGCCGGGCGAGCACCTTGAGCCCCTGGCTCACCAGCGCGCGGTTGAGCCCGGTCAGCGGCACGACATCGCAGACGGTGCCGAGCGCCACCAGATCGAGCCAACCGAGCAGGCCGGGCTCGGGCCGCGCCGTGAAACGCCCGCGCCGGCGCAGCTCCCGGTTCAGCGCGACGAGGAGCAGGAACGTCACGCCGACGGCGGCGAGCTGACCGAAACCGCGGTCCTCGTCGAGCCTGTTGGGATCGATCACGGCGATCGCCTCGGGCAGCCGTGGGCCCGGCAGATGATGATCGACGACGATCACCTCGAGCCCGTCGCGGCGCGCCTCGGCCAGCGGCTCCTCGGCGCTCGCGCCGCAGTCGACGGTGACGATCGCCTTCGCCCCGGCCCGCGCCAGCGCCCGCAGGCCGCCGACCGAGGGGCCATAGCCCTCGGTCAGGCGGTCGGGGACGTAGACCCGGCTGCGCGCGCCGACCGCGTCGAGATAGCGGACCAGGAGCGCCGCCGACGTGGCGCCGTCGACGTCGTAGTCGCCGAAGATGCCGACGATCTCGTCCCGCTCGACCGCGTCCGCGAGCCGGACCACCGCCGGCGCCATGTCCTTCAGCACCATGGGATCGGGCAAATCGCGCCGGAGCGAAGGGTTGAGATAGCCGTCCGCGTCGTCGATCCCGATGCCCCGGCCCGCCAGCGCGCGGCCGATGACCTCGGGAACGCCGAGCCGCTGGGCGTGCGCGAGGGCGAGCCGGTCATCCTCGACGCGCGAGCGCCAGCGCAGCCCGGAGACGGATTGCTCGACCCCGAGGATCGCGCTGCCCATGAACGGGGCTCAGAACTGCTCGATGCGGATCATGCGCGGCGGTTCGCGCACGGTCTTGAGCGCGCCGATTCGCGCCAGCGCGCGGGTCAAACTGGCTTCCTCGGTCTCGTGGGTCGTCATCACCACGGGCACGGTGTCGCCCGGGTTGCGCCCGCGTTGGATCAGGGCCTCGATCGAGACCTGCTCGTCGCGGAACGCGGCGGTCATGTCGGCCATGACGCCGGGCCTGTCGAGCACGGTGAAGCGCACGTAGTAGGCGCCCCGATGCCGCTCCATGGGCGCGCGCGGGATGCTCCTGAGCGCGGCCGTCGGCACGTTGAACGCCGGCAGGCGCTGGCGGCGCGCGATATCGATCAGGTCGGCGACGACCGCCGAGGCGGTCGGGCCCGCCCCGGCGCCGCGTCCCACGGCCATGTTGCGATCGGCGAAATCGCCCTCGACGACGACCGCGTTGAACACGCCGTCGACGTGGGCGATGGGGTGCGCGAGCGGCACCATGCACGGATGCACGCGTTGTTCGAGCCCGTGGTCGGTGACCCGGGCGACGCCGAGCAGCTTGATGCGGAACCCGAGCTCGCGCGCGAAGTCGATGTCGATCAGGCCGACGTGGGTGATGCCTTCGACGTGGACGCCGGCGAAATCGACCGGCGAGCCGAACGCGACGCTCGCCAGGAGCGCGAGCTTGTGCGCCGTGTCGATGCCTTCGATGTCGAAGCTCGGGTCGGCCTCGGCGTAGCCCAGCTTCTGCGCTTCGGCGAGCGCGCGGCGGAACTCGCGCCGGCTGTCGCGCATGGCGGTTAGGATGAAGTTGCAGGTGCCGTTGAGGATGCCGTAGACGCGCTCGACCTGGTTGCCCGCGAAGCCTTCGCGCAGGGCCTTGACGATGGGGATGCCGCCGGCAACGGCCGCCTCGAAGGCGAGCGCCACCCCCCTCGCCTCGGCCTTCGCCGCGAGCGCCGTGCCGTGGTGCGCGAGCAGGGCCTTGTTGGCGGTGACCACGGATTTGCCGTTGTCGAGCGCCGCGACGACCAGGCCATGCGCGACCCCGTCGGCGCCGCCGATCAGCTCGGCGACCACGTCGATATCGGGATCGGCGGCCAGCTCGATCGGGTCGTCGACCCAGCGGATGCCCTGGAGCACGAGCCCGCGGTCGCGGCCCCGGTCGCGCGCCGAGACCGCGACGACGTCGATGCGCCGGCCGCAGCGCGTCGCGATCAGCTCGGCGCGCAGCGCGAGCAGGCGGACGACTTCCGCCCCGACGACGCCGAGGCCGGCGACGCCGACGCGCAACGGTTGCGTCATGGCTGCCCCCCGCCGGATGCCGTCAGCCGCCGAGGTAGATCTCGACGCGACGTTCCTCGGCCGCGCCGCCCGCGACGGGCCGGGTATCCGACGCGGCCTCGATCGTCATGCGCTCGGTCGGCACGCCGAGCCCGACCAGCGCCTGGGCGACCGCGACCGCCCGGTCCCTGGAGACGTCGAGGTTGGCGAGCTTGGATTGGGACGATCCGCCGCCCTGGCTGGCGTGGCCGACGATGCGGATGGGCCCGCCGGTGGCGCCATAGGCGTAGGCGACTTCGAGCAACGTCGCCTCTGCGTCGCGGCTGAGCCGGGACGAGCCGTCGCCGAAATAGACCGTGGCGACTTGACGGCCCGGCGCGCCGATCGCGCCCGGCAGGTCCGGCGCCGGGGCGAGCGGCAAGGCACGTGCCGCCACGCTCGACGCGGGCAGTCCCGCTTCGGCCAGCGTGGTCGCGCCGGAAGCCTGGAAAGCGGCCGCGAACATGTCACGGACGCTGCCCGACGGCGTGCCCGCGGCAACGGGCGTGGCCGCCGGTGCGGCCACGGACAGCGCGTCGCCGCCGAGCGGCTGGACCGGAACGGCGGGGCTTGTCGTCTCTGGCAGCGTCGAGGAGCTCAGCGGCTGGGCCGGCGCGGGGGCCGCCTGGGCGACGACGACGGTGGCGGCCGGCGCTTCGACGGTCGACTCGGTGACCTGAGGCTCGGGCTGCGGCTCCGGCTCGGGGGCCGGCGCGGTCTGGGCCAGCGTCGTGCCGGCGTCGCCGACCTCGTCGTCGGCGCGACGGATCTCGGCGTTCGTGTACTGGGCGTTCTCGCTGTCGGCGGCGAGGCCCTGGGCGATCTGGTCGAACTCCTCGGGCGCGGGCGCGTCCTCGGGCGCCTCGGGTACGGTGCCAAGGCTCGGGAATGGCTCTTCCGCGCCGCTCTCGGCCGCCGCGGGCTCGGCCTCGAGCGCCGGCTCGTCGTCGTCGAACAAACTGGCCACGCCCTCGTACCAGGACACCGGGTTGATCGCGTCCGGCACCGAGGAGCATGAGCCCAGCACGAGAATGCCGAGCCCGGCCACCATGAAGGACCGCACCATGCCGTCACTGACGCCGAGGAAACGCTTCATCGTGCAAGGAGGCCCGCTATCCTCTATAAGGCTGGCGGGCACAGATTAGCGAAATCCATACTCGGAACAAGCCGGCATCCGGTCGAAACACGCGTTTCTTCCGGGTGGTCGCGTCGCGACGACGCGGGCGAGGAAAGGGAGCAAGACTTGGCGGGCCCCGAAAACAACGGCGAATCGAGCGATCCGGTCGCCATCTGGTCCGACATCGCCCAGCGCAGCCAGCGGATCATGACCGAGTTCCTGGACCGTGCCGCGCGCGGCGGCGAGACGGGACTCGGCGAGAACATGCGCATCGGCCAGGCATTCATCGAAGCGATCGCCCGGCTGTGGACCGACCCGGTGAAGCTGATCCAGGCCCATGTCTCGCTGTGGCAGGACTACGCGACGCTGTGGCAGCGCGCCGCCGAGCGCTGGGCCGGCGGCCAGCCGGAACCCGTGGCCGCCCATGACCCGGCGGACCGGCGCTTCAAGCACCCCGACTGGCAGGAGAACCACGTCTTCGACTTCCTCAAGCAATCCTACCTGCTGACCTCGCGCTGGCTGCACACGACCATGCGCGAGGTCGAGGGGCTCGACGAGAGGACGGCGAAGAAGGTCGACTTCTACACGCGCCAGTGGATCGACGCGGTCAGCCCGACCAATTTCCTGGTGACCAACCCCGAGGCGCTCCGTGCAACGATCGAGAGCGGCGGCGACAACCTGATCAAGGGGTTGCAGAACCTGCTCGGCGATTTCGAGCGCGGCCAGGGCCGGCTCGACATCAAGACCACCCAGCACGAGGAGTTCGTGGTCGGCGGCAACCTGGCGACCACGCCGGGCAAGGTCGTCTACCAGAACGACCTGATCCAATTGGTCCAGTTCGCGCCGAGCACGGCGAACGCGCGCAAGCGGCCGTTGCTGATCGTGCCGCCCTGGATCAACAAGTACTACATCCTCGACCTCAGGCCGGAGAACTCGTTCATCAAGTGGGCCGTGGACCAGGGCATCACGGTGTTCGTCGTCTCCTGGGTCAACCCCGACGCAGGGCTCGCCACCAAGACGTTCGAGGACTACATGCTGGAAGGCCCGCTCGCCGCGCTCGACGCGATCGAGCAGGCGACCGGCGAACGGCGCGTGACCGCGATCGGCTACTGCATCGGCGGCACGCTCATGGCGGCAACCCTCGCCTACATGGCGAACAAGGGCGACGACCGCATCGCGGCCATCACGTTCCTGGCCACCCTGGTCGACTTCAAGGAGCCGGGCGACCTCGAAATCTTCATCGACGATCATCAGCTCGCCGAGCTCGAGGACAAGATGGCCGAGCGCGGCTACCTCGAAGGTTCCGAGATGGCGTCGACCTTCAGCCTGCTGCGCGCCAACGACCTGATCTGGAACTACGTCGTCAACAACTACCTGCTCGGCAAGGAGCCGTTCCCGTTCGACATCCTGCACTGGAACGCCGACTCCACGCGCATGCCGGCGGCGATGCACAGCTTCTATCTGCGCAAGATGTACGTCGAGAACAAGCTGGTGGAGCCCGGCGGGATCACGCTCGGCGGCGAGCCGATCGACCTGCGCAAGATCGACCTGCCGACCTACATCCTGTCGACGCGCGAGGACCACATCGCGCCGTGGAAGACGACGTTCGCCGCGACCCGTCTCTATCGCGGGCCCGTGCGCTTCGTCCTCTCGCTCTCCGGTCACGTCGCGGGCGTCGTCAACCCGCCCGCCGCCAAACGTTACGGCTACTGGACCAACGGCAAGGGGGACCCGGACGCCTGGCTCGCCGGCGCCGAGCACCACGACGGGTCGTGGTGGCCCGACTGGGAAAGCTGGAACCGCAAGCACGCCGGCCCCCTGGTGCCGGCGCGCGTGCCCGGCGACGGCAAGCTCGCGCCCATCGAGGAAGCGCCCGGCTCCTACGTCAAGGCCACCGCGCGGTGAGGCGGGGAGCCTTCTCACCGCAGCTTTGCAACCGACTTTCATCGTCATTGCGAGGAGCGCAGCGACGAAGCAATCCAGCGACGCCAAAGCCTCTGGATTGCTTCGCCTTCGGCTCGCAATGACGTTTCAGATTATGTCCGTGTACAGGTCGCGCCACGTCGGGTTCTGCGTGCTGATGAGCGCCAGTTTCTTGCGCCGCGACCCCGCCTTGATCTGCTTCTCGCGCATGATGGCGCTTGTCATGTCATCGTAGACCTCGAAGTAGACGAGCCTCGCGCACGCGTATCGGGACGCGAACCCCGGCGCGAGCCCGGCCCCATGCGATGTTGATAGACACGCCGGCCCAGGTTGGACGTGACGCCCGTGTAGAGCGTCCCATTGCGGCGGTTGGCCATGATGTAGACGGCAGGATGTTTCATGACCGACCATTATCGGGCCACCATGAGACCTTCGCCCACCGCCCTAGACCCCTCGCGTCATTGCGAGGAGCGCAGCGACGAAGCAATCCAGAACCCGCATCGCTCTACCGCCAGAGATCGAGAAATGCCGCGACGGCCGGCCTGGTCAGGACGGATTCGACCGCCTCCGACCGCGAGGCCCCGTGGCCCATGATTTGGGGGGCGACGACGATCCATGCGTCGTCGTCGCGAAAGAAGTGCGCGCTCGTGTTCGCGTAACCGCTCCAGTAGCACGCGGCGGGATGCTCGGTCGGCTGGTACTCCTCGATGTCGAGGGTTGGACGCGTGATCGCCCAGCCGAACTGAAAGCTGGTCGGCACGGTGGCATTCAGCGTTCCGGCGCAGTTGAAGTAGCGGGCCAGGCCGCTGTCGAGGTCGAGCCCACGCAGCCAAGCGCGGGTCAACATGCCGACGCCGACGGGGCCGAGCAGCCGTTCGTCCCCCTCGGTGACCCCGCCACGGGCCAGAAAATCGAGGAACTTGCCGTAGTCCTCCACCGTCATCAGCGTGCCGGTATCGCCGCTCTCCTGTTTTCGCAGACCCGCCACGTGATCGGTCTCGTTCGAGTAGGGCGGATCGGTCTGCGGCACCGAGTCCCGCGCCCGAACAACCGCGAGCGCTCCGTCGGCGTTCCGCCGAACGCCATGGAGCGGCGGGACCCGATCGGCGCGCGGATCGCGATCCTCCAGGAAGAACGTGGCGTCGCGCATGCCCAGGGGATCGAACAGCAGCGCCTGGAAGATGTCCGAAAGCTTCGTGGGCGTCCCGGTGTGCGCGGCATGGACGACCTCGATCACGCGACCAAGCACGGCCGCCCCAAGCCCATAGCTGAAGCGTCCGGGCTCGGTCGCCAGGACCCCCGCCTCGGCGATGGCATCGCAGAACTCAGCGAGCGTCAGGTCCTGCCCCAGGATGGACGAGGACTTGTAGAGGGTCGGATGGACACGGGAGCGCAGCGCGTTGGCGATCTGAAAGGCGCGCCGGGTACCGATCGTGCCGCCGAGCTCCTCGTCGATGTCACTCCATGAGTCGTAGCCGATGCCGCTCGTCTCGGTCATGAGGTGCTTGATCCGCATGAGGTTCCGGGCAGGTGCTCCGGCGTAACGAACGGTCGTGCTCCGGCCGAGCGCCATGTTGTGCACGCGTAGCTCCCCGAGCGGCGCGGCGTCGGCTTCGTCCGCTTCCCAGACGACAGTCCAATCCCGGTCGAAGCTCGGAAGGTACTTGCCGACGGGATCGTTCAGCTTGAACAGCCCCTTTTCGTAGAGCATGAGGGCCACGGTACTCGTGAGCACCTTGGTCATGCTGTACATCCGCATCATGGCGTCCGGTCTCATCGGCCTCTTGCGTTCGATGTCGGCGAAGCCGAAGGCGCGCGGACCGTAGACGCTGGCGCCCCGGCGGCATATGACGACGAAGCCGGGGATGCTCAGCTTGGGGTTCTCCAGCACGCGACCGAGAACCCGGTTCAGCGTCTCCTCGTAATGAGGGGCAAGCGTGCGCGACGAGATGGGCGCTGCGATCGGCATGCGGGCGACGGCCCTCAACCCTGGCCGTCGAGAATGCGCCGGTAATCGCGCCCCTTGGCGACGTAGTGCTCGATCGTGCGCCCGAAGTTGGCGAGGTCGTCGGGCCTGAGATCGCGCATCTTCTTGGCCGGCGAGCCGCCCCACAGCTCGCCCTTGCGCACGCGCTTGCCGGGCGTGACGAGCGCGCCCGCGGCAACCATCGCGCCGCCCTCGACGACAACCCCGCCCATCAGCGTCGCCGCCATCCCGACGAAGGCGCCATCCTCCAGGACCACCGTATGGATCAGGGCGTTGTGCCCGATGGTCACGTCGGCCCCGATGATCGTCGGCTCGTCGTCGCTGTCGACGTGGACCATCGTCAGGTCCTGGATGTTCGAGCGCGCGCCGACGCGAATGGGCCCGTCGTCGCCGCGCAGCACGCAGCCGAACCAGATGTTCGCCTGGGATTCTATGACCACGTCGCCGACCAGCACCGCGCCGGGGGCGACGAAGGCGTCCGCCGCCACCTTCGGCGCATGACCGCCGTACGGCACGACGATGACGCCCTTCAGGGGATTCGCCATGGCGGTCGTAACCAGGGCTAGGGGAACATCGGCACGTGGTCGAGCCCGGCGGTCTCGGCCTGGCCGACCATGACGTTCATGTTCTGCACCGCCTGCCCCGCCGCGCCCTTGACCAGGTTGTCGATCGCCGAGACCAGGATCGCCCGGCCCGCGATGCGGTCGTCGAACACGCCGATCAGACAATCGTTCGAGCCGCGCACGTGCCGGGTCGCCGGAGCCAGCCCCTCCGGCATGATGCGGATGAACGGCTCCTGCTCGTAGCGCTCGAGCAGGGCGGAGCGGAGCGCCTGAGCGTCGCGCGCGCGATCGAGCCTGACGTAGATGGTCGCCAGAATCCCTCGGTTCATGGGCATCAGGTGGGGCGTGAAGTTGACGGTAACGGCACTGCCAGCCGCGCGGCTCAGCTCCTGCTCGATCTCGGGGGCGTGACGATGGGTCGCGATGCCGTAGGCGTGGATGCCTTCGCCGACCTCGGCGTAGAGCGAGGATTCCTTGGCCGCGCGGCCCGCGCCGCTGACCCCGGACTTGGCGTCGATGATGATGTCGTCGGGGACGATCAGCCCCTGCTCGACCAGGGGGATCAGCGGCAGCAGCGACGCGGTCGGGTAGCAGCCCGGATTGGCGATCAGGCGCGCGCCCGCGACCTCGCCCCGGTTGATCTCGGTCAGGCCGTAGACCGCCTCGCCCTGCAGCTTGGGCGCGCGATGCTCGTGGCCGTAGACGCGCCTGTACGCGTCGATGTCCTCGAACCTGAAATCAGGCGAGAGGTCGACCACGCGAACCTCGCTCGGCAATCCCGCGACCAGGTCCTCGCGGCCCTCGCGCATCAGCTCGTCGACCAGGTCATGGCCGGTGCGGTGCAGCAGCCCGGCGACGATTTCCTGGGTCGTGCCGTGCGGCAGCGCGCAGAACACCACGTCGACGTCGAGCCCCGGCCACTCGACCTCCTCGATCGCGATCATGTCGGGCAACCCCAGCCCGCCGAGATGGGGGAAGACGCGCTCGAGCGGCTCGCCGGCATGGCGATCGGCGGTCAGCACCACGATCTCGGCCACGGGATGACGCGCCAGGATGCGCACCAGCTCGGCGCCGGTGTAACCGCTCGCGCCCAGGATGGCGCAGCGCACGCGATTGCCGTTACCGATCATGGATTCCGCCCCAAGGTCCCGATGGACCCGTCGCCATCATAGCGCCGGCCGCCGCCGGCGCCAGTCCGCTCGCCTACCCTCGCGCCCGCACGTGGAGCCGGCAGCAACCGTCCTCCCCGGCGGACCACGTGTCGATCGACCAATTGAACCCGGCGGCCTCGAAGGTGCCCTCGTCGAGCGCCGAGGCGACATGGCAGAGTTGCGCGACTTCGGCGTCCGATGCGCCGGCGGCCTGCCATGCCTCCTTGAGCGGGCAGCGGCGCATGGTGAGGTCGAGCCCCGCGCGGTCGCACCGGTCGATCGTCGCGTTCCATAGTTTACTGTCCAGTGGGGCGAAAGCGAACGCCTCGGCGAAGCCGGTGAAGTCGTGGGGCGCGAAGCGCCGGAAGGACTCGCCGATCGTACGTCCGCGGGTGCGCAAGGCGTCGCGCATGGCGTCCGCGGCGGCACCTTCGCCGAGCCGATCGCGCAGTGCTTGGAACATCGCACGATAGATCAACGCGCGATCGCGATGCGCCGCCGCGACAGCGGCCTCGAGCTCGGCCGCTGTCGGCTTCCTCGCCATCGAGGCGGCCGCGTCTAGCGCTTCGAGAACTGGAAGCTGCGTCGCGCCTTGGCCTTGCCGTACTTCTTGCGCTCGACGACGCGCGAATCGCGGGTCAGGAACCCGCCGCTCTTGAGCACGGGACGCAACGGCGGCTCGAACAGGGTCAGGGCACGGCTGATGCCGTGGCGCACCGCGCCGGCCTGACCCGACAGCCCGCCGCCCACGACCGTGCACGTCACGTCGTACTGACCCTCGCGCTTGGCCGCGATGAAGGGCTGGTTGATCAGCATGCGCAGCACGGGCCGGGCGAAATACACCTGGTCCTCGCGCCCGTTGATCAGGAACCGGCCCGACCCAGGCCTGATCCAGACGCGGGCAATCGCGTTCTTGCGCCGCCCGGTGGCGTAGGCTCGGCCCTTGGCGTCGCGCTTGGGCTCGGGCATCGCCGGCGCGGGCTCGGGCGCGACCTGGCCGCGCTTGATCAGGGTGACCGCTTCGCCGAGCGTGGCCATCAGTGCGTCCTCTTGTTCTTGCTGTTGCGCGCGCCGACGTCGATCGCCTCGGGCTGCTGAGCCTCGTGCGGGTGCGCGGCGCCGCTGTAGACGCGCAGGTTGCCCATCTGCTGGCGCCCGAGCGGCCCGCGCGGCACCATGCGCTCGACCGCCTTGATGATCGCCCGCTCCGGGTGCGCGCCGCCCAGGATCTCGCCCATGGTGCGGCCCTTGATGCCACCGGCGTAGCCGGTGTGCCAATAGAACGTCTTCTGGGCGAGCTTCTTGCCGGTGACCTTGACCTTCTCGGCGTTGACGATGACGACGTTGTCGCCGCAGTCGACGTGCCGGGTGAAGGTCGTCTTGTGCTTGCCGCGCAGGATGCTCGCCACGATCGTCGCCAGCCGACCGAGAACCAGGTTCTCGGCGTCGATGACGAACCACTTCTTGACGACGTCCGTCGGCTTGGCCGTGTACGTTTTCATGGGCACCAGGCTCGAGAACGACAAGCCGCGCGGCGCCAGATCGGGCGCCGTCGGAGCGGCGCAGTATGCTCATTCGCGCCCGGCTGTCAACCGGGACGCGCCTTGAACGGGGCACGCTCCGCGTCCATCATGGCACCCATCGCAAGGGAGCCGCCATGACTGTCGCCGCGAACGAGCCGATCCTGCTGCGCGAGGCCTCGAACGGCGTCGCGACCCTGACGCTGAACCGCGTTGCCGCGCGCAACAGCCTCTCGCTCGACCTCATGGCGTCGCTCCACGAGGCGCTCGAGGCGCTGGCCAAGGACAAGTCGGTCAAGGTCGTGGTCATCGCGGCGAACGGCCCCGCCTTTTGCGCGGGCCACGACCTCAAGGAGCTGCGCGCCAACCCCGGCCGGGAGTTCTACGAGAAGACCTTCGGCGCATGCAGCCGGTTGATGACGGCGATCGTCCACCTGCCCAAGCCGGTGATCGCCAAGGTTCACGCCATGGCCACCGCCGCCGGCTGTCAGCTCGTGGCGAGCTGCGATCTGGCCGTCGCGGCCGAAGGCGCGCGGTTCGCGACCCCGGGTGTCAACATCGGGCTGTTCTGCTCGACCCCCATGGTCGCGCTCAGCCGCGCCGTGCCGCGCAAGCAGGCGATGGAGATGCTGCTGACCGGCGAGCCTATCGACGCCCGCGAGGCGCTCTCGCGCGGCCTGGTCAACCGGGTCGTGCCGGCCGCCGAGCTCGACGGCGCCGTTAACGAACTCGCGGTCAAGATCGCCGGCAAATCGCCGCTGACCCTCGCGATCGGCAAGGAGGCGTTCTACCGCCAGGCCGAGCTGGGCCTCGAAGCGGCCTACGCCTATGCGAGCGAGGCCATGACCCGCAACATGATGGCGCGCGACGCCGAGGAAGGGATTGACGCCTTCCTCGCCAAGCGCCCCGCCGTGTGGCGCGGAGTGTAAGGAGCGGGCCGCCATGATCGCGGAAATCGAGGCGAACCGAGCCGAATTGGAGACGCTGTGTCGTCGGCACCACGTGCTTCGGCTCGAGCTGTTCGGCTCGGCGGCGACGTTGCGGGCTGACCAGGACGTCCATGACCTCGATTTCCTGGTCGAGTTCGAGCCACACTACACCGACGTATATTTCGGCCTTCTCGAGTCGCTGGAGCGGCTGTTCGGCCGGCCCGTCGATCTCGTGGTCGGATCGGCGATCCGGAACCCTTACTTCCGCCAGTCGGTCGACGAGACCAAGGCCCTGCTCTATGCGGCTTGAAGCCAAGAAGTATTTGCACGACAACAAAGGCGCGGCCGATCTGTTGGCGGATTTCTTATGCCAAGAGCTTCTGAGGATGACCCCTTGCCTCGTGCTTCGAGACGCCGGCTTCGCCGGCTCCTCAGCATGAGGC
>JBBDQV010000191.1:0-17488 GCA_040905845.1 Alphaproteobacteria bacterium | reverse complement strand
ATCCCCGCCACCGATAACCAATTGCAATTATTCGCTTAACCACCGGACAGTAGTGACTCTGACCCCATTTTCAGCGGCCGCTAAGGCCACGTCGCGATGGGCGGCAGGGACATGAGGACGGCTTCTGGGTTGCCGCCGGTCATCAGGCCGAACTTGGTGCCGCGGTCGTAGACCAGATTGAACTCGGCGTAGCGGCCGCGGTGCTCGAGCTGGCGGGCGCGCTCCGCCTCGGTCCACGGCGCGTCCATGCGCCGGCGTACCAAGCGCGGAATGACGTCGAGAAAGCCGAGGCCAACACCCTGGACGAAGCTGAAGTCGTGCTCCCAGTCACCCGAATCGAGGTCGTCGAAGAAGATGCCGCCGACGCCACGCGCGCAGCCCCGGTGCGGGATGAAGAAGTAGTCGTCCGCCCAGCGCTTGTACTCGGCGTGGCAGCGCGGGTTGTAGGCGTCGCACGCGGCCTTGAGCGCGGCGTGGAAGTCGGCGGTGTCGGCCTCGAAGGGGTGGCTCGGGTTGAGGTCGGCGCCGCCGCCGAACCACGCCTTGGTGGTGACGATGTGACGGGTGTTCATGTGGGCGGCGGGCACGAGCGGGGAGCGCATGTGGGCGACCAGGCTGAGCCCGCCGGCCCAGAAGCGCGGGTCCTCGGCGGCGCCGGGGATCTGCTGGCGGAACGCCTCGGAGAACTCGCCCCACACGGCCGAGACGTTGACGCCGACCTTCTCGAACACACGCCCGCGCATGAGCGCCATGACGCCGCCGCCGCCGCCCTCGCGCCGCCACGGCTCGCGCACGAATCGCCCGGGCTGCGCGGCGCCCGGTCCGGGGCCGCGATAGTCCGCCTCGATCGCCTCGAAGGCCGCGCACAACCGGTCGCGCAGCTCGGCGAACCAGGCGGCGGCGCGGGCCTTGCGGGCCTCGGTGGTACGCTCGCTCACGGCCTTATCTCCCTACGGGTGTGTGCCCTTGTCAGCGTTCCGGCCTGGGTATAAGCAAGGCGCGGCCAGGGGGGCCGGCTGACTGGACACGACCAGGGTTTAATGCCACAACAACGCCCGACTTGGTAAGGGGCGGAGGGGGGTCGAGCATGGCGGAGCACGCAGCCGCGGCGGCGTCGCACGGCGATACGCGGCGCGATTTCCTCTACGTGGCGACCAACGCCGCCACGATCGTCGGGGGCATCGCCGTGGCGTGGCCGCTCATCGACAGCATGAACCCCAGCGCCGACGTGCTCGCCCTCTCGACGACCGAAGTCGATCTTTCCCCCATCGCCGTCGGCCAGGCGATCATCGTGGTCTGGCAGGACAAGCCCGTGTTCATCCGCCGGCGCACGGCCGAGGAAATCGCCGCCGCGGCCGACGTGGTGGTCGAGGACCTGCGCGACCCTCAGGCCGACACGGATCGCGTTCAGAAGCCCGAGTGGCTCATCGTCGTCGGCATCTGCACCCACCTCGGCTGCATTCCCATCGGCTACAAGGGCGACTTCAACGGCTGGTTCTGCCCGTGCCACGGCTCGCACTACGACACCTCGGGGCGCATCCGGAAGGGTCCGGCGCCGGAGAACCTGAAGGTTCCGCCGTACACCTTCGTCGACGACAGCAACATCGTCATCGGCTAGGCGGGAGGGTCATCCGATGAGCGACGCCTACCGGGCGAGCCCCCTGGTGCGCTGGTTCAACGACCGGCTGCCGGTCTTCACCTTCATGGACCATCATCTGATCGAATACCCGACGCCGCGCAACCTGAACTACTGGTGGAACTTCGGCTCGCTCGCCGGCATCGTGCTCGTGATCCAGATCGTGACCGGCATCCTGCTCGCCATGCACTACAACTCGGACGCGAAGCTCGCGTTCGACTCGGTCGAGCACATCATGCGCAACGTCAACCACGGCTGGCTGCTGCGCTATTTGCACTCCAACGGCTCGGCGATGTTCTTCCTGGTCATCTACATCCACGTCTTCCGGGGCCTCTACTACGGCTCGTACAAGTCGCCGCGCGAGGTGTTGTGGTGGATCGGGCTTCTGATCCTGCTCGCCATGATGGCGACGGCGTTCATGGGCTACGTGCTGCCCTGGGGCCAGATGAGCTTCTGGGCCGCGACCGTGATCACCAACCTGTTTTCGGCGATCCCGGTGATCGGCGAGCCGATCGTGACCTGGCTGTGGGGCGGCTTCGCGGTGGGCAACCCGACGCTCGGGCGCTTCTATTCGCTCCACTACCTTCTGCCGTTCGTCATCTTCGGCCTGGTGTTCGTCCATCTGTGGGCGCTGCACACCACGAAGTCGAACAACCCGCTCGGCATCGACGTGCGCGGAGCGCAGGACACGCTGCCGTTCCATCCCTACTACACGATCAAGGACACGTTCGGCATGTTCGTGTTCTTCATCGTGTTCGCCTTGTTCGTGTTCTACGCGCCGAACTACATGGGCCATCCGGACAACTACATTCCGGCGAACCCGCTGGTCACGCCGCCGCACATCGTGCCCGAATGGTACTTCTTGCCGTTCTACGCGATCCTGCGCGCGATTCCCGACAAGCTCGGCGGCGTGATCGCCATGTTCGGCTCGATCCTGATCTTGTTCGCGTTGCCGTGGCTCGACACTTCGCGCATCCGCTCGGCGACGTTCCGGCCGATCTACAAGGTCGTGTTCTGGCTCCTGGTCGTCGACGTGCTCGTGCTCGGCCTGGTGGGTGCGAAGCCGGTGGAGGGTTCGTGGATCCTCATCGGCCGGATCGCGACCGCCTACTACTTTCTTCATCTGATCATCGTGATGCCGCTGATCGGGCTGATCGAACGGCCGCGGCCGCTGCCGCAGAGCATCGCGGCCGCGGTGCTCAAAAAGAAGGCGCCATGAAGCGTCTGGCGCTCGCCGCGCTCGCGGCGCTGACCCTCGGCGCGACCGCCGCGTCCGCGTCCGAAGGCAGCGAGCTGGCCGAGCAGCCGTGGTCGTTCAACGGCCTGTTCGGCCAGTTCGACCGCCCGTCCCTGCAGCGCGGACTCCAGGTCTACCAGGAGGTCTGCGCGGCGTGCCATTCGCTCAAGTACGTCGCGTTCCGCAACCTCGCCGACCTCGGGTTCACCGAGGACGAGGCCAAGGCCGTCGCGGTGGCGTACGAGGTCGAGGACGGGCCGAACGACGAAGGCGACATGTTCACGCGCCCAGGCCGGTTGTCCGACCGGTTCCCGTCGCCCTTCGCCAACGACAAGCAGGCGCGCGCCTCGAACAACGGGGCGCTGCCGCCCGACCTGTCGCTGATCACCAAGGCCCGCGTCGGCGGGCCGGACTACCTCTATGCGATTCTGACCGGCTATCACGAGCCGCCGGCCGACCTGACGATCGGCGAGGGCATGTACTACAACGCGGCCATGGCCGGGAACCAGATCGCCATGCCGCCGCCGCTGAGCGAGGGTCTCCTCGCCTACGCCGACGGCACCACCGCCTCGGTCGAGCAGATGGCGCGCGACGTGACCCAGTTCCTGACCTGGGCGGCGGAGCCGAGGCTCGAGGAGCGCAAGAATACCGGGGTCAAGACGATCCTGGTCCTGGTCTTCCTGACCGCGCTCGCCTACGCCTCCAAGCGGCGGATCTGGGCCGCAGCCCACTGAGGCCATGGCGGACGACGCCAAGGCGGTTCTCGGGATCGTCGGCGGCAGCGGAATCTACGACCTCGACGGCCTTGCGAACGCGCGCCGCGTCGCGGTCGCGACCCCGTTCGGAGCGCCGTCCGACGAGCTCGTGCTCGGCACGCTCGACGGGCTCGACGTGGCCTTCCTGCCGCGCCATGGCCGCGGCCACCGGCTTTCCCCGTCCGAACTCAACTATCGCGCCAACGTCGCCGCGCTCAAGACCGTCGGGGTCACCGACCTGGTCAGCCTGAGCGCCTGCGGCTCGTTCCGCGAAGACCTGACGCCCGGCACGTTCGTCCTCGTCGATCAGTTCATCGATCGCACGTTCGCGCGCGCCAAGAGCTTCTTCGGCGACGGGTTGGTCGCGCACGTCTCGATGGCGCACCCGGTGTGCCGGCGGCTCGGCGACGCCGTCGCCGCCGCCGCCGGTGGGGGCATCCGCTGCGTGCGCGGCGGCACCTACCTGGCGATGGAGGGGCCGCAGTTCTCCACCCTCGCCGAATCGAACCTCTATCGCACGTGGGGCTGCGACGTGATCGGCATGACCAGCATGCCCGAGGCCAAGCTCGCCCGTGAGGCCGAAATCTGCTACGCGACCGTCGCCATGGTCACCGACTACGATTGCTGGCATCCGCTGCACGATCACGTCCAGGTCGCCGACATCGTGCGCGTGCTGACCGCCAACGCCGAGCAGGGCCGAGGCCTCGTCCGCCGCCTGGCGCCAAGCCTCGAGGGACGCCCCACGCCCTGCCCCCAGGGTTGCGACCGGGTTCTCGACAGCGCGATCGTAACGCCCCGCGCGGCGTGGGACCCGGCGGCGGTCGAACGCCTCGCCTGCGTCGCGGGGCGCGTGCTCGAAACCGCGAGGTCGCCGTGACGACCGAGCTCAAGGACTTGATCCGCTCGATCCCGAACTACCCCAAGCCGGGAATCGTCTTCCGCGACATCACGACGCTCCTGCTCAATCCGCGCGGCCTCAGGCGCGTCGTCGACGAGCTCGTGCAGCCCTTCGTCGGCGAGCGCATCGACAAGGTCGCCGGGATCGAGGCGCGCGGCTTCATCCTGGGCGGCGCGGTGGCGCACCAGCTCGCCTGCGGCTTCGTGCCGGTGCGCAAGAAAGGCAAGCTGCCCTGGGAGACGATCGGCCAGGACTACGAGCTCGAGTACGGCAGCGATCGGGTCGAGATCCACACGGATTCCGTGCGCGCCGACGAGAACATCCTGCTCATCGACGACCTGATCGCGACCGGCGGCACGGCGCTGGCCGCGATCCGGCTCGTCGAGCGCACCGGCGGGCGGATTGTCGGCTGCTCGTTCGTCATCGACCTGCCCGAGCTCGGCGGCAGCCGGCGTTTGCGCGACCTCGGCCATCCGGTGCTGACCCTCGTCGAGTTCGAGGGTCATTGATCGTGCGCCACCTCGGGCTTCGGCGCGCGGTCGTCCGAACGGCGCGCGCGCTCGACGCCGCCGGGCTCAATCGGGGCACGGCCGGCAACGTCGCCGTCCGGGTCAGGGGCGGCCTGCTGGTGACCCCGACCGGCGTACCGGCCCAGCGCCTCACCCCCGACTCCATCGTCGCGCTCGACGAGGCGGGGGCGGTCGTCGAGGGTCGCTTCGCGCCGAGCAGCGAATGGCGGATACACCGCGACGTGCTCGCCGCGCGTCCCGAGGTCGGCGCCGTGGTCCACGCGCACCCGCTCTTCGCCAGCGCGCTCGCCTGCCAGGGCCTCGACATCCCGTCGTTCCACTACATGGTCGCCGTCGCCGGCGGACCGTCGATTCGCTGCGCGCGCTACGCGACCTTCGGCACGCCGGCGCTGTCGTCAGCGGTGCTCGCGGCGCTCAGCGGCCGGCGCGCCTGCCTCATGGCGCATCACGGCATCGTCGCGACCGGCGCCGATCTCGACGCCGCCCAGCGCCTCGCCATCGAGGTCGAGACGCTCGCGGCCCAGTATTGGCACGTCCTGCTGCTCGGCCGGCCCAAGCTGCTCGGCCGCGCCGAGATGGCGCGGGTTCTCGCCAAGTTCGCGACCTACGGCCAGCCGCGAGCGAGGCGCTGAACGCCGTGCGCGACGGGATCACGGGGCTCGACCACGTCCTGATCGGCGTCAGCGATCTCGAGGCCGCGCGAGCGAGCTACGAGCGACTCGGGTTCACGACAACGCCGCGCGGCCGCCACGTCGGCTGGAGCACGGGGAACTACTGCGTGATGTTCCCGCGCGACTACATCGAACTGATCGGCGTGGTCGATGCGGCCGCCCCGAGCCGATCGATCGAGAGGCGCATCGCCGAGGCGGGCGACGTGGGCGTCGGGTTCGCGCTCGCCACGGACGATCACGAAGCGGTCCGCCGATCCCTCGCCGAAGCGGGGTTTGCCCCGGAGCCGCGCTCGCTCGGGCGCGTGCTCGAGCTGCCCGAAGGCGCCGTCGAGCCCCGGTTCGCCCTCGTCATGCTGCCGCCCGAGGCGACGCCGGACATTCCGATCTTCGTCTGCCGGCATCTGACACCCGAGCTGATGCGCCGGCCAATCTGGCTCGATCACCCCAACACGGCGGTCGCGATCACGGCCCTGCTCGCCGTGGTCGCCGACCCCGGCGCCTTGCGCGCGCCGTACGAACGACTTTTCGGCGCTGGCGCGATCGGCGTCACCGACGACGTGCTGAGCGTGCGTTTGGGCGGCGCGACGTTGCTCGTCGCCGGCCGCGACGACGCCGAACGCCTCTATCCCGCGCTCGACGTCGATCGCGTGAGCGTGCCCTCGATCGCGGCGATGACCCTGACGGTCGCCGATCTCGCAGCGACCGACGGGGTCCTGCGGCGAAATCGGATCAGACACGACCGGGATGGAGGCCGCAGCATCACCATCGATCCCGAGGACGCGTGCGGCGTCCTCATCGAATTCGCCGCATCGCCCGGTTCTTAGTCGAGGTGCAGGGCTAGGAAGGCGAGGGTGCGTTCACGCGCCAGCGCCGCGCACGCGGCGTCGAAGTCCGCGCGCTGGTCGCAGTTGAAGCCATGCCCCGCCGGGTAGAGATGGACCGGAACGTCGGGAAACGCCGCGCGAATCTTGGCGACATCATCGAGCGGGATGCCGTGATCGCGCTCGCCGAAGTGGAGCATGACCGGCGCCTTGGGCGCCTGGTCGAGCATCTGCACGATCTGCCCGCCGTAATAGCCGACCGCGGCCGCCACCGGCAGCCGCTGCGCCGCCGCCCAGGCGAGCGAGCCGCCCCAGCAGTAGCCGAGGGCGCCGACCTTGCCGCGGGACCGCAGGTCGGCAACGGCCACGCCCATGTCGACGACGACCTTGTCGAGCGGGATCGCCGCGCGCAGCGCGCGGCCGCGCTCGACGTCGCGGGCGTCGTAGCCGAGCTCGACGCCGCGCTCGGCCCGGTCGAACAGCGCGGGAACGAGGCACTCGTACCCCGCCTCGGCGAAGCCGTCGGCGACGGCGCGCATGTGGCCGTTGATGCCGAAGATCTCCTGCAAGACCAGGAGGCGCCCGCGCGGCCGGCTCGCCGGCATCGTGCGATAGGCTTCCAGGCGATGACCGTCGGTGGCTTGAAGTTCGGTCCAGGTTCCCATGTCCAATCCTTTAAACGCGGCGACTCAACTAATCGAACAGATCGGCGTGACTGCCCGTGCGAACCAGGATCATCGCGTCGTCCGCGATCCGCCAAATGAGATGCCAATCCGCCTCGACATGGCACTCCCAAAAGTCCTGCCACTCACCCACAAGTTCGTGCGGACGGCATCTCGGAGCCAAGGGCTCCTCGCGCGATAGCTTTTCAACGATCGACCACAGTTTGGCGAGAGTCTTGCCCCGTCGTCGCGCTTGCTTCAGGTCACGTTCGAAGCGCCGCGTCGTGCGAATCGAACGCATCAGGGACGAGCATTCCGAAGGGTCTCGACGTCAGCCCACTTCTTGAGGTTCTTGCCGGTGCGCGCTTCGAGCATGGCCCTGCGGGTCGCGGCGTTGGGAATGCGCACGGGGAACGGCAATCCCCGATGCAACGTGACCTGGCGATAGAACAACGTGATCGCCTCGGTCGGCGACATTCCAAGCGCGGCGAGCACGGCCTCGGCCTGGGTCTTCAGATCGGGCTCGACGCGAGCGCGAATCATTTCGGTCTTGGCCATGAAAAGTCCCTTGCGTTCACGGCCGAACGTATCACATTTGGGGAACAGCGGCTATCGTCGCGAGGGCACCGCACCCGTCCCGCGAGGCGGCGACATCGGGGGTCGCCCGGGTCCGCTCAGACGTTGAACCGGAACAGGATCACGTCGCCGTCCTGGACGACGTAGCCGCGACCTTCCTGGCGCATCTTGCCGGCGGCCTTGGCGCCCTGCTCGCCGCCGCAGGCGATGTAGTCGTCGTAGGTGATGACCTCGGCGGCGATGAACCCGCGCTCGAAGTCGGTGTGGATCACGCCACCCGCCCCGGGCGCCGCGGTGCCGCGCGTCAGCGTCCACGCCCGCGCCTCCTTGGGGCCGGCAGTGAAGAACGTGATCAGCCCCAGGAGCTCATAGCCCGCCCGGATGACGCGGTCGAGCCCGGGCTCCTCGAGGCCCAGGTCGGCGAGGAACCCGACGCGGTCTTCGGGCCCGAGCTGGGCCAGCTCGGCCTCGATCGCCGCCGAGACGACGACGCAACCGGCGCCCTCGTTCCGGGCGCGCTCCTCGACGCGGCGGCTGAGCGCGTTGCCGTGCGCCACCGAGGCCTCATCGACATTGCAGACATAGAGCACCGGCTTCGCGGTCAGAAGGTTGAGGCGAGCGACCGCCGCGGGATCGACGCCCCGGCTCGCGAGCAGCCGGGCGGGCAGTCCCTCGCGCACGAGCTCGAGCGCGCGATCGGCGAGCTCGAGCTCGGCCTTGGCCTCGGCTTCGTTGCCGCGCACCCGCTTGACGAGCCCGTCGCGGCGGCGCTCCAGGCTGTCGAGGTCGGCCAGCATCAGCTCGGTCTCGATCGTCTCGGCGTCGCGGATCGGATCGATCTCGCCCTCGACGTGGCTCACGTCGCCGCCCTCGAAGCAGCGCAGCAGGTGCAGGATCGCATCGACCTCGCGAATGTGCGCGAGAAACTGGTTGCCTAGCCCTTCGCCCTTGCTCGCGCCACGAACCAGGCCGGCGATGTCGACGAACTCGGTCTGGGTCGGGACGACGCGAGGCGATTTGGCCAGCGCGGCGATGGCGTCGAGCCGGCCGTCGGGCACGGCCACGCGGCCCGTGTTGGGCTCGATCGTGCAGAACGGGTAGTTCGCCGTCGCGGCGGCGGCCGAGGCGGTCAGCGCGTTGAAAAGTGTCGACTTGCCGACGTTGGGCAGGCCGACGATGCCGCACCTAAAGCCCATCGGGCGCGTCCGGCGCGGCGGACGGCGGCGGCGCCAGACGCGCCACCTTGGTCATGAAGCCCTGGGCATCGCCCGCCGCGAGCAGCGGCGCCGACCGAGCCACCGCGTCGAGGAACGGGACGAGCCAGGTTCGGTCGGCCTTGGCGAAGTCGCCGAGCACGTGGCGCGTGACCAGGTCCTTGTGCCCCGGATGGCCGATACCGAGGCGCACCCGCCAATAGTCCTTGCCGACGTGGGCATCGAGGCTGCGCAGGCCGTTGTGACCCGCGGCGCCGCCGTCGAGCTTGACCCGGACCTTGCCGGGCGCCAGGTCCAGCTCGTCGTGGAACGCCGTCACGGCATCGAGCCCGAGCCGGTAGAAGCGCATGGCCGCCGCCGCCGCCCGACCCGAATCGTTCATGTAGGTCATGGGCTTCAGCATCAGGACGCGGGCCGCATCGAGCGACCCTTCAGAGGTCATGCCGTGGAAATCGCGATTGCGCCGCCAGGGCGCGAAGGCGTTGCGCTCGGCGATGGCCTCGACGGCCATGAAGCCGACGTTGTGACGATGCCCGGCGTGGCTCGGCCCCGGGTTGCCGAGCCCGACCCACAACAGCATGGACGGCGATCAGCTCTTCTTCGAATCGCCCGCCGGCTTCTTGGCCTCGGCCGCCGGCTTCTTGGCGTCGGCCGGAGCCGCGGCCTCGCCCTCGGTGGGCTCCGCTCCGGCCTCGGTCGTCACGGCGGCCGCGACGGGCGCCTCGACCGCCTGCACGGTCGGGGGCGCGACGGTCGCGACGGTGAAGTCCCGATCGGTGATGGTCGGCCGAACTCCCGTGGGCAGGGTGATGTGGCTGATGTGGACGCTGGCCCCGATCTCGAGCCCGCTCAGGTCCACGGTGATGGTGTCGGGGATCGCGTCGGCCGGGCAGGTCACCTCGATCTCGCGGCGCACGACGTTGAGCACGCCGCCGCGCTTGAGGCCCGGCGATGCTGCTTCGTTGAGGAAGCTCACCCCGACCAGCACGCGGATCCTCGCGGCCCCCGAGATGCGCTGGAAGTCGACGTGCAGGGGGGTGTCGGTCACCGGGTGGTACTGGACGTCGCGCGGCAGGGCGCGCACGGTCCCGCCGTCCACGGAGATGTCGAAGAGGTGCTGCATGAAGCCGCGGCGCCCGACCTCGCGGACGATCGCGTCGCGCGCGAACGTCAGGTGCGCCGGCGCCTCGCCGCCGCCGTAGAGAACGCCCGGCACCTTGCCGGCGCGGCGGTCGGCGCGCGCCGATCCGGTGCCGACACCGGCGCGGGACTCGGCGGTCAAGGTGATCACCTCAGCCATGGCTCAGTCATCCTTCCGGGCGAACCGCCCTCAATCGAACAGGCTCGAAACCGAGCTTTCTTCGCTGATTCGCCGTATCGCCTCGCCCATCAGCGGGGCGATGGAGATGACGCGAACCTTGTCGGCGACCCGGACGGCCTCGGTCGGCCGGATGCTGTCGGTGATGACGAGCTCCTCGAGGTTCGATGCCTCGATCCGACCGACGGCGCCGCCCGACAGCACGCCGTGAATGATGTACGCGCTCACCGCCTTGGCCCCGGCCTTGGCCAGCGCCGCCGCGGCGTTGCAGAGCGTACCCGCCGAATCGACGATGTCGTCGACAACGACGCAATAACGCCCCTCGACGTCCCCGATGATGTTCATGACCTCGGACACGCCGGCGCGTTCGCGGCGCTTATCGACGATCGCAAGGTCGGCGTCAAGCCGCTTCGCCAGGCCGCGCGCGCGCACCACGCCGCCGACGTCGGGCGAGACGATCATGAGGTTCTCGTTGCCGTGGCGCGACTTGAGATCGCGCACGAAGACCGGCGCGGCGTAGAGGTTGTCGACCGGAATGTCGAAGAACCCCTGGATCTGGCCGGCGTGGAGGTCGAGGGTGAGCACCCGGCTCGCGCCCGCGACGGTCACCAGATTGGCGACCAGCTTGGCCGAGATCGGCGTTCGGGGCCCGACCTTGCGGTCCTGCCGGGCGTAGCCGAAATAGGGCATGACGGCGGTGATGCGGCGCGCCGAGGCCCGGTTCAGCGCATCGATGGTGATCAACAACTCCATCAGGTTGTCGTTGGCGGGGTAAGACGTGGACTGGATGACGAAAACGTCCCGCCCGCGCACGTTCTCCTCGATCTCGACGAACACCTCGAGGTCGGAGAACCGGCGAATCTGGGCGTTCGCCAGGGGCACCTTCAGGGCCGCCGCGATGGCCTCGGCGAGCGGCCGATTGCTGTTGCCCGACAGCACGATCATGACGACGAGTCCTGCCGCGCCCAGCGCGCGCTTGGTCGCTCAACCCCAGTTTCTCGGGGCGGCGGAATGTAACAAACGGGTCCAGTCGATTCAACGGCGACCCACCCAATGGAATTCGCACTCCATTGTCCGGTATTTTCCACCCATGGTCGACACCTTGACGCCACGGCAGCGCAGCGAGCGTATGTCACGTGTCCGGGGGCGAAACACCCGACCGGAAGTGGCGGTACGCCGCCTGGTTCATGGCATGGGGTTTCGCTACCGACTTCACGGCCACGATCTGCCAGGGACACCAGATATGGTGTTCGCCTCGCGCAAGAAGGTGATATTTATACATGGATGCTTCTGGCACCGACATTCAGCCCGGAGTTGCAAACTCGCTCGGCTGCCGAAATCGCGGCTCGATTTCTGGCTGCCAAAGCTCGACGCGAACCGGCGACGAGATCGAGTCAATCGCGCCATGCTCAAGCGCATGGGTTGGGATTCGATGCTTGTGTGGGAATGCCAGATCAGCGATAGTAGAGAACTAAAAGTGAACATTCGTCGCTTCCTGGAGGGTTTGAATGCGCTCGGTCGAGCTATTCGCGGGAGCCGGGGGACTCGGGCTAGGAGTGAGCAGGGCGGGGTTCGTCCCCGCCGTCGTGATCGAACGTAACCGCTACTGCTGCGACACGATCCGTGAGAACAAGGGCCGGGGGCTTTGGCCATTAACGGAGTGGCCCCTTTGGGAGGGCGACATCCAGGATTTCCGGTACGACGACATACGTGTCGAGATCGACCTCGTTTCTGGTGGGCCGCCCTGTCAGCCCTTCTCGCTCGGAGGGAAGCACCGAGGCCATACGGACGACCGAGACATGTTTCCCGAGGCGGTCCGGGCGGTCCGGGCATTGCGCCCTCGGGCTTTCCTATTCGAGAACGTGAAAGGACTCACTCGCGATGCGTTCGCAAGCTATCTGGAATATGTGAAGCTCCAACTTTCTTATCCAGAGTTGGAGTGTCGCGAAGACGAGAGCTGGCTGGAACACCTGCGCCGGCTTGAACGTCATCATTCGTCGGTTCCGTACGGCGGACTCCAATACAAGCTCTTGGTCGAAATTCTCGACGCGGCCGACTACGGCGTTCCGCAACGCCGGGATCGGGTGTTCTTCGTCGGATTCCGCCGTGACCTCGGTATTGAATGGTCGTTTCCGACCGCGACGCACTCACACGACGCGCTGCTCTGGGAGCAAGGCCAATCCGGCGATTATTGGAAACGGCACCAAGTTCCACACGCGAAGAGGCTGATCTCTGAACGTTTGAATCGTCGTTCCATACAGTTGCGCGCCAAGCCAGATACGGCCCCATGGCGCACGGTGCGTGACGCCATTCATGACTTGCCAGATCCAGAACTCGGTCTTCGGGGTTCTCTCGCATATCGCAACCACAAACTTCAGCCTGGGGCCCGCACGTACCCAGGACACTCCGGTAGCCCACTGGACGAACCCGCTAAGACTCTCAAGGCTGGCGTTCACGGCGTTCCCGGCGGTGAGAACATGCTCGTGCGTCCAGACGGACGTGTCCGCTACTTCACGGTCCGTGAAAGCGCCCGACTTCAGACGTTTCCGGACGACTTCCTGTTCCACGGCACATGGACCGAGACCATGCGACAATTGGGGAACGCGGCTCCCGTGACGTTGGTCGAACTCTTGGCACGTGACATTCGCAGGCAGTTGGACTCGTGTGGAGTCGCGGCAGCCGCGGCATGACTCCGGGTTACGTCGAGTTCGAGTTCGACCTTCCAGAAGCCCTGCTGGCGCGCCTGATCAAAACATTAAATAAGATGAGTGGAGCCTCGCTAGCGCCAGCAAATCTGGTCGGGATTCCGGAGGTTCAGGGAGTCTACCAGCTCCTCCTTGATAATGACTTGATCTACATTGGCAAGACCGACGCTAAGGCTGGACTTCGAAAACGGTTGGAGCGGCACTCACGTAAGATACAAATGAGGAGAGGCTTAGACCCAGCCCGCGTCACGTTCAAGGCGGTTCGAATTTATGTATTCACCGCCATCGATCTTGAGAAACAATTGCTCAAGAATTATGGCGGTACTCCTGTAGTTCGGTGGAATGGAAGCGGATTTGGATCGAATGATCCTGGTAAAAAGCGAGACAGGACAACATATAAGAAAAATCATTTCGATATCGTGTTTCCTATAGATATAGACTTACCGTTAAGTTTTTCTCTAGTGAGCGAAAAATCAGCTTCGGATATTCTTAATTCACTTAAGGATGCCCTGCCATTCCTACTTCGTTTTGAACAAATAGAAACCAAGCCAAAGACTCCCCATTTTGATCTTTCCAGAACAGCAATAGTATTTGAAACAGAGAGACTTTGGACCGCTCGTACATTGATAGAGCACATCGTTGCTCAATTGCCGGCGGGGTGGCAAGCAATCAAGCTCCCTAGCCACATGATTCTCTACAAGGAAGACCAAGCCTATCCGCAAGGAGAGGTTATTGCTCGGTCCCGTTGAGTCGCGAAATCATCCCTAATGTTTCAACCGGGTCGGGAAGTGGGCCAGAGATGCCGCGCGACCGGGCCCCTCCCGCCGGTCAGGCTGCCAGCAAGCGCGGTTGGCGGCGCGTCACCGTGCAGCCTACCTACGCCACGACGAGGTCGAGGTTGGAGCGCGAAAGCCGCTCGCAGCCCTTGTCCGTGACGCGCACGCCGTGGCCGAGCGCCATGGCCGTGCCGCTGTCGCTGTCCATCAGGATCATGTGCAGGAAGAACGTCATGTCAGGCTCGGCCAACAAGGGGTTGCCATGGAAGAACATGGGCCAGTCCATCCAGTTGGGCGCGAAAGTGGCGCCCATGCTGTAGCCGCACGCGTTCAGCCGGTGCGCCGCCAGGCCGCGTGCGTCCATGACGCTGGCGTGGGCGTCGAACACCTCGCCCATCGGCCGGCCCGGCCGGAGCGCCGCCTCGCACGCCTCGAGCGCCTCGACGCACGCCGCGTGCAGGGCCTTGTGGCGGTCCGAGGCTCGGCCGACGCAAATCGTTCGCATCATCGCGGCGTGGTAGTGCCGGAAGCTGCCGGCGAACTCGAGCATGAGCTGGTCCTCGGCGTCGAGTCGCCGTCGCCCGGTGAAATAGCGGCACAGCAACGCGCCCCGACCCGAGCCGATGATCGGGTCGTTGGCCGGCAGATCGCCGTCGCCCTCGAGCACGGCGGTTTGCATCGCCGCCAGGATGTCGGCTTCGAAGGCGCCCGGCGCGGTCGTCGCGAGCGCCGCGTCCCACGAGTCATCGGCGAGCGCGGCGGCGCGGCGGACATAGCCGAGCTCGGCCGGGCTCTTCACCACGCGCAGGCGGTCGACCAGGTTCGAGGCGTCCTCGAGCGCGCAGAAGCCATTGAGCGCCGCCTCGACCATGCGGTAGCTCCGCCCGGTCAAGCCGTAGGCCTCGAGCTCGATGCCGAGCCGTTTGCCGCCGAGCCGCCGCTCGGCGAGGATCGCCTTGAGGTCCTCGGCGGGCGTCGCGCCCGCGCGGTCGACCCAGATCCGGATGTCGTCGAGGATCGAGGTGTGCTGGGCCTGACGCAGGTCCGGCGCCCGGGTCAGCAGGGTCAAGTGCCCGGCGCGGTCGAGCACCAGGCACTGGAAGTAGACAAACCCGAAGCTGTCGTACCCGCTGAGGTAGAACATGCTCTCCTGCTTGAACATGAGCAGGGCGTCCAGGCCCGCTTCGGCCATGGCGGCGAGAGCCTGCGCCTTGCGGCGATCGAACTCGGCGGTGGCAAAGTGCAGGGACATCAAAGTGCCTCGCGGGAGCGGAATAGGGCGCAAATCAGCCTCGTCAAGCGGCGTCGCTCCGTCAAGCGCGAGGTGAAGTGATCACGGTCACGGACAAGACCCGGTTAATCTATTATTAACAATGATTTGATGGGTACCTGGCGTGGCTCTTGCTTGATTCGAGCCATGCGGGATGCCCGGATAGGCTGGATCGTCGGCCTCGGCTGACGATTGTCCCGGACGAACAAAGCCCAAGCGATGGCGGACGAAACCGGTCAAACGTTGATGCCGCGCGGCGAGCGCGAAGATCTCGGCGGTCGGCCCGCCGAGGCGACGACGCCCGGCCCGGTCGTCGCCACGCTGGTCCACGCCGAGAACGCCGTCGTCGTGCGTACGAACGGGGATTCGGAGCCGGCGGCCGATGGCGCGGCGCTCCGCGCCGGCGATGCCGTGCGCACCGAGGCCGACGGCGCCGCGGGCGTCGTTCTGGCCGACGGCGTGACGGTCGCGCTCGGCGAACGTTCGGCCGTCGTGCTCGCGGACCGCGGCGCCTCCGGTCTCCCGGCGATCGCGTTCACCTGCGAGGTCGGCACCTTCGTCGTCGCGGAGCCCGCGAGCGGCGTCGATGCGCCGGTCGCGTTCGCGACTCCGCGCGCGATCGTCCAGGCCCCGGAAGGCGTGATCGTCGTGGCCGTGCGGCCCGTGGACGGGCAGACGTTCGTCGGGCGCCTGTCCGGCGAGGGGATCGTCGCGGTGCTGACGCGCGAAGCCGGGCTCGAGCTCGTGGACGCCACGACGGCGGCCCTGGTCATGCCGGGCTCGCTCGGCCCGGTCACGTTGCTCTCGGTCGACCCCCTCGACGTGCTGCGCCGCTTCGGCTCGCTGCTCGAATTCGCGTTGGATCGCCTGGTCGAGCGGCCCGGCCAAGTGGCTGGAACCGAGGCGTCGGGCCTCGATGAGCTCACGGCGGCGCTGAGCGCCGTGGCGACCGGCGCGGGCGAGACGGGCAACAGCGACGCAATCCCGCCCCCGGCTCCGGTCGAAGGCTTCATTCCCATCGCGACGGCCTTCCTCGGGCCGTCGACGATCCCGGGCCCGGCCCCCTCGAGCTTCGTGCTTCCGTCGGCCTCGACGACCGGCGCCTTGCCGGCTACGGGACGCGTCAGGGTCGACGAGCCCATCTTGGTCGTGGCGGCGCCGGAGGAACCACCGGCCGGCGGCGGCGAGCCTCCGTCAAACACGATCGTCGGGACCGCCGGCAACGACGTCCTGGCGGGGAGCCCGGCGGTCGAGACGATCCTGGCCCTGGCGGGGGACGACACCGTGTTCGGCGGCGGTGGCGACGATCACATCCTCGGCGGCGCGGGCGATGATCGCCTGGCGGGCGATGCCGGTGACGACACGATCGAGGGTGAGGCCGGCAACGACGTATTCTTGGTCGGCGCCGGCAGTGACACGCTCGATGGCGGCGCCGGGACGGACCTGATCGACCTTTCCTCGGCCGCGACGCCGTTCGAGGTCGATCTCACGGCCGGGACCGTGACCGGCGGACCGGGCGGCTCCGACACGATCGTGAACGTCGAAAACGTTCTCGGCGGCGGCGCCGGCGACACCATCATCGGCAACGCCGGCGCCAACCTTCTGGTGGGCGTCGGCGGTGCTGACACGCTGATCGGCGGCGCCGGGGACGATGATCTCGACGGCGGCGCCGAAGGCGACAGCCTGTTCGGCGAGGCTGGTGCGGACATCCTGGCCGGCGGTAACGGCGATGACGAGCTCAACGGCGGCACCGAGAACGACGACCTGTCGGGCGACGCCGGCGCGGACACCCTCGAGGGTGGCGCTGGCAACGACACGCTCGATGGCGGCGCGGGCATCGACACGCAGATCGGTGGCGCCGGCGATGACCGCTTCCTTGTCGACAGCGCGGGCGATGTGGTGACGGAGTTCGCGGGCGGCGGCGCGGACACGGTGCTGAGCGCGGTGACGTTCACGAGCGGCGGCGGAATCGAGGTGATCTCGCTGACCGGGAGCGATGGAATCGACGCGATCGGCGCAGCCGACAACGAGTCGATGGTCGGCAACGCGGGCGCCAACTCGCTCGCGGGCAATGGCGGCGACGACGTGCTCGACGGCGCGGGTGGTGACGACACGCTGGCCGGCGGTGACGGCGATGACAACCTCGACGGCGGCGTCGAGAACGACAACCTTTCGGGTGATGCCGGCGCGGACACGCTGATCGGCGGCGTTGGCGATGATGATCTGGACGGTGGCTCCGAGAACGACAGCCTGTTCGGCGACGCCGGTTCAGACACGCTCACGGGCGGCGCAGGTGATGACGACCTCGACGGTGGCTTGGAGAATGACAGCCTGTTTGGCGACGCCGGCTCCGACACGCTGATCGGCGGCGCAGGTGATGACGACCTCGACGGTGGCTTGGAGAATGACAGCCTCTCGG
>JBBDQV010000190.1:0-17523 GCA_040905845.1 Alphaproteobacteria bacterium | reverse complement strand
TCTGGGCCAAGATCAAGGGCAGCGAGGGCAAGGACTTCGACCTGTTCGCGGTCAACACCGCCCAGCTCCAGCGCTACATCGACCTCGGGCTGACGACGCCCTATGACCTCGACAAGGTGCCCAACCAGCAGGCCACCCTGCCCCGTTTCCGCGACCTGACCCAGGTCACCGGCGTGATGCGCGATGGCCAGGTCCACGCCATCCCGTACGCCTTCGACTCGATCGGGATCATTTACGACACCGACAAGGTGAAGGAGGCGCCGACCTCGTGGAACGTGCTGTGGGACCCGCAGTACCAGGGCAAGGTCCTCGGCTATGACAATGGCGAGCACAACTTCTCGGTGACGGCCTTGAGCCTCGGCATCGCCGACCCGTTTCATCTCAGCGACGCAGAGATGCAGCAGGTCAAGGACAAGCTTGTCGCGTTCAAGAAAAACCTGCTGAGCTTCTACACCACGGCCGACGAGGCGCTGCAGCTTTTCCAGCAGAACGACGTCGCGCTGATCTTCGCCAACTACGGGCAGCAGCAGGTGAAGATGATGCAGGACGCGGGTGCACCCATCGCCTATGTCAACCCGCAGGACGGCGCGCTCGCCTGGCTCGACACCTGGGCCATGACGAGCGGGGTGCGCGACAAGGAGCTGGCTGAGTCCTGGGTCAACTTCGTCCTGCAAGAGAAAATCGGCGAGCAGCTCTCGCAGCGCACGGGCTTCGGCAACACCGCGGCGCCGTTCCCGAGCGCCGGCGAGAACGACAAGCTCGTCTGGCTCGAGACGGTCGAGGACCCGACCAAGCGGGCCGATCTGTGGAACGAGGTCAAGGCCGCGCCTTGACCGCCATCGCCCGTGGCTGACCGCCGGAAGCCGTGGGCTTCTGGCGGCAGCACTTTGCAGAGGTGCCGCACCGCATGACGGAGCCGCGCAAGGTTTTGCTCGAGCTCAAGGATGTGGTGAAGCGGTACGGCGACGTCGAGGTCTTGCACGGGATCAACCTCGGCATCGAGGACGGCGAGTTCATGACTCTGCTGGGCCCCAGCGGCTCGGGCAAGACGACCGTCCTGCGCCTCATCGGCGGCTTCATCGAGCCCACCGCGGGCGCCGTCCTGCTCGACGGCGCCGATATCGCCGCGGTGCCCATCAATCGGCGCCCGTTCAACACCGTGTTCCAGGACTACGCCCTGTTCCCGCACATGACCGTGGCCGACAACGTCGGCTACGGGCTCATGGTCCGCGGGGCCAGGAAGGCCGAAATCCGCGCGCGGGTGCGGGAGACGCTCCGGCTCGTCGCCCTCGAGGACTTCGCCGCCCGCTACCCCGCGCAACTCTCGGGCGGCCAGCAGCAGCGCGTGGCGCTCGCCCGTGCCATCATCTGCCGCCCGCGCCTCATCCTCCTCGACGAGCCGCTGGGGGCGCTCGACGCCGAGCTCAGGCGGCAGATGCAGCGCTTCCTCAAGCGCCTGCAACGCGAGATCCGCACCACCTTCCTGTTCATCACCCATGACCAGGAGGAGGCGGTGACCATCGCCGACCGCATCTGCGTCATGAGCGAGGGACGGATCGTCCAGGTCGGCACGCCGCAGGACGTCTACTACCGTCCGACGAGCGAATACGTCGCCCGGTTCTTCGGCGACAACAACGTGCTGGACGCCACGGTCAAGGCCCTCCATGACCGTCGCGGTCGCGTCGAGACGCCGGTCGGAACCTTCGCTCTCGCCCTCGACGGCCGGGCCGCGTCGGCTGCCGTGCCGATCGGCGGGCGGGGCAAGCTCGTCGTCCGCCCCGAGGCGTTGCAGATCGGCGAGATCGATCCAAGCCTCGCCAACCGGATCCGCGTGCGGATCGAGGAGGTCAGCTTCGTCGGGCCGGTCTCGCACGTCCAGGTGCGTGCCCTCGAGCGGCCCGACCTCGTCTT
Organism: Alphaproteobacteria bacterium; assembly: GCA_040905845.1. Lineage (GTDB taxonomy): Bacteria > Pseudomonadota > Alphaproteobacteria > SP197 > SP197 > VGDP01. Next base: position 15,612 of record JBBDQV010000190.1, on the reverse strand, counting down.
CATGGTGAAGCTCACGAGCCGCGCCGCCGGCGTGGCGCTCGCGCCCGGAAGCGACACCGAGATCGGCTGGAGCGAGCGGGAATGCCATCTCGTCCCGGCGTGACGGCGGGCGCCCCGGGCACGGCGGCAAGTCTGGTGGAAGCAGGTTCGCGTCGGCTGCTCGGCGCCCTCGCTCTAGGGCTCCCCACCCTGTTCATCCTCGTCCCCTTGGCGCTGTTCCTGGTGCAGAGCTTCTTCTACGTCGAGGACGGGCTGATCGTGCCGTCGCTGACGGTGCGCAATTATGCCCGCTTCTTCACCGATCCGGCGTTCCTGCCGGTGTTCCTCAAGACCTGCGCACTCTGCCTCGGGGTCGCCGCGATCACCGTGGCGCTCGGCTATCCCGTCGCCTACTTGCTCGCGAGCCTCCAGGGCCGGCGGCGCTACGCCATGGCCCTCGCGTTCGTGGTGCCGCTGCTCATGAGCTACATCATCAAGATCTATGCGATCCGCGGCATCCTCGGCGGCAACGGCTTTCTCAACCGCATCCTGCTCTCCCTCGGCGTCATCGATGAGCCGCTCACGTTCCTCATCTTCAACCTGAACGCGGTCATGCTGACGCTCGCCGTGATCCTGCTGCCGTTCGCCATCCTGCCGATCTTCGTCGCCCTGGAGCGGATACCCGGCAACATCCTGGATGCCTCCGCCGACCTGGGCGCCTCCACATGGCAGACGTTCCGCACCGTCGTCTGGCCCCTGAGCCGCCAGGGGACGGTGGTCGGCGCCTCGTTCACCTTCGTGCTGGCGCTGGGCGACTTCGTGACCCCGCAGATGGTCGGCGGCACCAGCGGCTTCACCTTCGGCCGCATCATCTACAGCCAGTTCGGCTTCGCCTTCAATTGGCCGTTCGGCGCGGCGCTTTCCGTCGTCCTGCTCGTGGTCGTCGTCGCCCTGATGTCGTGGACCGGCCGCGTGGTGCGACCGCGGCACCCGCCATGATCCGGGTGAGCTGGCCGGTCATGGCCGCGCTGATCGCCGTGGCGGGCTTCGTCCTTGTCCTGCTCTACGGGCCGCTCGCCGTCGCCATCTTCTTTTCGTTCTTCCGGCTCGAGCACAACCAGGTGAGGTGGGACAGCTTCTCGTTCGACGCCTACGCGGCACTGCCCCACAATCAGGGGATCATCGACGCCGTCCTCAACACTCTCGTCGTTGGCGGCTCGGCCGTGGCGCTCTCGCTCGTTGTCGGGACCCTGCTCGCCTTCTACTTCCACGGTGGCCGGTCTCGCCTGCGCGAGCTCATGCAGTTCGTCGTGTTTCTGCCGTTCCTCATGCCGCCGATCATAACCGGGCTGTCGCTGCTGATCTTCTTTCGCCAGATCGAGCTGGAGCGCTCGCTCGCCACCGTCGTGATCGGGCACACCGTGTTCGTCCTGGCGCTCGTCTACCGAGTCGTGCTGACGCGGCTGCAGGGCTTGAGCCGCAGCCTGGTCGAGGCCTCGCTCGACCTCGGCGCCAGCCGCTGGCAGACCTTCCGCTACGTGTTGGCGCCCCATCTCCTGACGGCGCTCGCCGCCGCGGCCATCCTGGCGTTCGCGCTGTCCTTCGACGAGACGCTCATCACCCTGCTGGTGACCGGCACCAAGAACACCCTGCCGATGCGCCTGTGGGCGATGATGCGGCTCGGCTTCACGCCGGACATCAACGCGCTCGTGACACTCCTGCTTGCCGGCTCGACGGCGTTGGCGCTCGTCACGCTCCGCTTCGTCAAACGGCCATGACGGCAGTGCGGTCCGGCACCGTCACGCTCGGCGCCTACGCGGTCGCGCGCATCGGCCCCGGTTGATGCGGCGCATGGCATGAGCGGCCTCCTGCTCGGGTGCATCGCGGATGATCTGACGGGCGCCACGGACCTTGCCAACACGCTGGTCCGTCGCGGCATGGGGACGATCCTGACGATCGGCGTTCCGGAGGAGGGGACAGACGCGCACGGCGCCACTGCCATGGTCGTGGCGCTCAAGTCGCGGACGATCGAACCCGCGGACGCGGTCGCGCAGTCGAAGGCCGCGCTCGCCGTCCTGCGAGCCGCTGGCGCACGCCAGATCGTCTTCAAGATCTGCTCGACTTTCGACTCGACCGATCGCGGCAACATCGGCCCGGTCGCCGACGCGCTCCTCGCGGAACTGGGCGCGAACTTTGCGGTCGTCTGCCCAGCGTTCCCCGAGAACCGCAGGACCGTGTTCAACGGCCATCTCTTCGTGGGCGATCGGCTGCTGTCCGAATCCCCCATGCGGGATCATCCCCTGACGCCCATGAAGGATGCCGATCTGGTGCGCGTCCTGGGACGCCAAACGCGGAACAAGGTGGGGCTCGTTTTCTATGGCGACGTCCGGCACGGCGCGGGCGCGATCGCGGCGGCCCTGGTAAGGCTGCGCGCCGACGGGGTGACCTACGCCGTCGTCGACGTGCTCGAAGACCGGCACTTGCTGGACCTCGGGAGCGCCTGCGCGGATCAGCCGCTTCTGGTCGGCGGGTCGGGGATCGCGCTCGGCTTGCCGGAGAATTTTCGCCGCGCCGGATTGATCGACGGCGAAGGGGCCGACGCCCTCCCCCACGTGGTCGGTCACGAGGCCATCGTCGCCGGGAGCTGCTCGGCGGCGACGCTCGGTCAGATCGCGTGCTTCGAGCGGGATCATCCTGCCATCAAGGTCGATGTGAAGGCCCTGGCAGCGGGGCAGCAGGCCGCGCGGGATGCCGCCGATAACGCCGTCACCCGTCTCCGCGATGGGCCCGTGCTGGTCTACGCGAGCGCGCCGCCCGATCAGGTCGCCGATGCGCAGGCGGCGCTGGGACGGGATCACGCCGGGGCCATGGTCGAAGGGGCCCTCGCCGAGATCGCCCAGCGCCTGGTGGACGCCGGGGTGCGGCGGCTCGTCGTGGCCGGCGGCGAAACCGCCGGCGCCGTCGTCCGGAGGCTCGGCATCAAGGCCCTGCGGATCGGACCGCAGATCGACCCCGGCGTGCCGTGGACGGCGAGCACGGGGGCGCCCGAGCTCTTGCTCGCCCTCAAGTCCGGCAATTTCGGGGCGCCGGATTTCTTCGCCAAGGCGTTCCGGGTGCTGTCGTGTCCGTGATCGCGGACCGCGAGGGGATCTGCCGGCTCGGCCGTTCGCTGTTCGAGCGCGGGCTTACCTTCGGCAGCTCCGGCAACATCAGTGTTCGCATCGACGACGGCTGGCTCATGACGCCGACGAACGTGGCGCTCGACCGCCTCGATCCCGCGCGGCTCGCCAGGCTCGACGATACGGGGCGCCACATGGATGGCGACGCGCCGACCAAGGAGTCGTTTCTCCATATGGCGATGTACGCGAAGCGCGGCGCGGCCCGGGCTATCATTCACTTGCACGCCACCCATTCGGTGGCCGTGTCGTGCCTGGCCGACATCGACTCAAACGACGTGCTGCCGCCGATCACCGCGTACTACGTCATGCGCGTCGGCAGCCTTCCCCTGGTGCCCTATTTCGCGCCGGGCGATTCCAGGCTCGCCGAGGCGGTCGGCGCCCTGGCGGGCAAGCACGCGGCCGTGCTGCTCGCCAATCACGGCCCCGTCGTCGCCGGGCCATCGCTCGATGCCGCCGCCAATGCCATCGAGGAGCTCGAGGAAACGGCCAAGCTCTTTCTCCTGCTGCGGCGGGAACGCACGCGCTGGCTCACGCCCGAGCAGGTCGCCGAGCTGCGCGGGCGTTTCCCGGCCTCGTAGAGCAACATCCGATCAAAAGGAACCATCCTGGTTTCATTTGATCGGTTAAAGTTGCTCTAGATTCAATGAATTAGAGCAGGTTTGCCCGGTCGATGGATCGCCCGTGGCGATTCCATTCGACCGGGTGCTGCTCTAACGCGGCGATCAGGCGGCGAACCGCCCGCCGAGTTCGTCCTCGATGTGGGACTTGATGATCGCGTCGATGTCGGTGTCCGCCGAGAAGCCCATTCGGACGGCCCGCTCCAGCCCGAAGCGGTGCGGCCAACTTTCGACGATGCGGGCGATTTTCGCATCGGGCTGCCAGCGGATGCGCCGCGCCACGGACCGGCCGGCGATGCGCTGCAAGGCGTCGATCATGCCGCCGACGCTGACCTCGATCCCCGGCAGCATGACGGTTCGGTTCGTGCCCCAGGCCTCGGTCGGGACAACGCAGGCGTGGACGAGCGACGCGACGGCGCCGCGGGGCGACAGGATCCACACGCGGGTCGAGCGGTCGACCGGACAGACGGCCTCCGTGCCCGCCAAGGGCTCTCGTATGATGCTGCTGGCGAACCCGGACGCCGCCATGTTCGGCTTGCCTGGACGGACCACGACGGTCGGCAGGCGTATGGCTCGGCCATCGACGAATCCCTTGCGGCTGTAGTCGTTCACAAGCAGTTCGCCGATCGCCTTCTGTGTTCCATACGAGGATTGCGGCGTCGCCGACGTCTCGTCTCCGATCGCTTGTGGCAGGGCCCCGCCGTAGACGGCGATCGAGCTCGTGAAGACGAATCGCGGCGGCACCGTGCACGCGCGGCAGGCCTCCAGCACGGCGATGACACCGTCCAGATTGACCCTCAAGCCCAGATCGAAGTCCGCCTCGGCGGCCGCGCTTACCACCGCGGCCAAGTGGAAGACGGCGGCGGCCTCGCCGATGGCCTGGCGGACCGAGGCGCGATCAGCGATGTCGCCGACGATCGCGCGCACGCGTCCATTGGCGCCGACGATCGGTTCAGGCTCGATGGCGTCGAACAGAACCACTTCGGTGATGGCGGCATCCAGGCCCGTCTTCGGATCGGGCAGCGTGCCTCTGTCGAGCAACCGGGCGGCGAGCCGTCGACCAAGGAATCCCGCGCCTCCCGTGATGACGACTCTCAACGCGATACCCCCACTGGGCCACGGTCAGGCGACAATTCTCCAGGGCCGTGCCCAGCCAAGGCCTTCGACCGTCGCGCCGCGCGGCCTGTACTCGCAGCCGACCCAGCCATCGTAGCCAAGTTCGTCCAGCAGATCGAAGAGGAACGGAAAGTTGATCTCGCCCACGTTCGGTTCATTGCGGCCCGGCACGCCCGCGATCTGGATATGACCCGTGATGGGAAGGAAGGCCTTGATCGCCTCCGCCAGATCGCCGCGCATGATCTGGCGGTGGTAGAGATCAAGCTGAAGGAGCACGTTGTCTCGGCCGACCCGCTCGATGATCCTGCGCGCATCGTCGGCGTCGGTCAGGAAGTAGCCTGGCATGTCGCGCGTGTTGAGCGGCTCGATCAGGCAGCGCACGCCATGGGGCGCGGCCATGTCGGCGGCGTGGCGCAGGTTCGCGACGTAGGTATCCTCGGCGCTCCGCCGGTCGAGATCCGGCGCAAGGATGCCGGCCATGACATGCAGCCTCGGGCATCCGAGCGCACGAGCGTAGTCGAGCGCGACGGCGATGCTCGCATTGAACTCCGCTTGGCGAGCGGGGTGGATGGCGAGGCCTCGATCATCACGGGACCAGTCGCCCGGAGGCGCGTTGAACAGAACCTGCGCGACGCGATGACGCTCCAACCGTGCGCGCAGATCGTCGGCAGGGAAGGCGTACGGAAACAGGAACTCGACGGCTTCAAATCCCACCCGGGCCGCGGCCTCGAACCGATCGAGAAAGTCCACCTCGTTGAACAGCATGCTGAGATTGGCGGCGAGCTTGGGCATGTCCGGTTCCGGCGCCTCACAAATCGGATCTGATCGCTGCAAGCACGTGACGCGCTTGAGCTTACCATCGGCTTTGAAACCGCGGGTTCAATTCATGCTCCATGCGGTGGACATCCAATGAGCCGTCGGTCGGGGCCTCGGTCGTCTGACGACTTGGCGCCGCTGTTGATTGGGGCTTTCGGCCCCCACGCCGAGGCCGATGGCAAGCTAGAGCCTCCGCAGCGCCTGCGTCGCCGAGGCGCTCAGCTACCGGCGCATCGCGTACGAGCGATGAAGCTCGCCATGCCGGACAGCCGGCCGCCCCAGGGGCTCGAATCGTTGGCGCCCACCGCGGCCGCAGCCCCCTTGGTGTAGGATGGCCGCATCTGGCATGAAACCGGCCGAGGCGCGATGGACCGCAAGCTCGCCGCAATCCTGGCCGCCGATGTCGCCGGATACAGCCGGCTCATGGGCCTGGACGAAACCGGAACGCTGGTTGCGCTGAAGTCCCACCAGAAGGACGTGATCGAACCCAAGCTGGCGGCTCACCGCGGACGGCTGGTCAAAACGACCGGGGATGGGTTCCTGGCCGAGTTCGCGAGCGTCGTCGAGGCGGTAACGTGCGCCGTGGAAATCCAGTCCGAGATGGCACGGCGCAATGCCGGGATTCCTCCCGATCGACGGCTCGAACTCCGCATCGGCGTCAATCTCGGCGATGTCATTCTGGAGGGCGACGATATTTACGGCGACGGTGTCAACGTCGCGGCGCGCCTCGAAGCCCTGGCGGAGCCGCGCGGGATTCTCCTGTCGCGCGCCGCCCGCGATCAGATCCGCGACCGGTTGCAGCTTCGGCTCGAAGACCTGGGCGAGCACGAGGTGAAGAACATCGCCCGGCCGGTGCGCGTCTATCGCGTACTCGTCGACGGCGCGCCCCCACTTCGGCGCGGGCCGAGTACCCCTCGGCCGAGGCGGCGCGCGATGATCGGCGGGCTGGTCGCGCTCGTCGCCATCGCCGGCGCGCTCGGGTGGTATGGGACACGCGAGCCGAGGGGACCTGAACCGGGGCCGCCCGAGGATCCCATCCTCGCTCTGCCGAGCGGCCCGTCGATCGCCGTGCTCCCGTTCACCAATCTGAGCGACGATGCGGGCGACGCGTATTTCAGCGACGGATTGACCGATGACATCATCAGCGCGCTTTCCAGGTTTTCCGACCTGCGCGTGATCGCACGCAACTCGACCTTCCAGTTCAGGGGCGGCAACATCGACGTGCGGGAGATCGGACGCAAACTCGCCGTGCGCTATGTCGTGGAAGGCAGCGTCCGGCGCTCACAGGATCACCTGCGCGTCACCGTGCAGCTGCTCGACGCCGAGGACGGCACGCATTTGTGGTCCGAGACGTACGATCGGGACCTCACGGCGGCCGAAGTCTTCGCGGTGCAGGACGAGATCACCGAACGCGTCGCTGGAGCCCTCGGTTCCTCCGCAGCTCCGCTGTGGAAATCGCAGATGCTGGAGTTGCGGGAAAAGAGAACCGACAGCTTGGAGGCCTATGAGTGCGTACTCCTCCTTCCCTTGTTCTATGAAAGTTTCTCGCCCGACGCGCACTTGCGAGCGCGGGACTGTCTCGAGCGCGCGGTGAAGCTCGATCCCAACTATTCCCTGGCGTGGTCCAGTCTGGCGACGGTGTACACCGAGGAGTACAAATATGCTTACAATCTTCGCCCGGAACCGCTCGCACGTGCGCTCGCCGCGGCCCAACGGGCGATCGATCTCGATAATCAAAATCAGAATGGTTACTATGCGTTGGCGATCATCAACTACATGAATGAAAAGGATCTTAATTCGTTCTATGCTTTGGCCGAGCACGCAATCGCTCTCAATCCGAACAATGCCTCGGTGATCGCGGACCTCGGGCTGTGGATGGCGTATTCTGGTAATTGGGAGCGGGGAATGGCGCTCATGCGAAAGGCCATGATCCTCAATCCACTTCATCCGAGATGGTTTTTCTTCGCGTTCCTGCTGGATCATTATCGGAATGGCGAATACCGTGAAGCCCTGACCGAAGGACTCAAGATCAACATACCGGAGAATCCGGGAGTGCAGGCGGGATTGGCCGCCGTCTACGGCCAGCTCGGGGAAGCGGAGAAGGCAAGAGCCACGCTCGACCATATCCTGGAGATCCAGCCCGGATTCGCCGACGATCCGCGCGCCTGGTTCGTCAAGCGCCGGGTGCCGGACGAACTGGTCGAATCCCTCATGGACGGCTTGCGCAAGGCGGGGCTCGACGTAGCGCCCGCGGAGGAGTGACGGACGGGCGACCCCGCGCTTCGGACCAGCACGGAAGACGACGGCGACGGCGTGAGCTTGCGTTCCCGCGCCACCGAGAAGCTCGGGCTCTCGGCGCGCGGCTATCACGGGGTGCCGAGCGTTGCCCGGACACTGGCCGACCTCGACGACAAGGACGCCGTCCGCCGCGCCCACGTCGCCGAGGCCTTGAGCTACCTCCGCCTGCACTACGAGCGATGATACCCGCGGTTGTGGCTGGGGGTTGGGTATTGGAGCAACATCGCATCGCCGCGATGGCACGCTGATACGGCAACCTCTTCGAGCCCGACACCGACGGCCGAGCACCGAGGCGCCGCGACGCCGGTCGTTACGGTCGCGGCGATGATCTAGATCATGGCGCGCCGCGCCGGAGCCGGCCCTCCTTGGAGCCAGTCATGGAGGTGTGACATGGCTCAGGCGGTACAGCACGAGGCATCGCCGTTGCGTCGCGTCGGAGGCCACAAGGCCCGGCTGGCGTTTCGCGGCGCGGGTCCGCGCAAGCTCGCCGTTCACCCAGGCATCATGGGGGGCACTTATCGACCGCTCGGCGAGCGCGACATGGAGCGGATCCATGCCACCGTGCTCGACGTGCTCGAGACCATCGGTATGGCCGGGGCGCTGCCGATCCTGGTCGAGGCGGCGAAGGCCAGGGGTTGCCCCCTCGACGACCGCGGCCGGATTCATTTTCCACGCGCGCTGGTCGAGGACGTGATCGCCGGGGCGGCCCGCAACTTCACGATCCGCGCCCTGAACCCCAAATACGACGTCGACCTCAGCGGGACCCGCGTCCATTTCACGGTCGGGGGCGAAGCCATCTCGGTCCTCGACTTCCAGACCGGGCGGTTCCGCCCCTCGACGCTCCTCGACATCTACAACATGGCACGCCTCGCCGATGGACTGGAGCACATCCACCGCTTCGGCGCCATCCTGGTCCCCACGGAACTGCCCGACCTGTTCGAGTTCGCGATCAACCGCACCTATGCGATGCTCGCCGGTACGGCGAAGACCTCCGGATTGAGCGTCCTCAAGCCCGAATACCTCGACGCGATCGTCGCCCTCTGCGACACGATCCTCGGTCGCGAGGGCGCCTACCTCAGGAACCCCTTTTGCACCGTCGGCGGCTGCCCGATCGTCTCGCCCCTGAGCTATGGCGACGACAACAGCGGGCTGATCATCGCCGCGGCGCGGCGAGGGATTCCAACGACGGCGGTCATCGCCTCGCAGGCCGGAGCGACGGCGCCCGCGGCCCTGGCCGGAGCGTTGGTTCAGAACACGGCCGAGACGATCGCCGCGTTGCTGATGGTCAACTTTGTCCGCCCCGGACATCCGATGATCTTCGGCAACTGGCCGTTCGTTTCGGACCTGCGCACGGGAGCGTTCACGGGCGGCGGCGGCGAGGAGGCCGTGCTGACCGCCGCCGCGGCCCAGATGGCCAAGTTCTACGACCTGCCGTGCAGCGTGGGCGCCGGCATGACCGATTCCAAGGTTCCCGATGCCCAGGCGGGCTATGAAAAAGGCCTGACCACGGCGCTGGCCGGGTTGGCGGGCGCGAATCTGGTGTCCGAGTCGGCCGGGATGGTGGGCAGCCTGCTCGGCACGTCGTTCGAGGCGATGGTCATCGACAACGACATGCTCGGCAGCGTGCAGCGCGCGATCCGGGGCATCGAGGTGACCGAGGAGACACTGTCTTACGACGTCATCAAGCAAGCGGTCGATGGGCCAGGCCATTTCCTCGGCAGCCAACAGACCCTGGACCTGATGGAGAGCGAATATCTCTACCCGACCATCGCCGACCGTTCCACGCCGAGCGAATGGGAGGAGAAGGGCGCGCTCGACATCCGCCAGCGCGCCCATGAGCGCGCCCGCGAGATTCTGTCGTCCCACTACCCGCAGAACATCAGCTTCGAGGCCGATCGACGGATCCGCGAGCGCTTCCCCATTCGACTTCCCAGCGCGGTCATGACGCCGCGGGGCGGCCGATGGTGAGGCCAGTCGGTTCAGTGGCGATGTGTGCGGTGGTGGAATCCGACCGCCCACCTATCGAATGACGGAGAACAAATACGGAGAGGGACGACCATGACGGAGGAGAAGCAGCTCGATCTCGGCTCGCTCGCCGATGATGAGCTCGTGGAGCAGATGCAGGAAGACCTCTACGACGGCCTCGGCGTGGCGGTCGTAGAGGGCACCAACATTCTGCTCGAGCGCGGCTGGACGCCCTATGACGTCCTGACCAAGGCGTTGGTCGAGGCCATGCGGATCGTCGGCGCGGACTTCCGCGACGGCATTCTGTTCGTACCCGAGGTGCTCCTCGCCGCCAATGCCATGAAGGCCGGCATGGTGATCTTGAGACCACTCCTGGCCGAAACCGGTGCCCCGCGAGTGGGCAAGATGGTGGTCGGCACCGTCAAGGGCGACATCCATGACATCGGCAAGAACCTGGTCGGCATGATGATGGAAGGCGCCGGCTTCGAGGTCATCAATCTCGGCACCAACAATGACGTCGACAAGTACTTGGCGGCGCTGCGGGAGCATGATGCCGACATCCTCGGCATGTCGGCCCTGTTGACGACCACCATGCCATACATGAAGACCGTCATCGAGGCGCTCAAGGAAAAAGGCCTGCGGGATGACTATATCGTGATGGTGGGCGGCGCGCCCTTGAACGAGGCCTTCGCCGAGGCGATCGGGGCCGATGCCTACTGTCGCGACGCCGCCCTGGCGGTCGAGACGGCGAAGCGACTGATCCGCGAGCGCCGCCGATCGAATCTGCCGCCCGAGGCCGGGGCCAGCGCCTAGAGCAGCATCACCCGATCCAATGGAACCCGGGCGGTTCCTTTGGATCGGGGGAAGAGATAAAAGCGCTGACGGTATATATTTTCCCCTCGGAAATCATATACTGTCACGGTGTACCACGGTATATCCAATCATATACCGTTGCCGTGTACCCACCGGCACCCCATATACTTCCACCGTTTACCCGAAGGTTCACGCGGCAGCTTAGTTTGGTAAGGGAAGAAAAATGGAATGTCGCGCTTTGAACGTTTTCTGACACTTTGGGTCGCCCTCTGCATCGTTGCCGGTATCGCGCTCGGACAGTTCTTCCCCGGCGTGTTCCATGCGATCGGCGGCATGGAGGTCGCCAGCGTCAACATGCCAGTCGCGGTTCTGATCTGGCTCATGATCATCCCGATGCTGCTGAAAATAAACTTCGGCGCGCTCGGCAAGGTGCGCGAGCACTGGCGCGGCGTCGGGGTGACGCTGTTCATCAACTGGGCGGTTAAGCCCTTCTCGATGGCGGCGCTGGCGTGGCTCTTCATTGGACATCTTTTCGCGCCTCATCTACCGGCGGACCAGATCAACAGCTATATCGCCGGCCTGATCCTGCTCGCGGCGGCGCCCTGCACGGCGATGGTATTCGTGTGGAGCAACTTGTCGGACGGCGAGCCACATTTCACGCTCAGCCAGGTCGCGCTGAATGACACCATCATGGTGTTTGCCTTCGCACCGATCGTGGGGCTGCTGCTTGGAATCTCGGCGATCACGGTGCCCTGGGACACGCTGATGCTTTCGGTCGGCCTCTACATCGTCATCCCGGTGGTCATCGCTCAGATCGTCCGCATGCGTTGGCTCGCCTCCGGCGGCATGCGAGCGTTCGAGCGCCTGCTCGGGACGCTGCAGCCGGTGTCGCTCGTCGCCTTGCTAACCACTTTGGTGCTGCTGTTCGGCTTCCAGGGGGAGCAGATCATCGCTCATCCACTGATCATCGCGCTCCTCGCCGTGCCGATCCTGATCCAGGTCTATTTCAACTCCGGCCTCGCCTATCTTCTGAACCGCGCCACCGGCGAGGCGCACTGCGTCGCCGCGCCGTCGGCGTTGATCGGTGCCAGCAACTTCTTCGAGCTCGCGGTCGCGGCGGCGATCAGCCTGTTCGGCTTTTCATCGGGCGCGGCGCTGGCGACCGTGGTCGGCGTGCTGATCGAAGTCCCGGTCATGCTGTCGGTCGTGAAAATCGTGAATGCGAGCAAGCCCTGGTACGAGCGCGGGGCCGCCGTGCGGCGCAACGGCAAGGCCCTGGGCCACGCCAAATGAAAGACCAGACCATGAAACGCGTCCTGTTTCTTTGCGTCGCGAACTCCGCCCGCAGCCAAATGGCGGAAGGTCTCGCTCGCCACATCCTCGGCGGCGGCATCGAGGTCATGAGCGCTGGCTCGCAACCCGCGCGCGTCAACCCTTATGCCATCGAAGCGATGGCCGAGATCGGCATCGACATTTCGGGCCAGCGGGCGAAATCGGTCGATAAGATCGATACGACCGGAATTGATCTCGTCATCGCGCTTTGCGCCGAGGAAGTCTGTCCGGTGCTTCCGGGCCGTGTGCGACGGTTGCATTGGCCGATTGCCGACCCGACATCGAACGATCCCTCGCTGACGCCGGAGGATATGCGAACGCGATTCCGGACAGCGCGCGAGCAGATCAAGGCCCGTATCGAGGTATTGGGAGCGCTCCTCGATGTGCCCGAAGGCCCGCCGTCCGAGGAGTTTCATGGCAGCATCCGCGTGGGCAGCCTGCCCGACAGCGTGCGCTTCTATGCTTGGCTGCTCGGCGTCTGGCCCAAGGAATGGACGCACCGCTACGCCACTTTCATCCGACCGGACCTCAATCTCAATTTCGTCCTGCTCGTCTCTGACGGCAAGGAACGGCACCAAGACACACTCTACCACCTCGGCATCGGCGTAGCCGACCGGGCCGCGGTCATCGATGCCTACACCCGCGCCGTCGCCTTCGGGGCGCATGTGGAGAAACCGCCGCGGACCACCTGGAAGGGTACGCCACTGCGCGAGCTTTGGCTCAAGGATCCCGACGGCACCCTGATCGAAATCTATGCACGGCTGACCGACGAGGAGCTTGCGGCCAAGCCGGCCGACGACATGCCCGAATATCTGGTTGCCGGGACGGAACCGAAGCATTGAGGAGACAAAGATGTTCAAAAGAGCCCTTGTCGGCGTCGATCTCTCCCCGGCGGAGGAATCGCTGCTGTCCTGTCTGCCTGACCTCAGCCGCTGGGGTATCGACTCCGTGGTCCTCGCGCATGTGATCCGGATCGGCTATGCGCAAGGCGCAGGCTATGGGCATGAGGATGAATATCGAGCCTGGCTCGAAAAGGCCGCCACCCCGATCCGAGCGGCCGGGCTGACGGTCGCGACCTCGGTCACCGCGAGCGGTGTTCCGGCGGAAGAATTGCTGGCGGTGGCCCAGTCACAAGGTGCGAATCTCGTCGTGGTCGGCTCCCGCAGCCACAACTTTCTTTACAAGATTTTTCTCGGGAGCGTCGCAAAGGAGGTCATCCGCAAGTCCGAGATTCCGGTCCTGATCGAGCGGCTCGAACCAACCCAGGCAGGACAGGCCGAGACATGCGCTGCAATCTGCAGCCGGGCACTGGAGCGGATTTTGCTCGCGACCGACCTATCCGCGCAGTCCAGATCAGCGGAAGAAGCCGCCGTACGTCTGGCAGGTAAAGCCGGGAACATCGACTGCCTGACCGTGCTCCCCCAGGATGCTACCGCAGGTGATCGACGGGCAGCCGAAAGCAGGCACCAGGAGCTTATCCAGCAAATCAAGGATGGTGGAGGAACAGCACGAGCGCGGATTGCGCTGGGTGACCCTTCCGAAGTCATCGCGCGGACTGGCCAGGAGGGTTACTCGCTGATCATCGTCGGCAAGCACGGCCAGAACTGGGTCACAGGCAAGATCATCGGCAGCACAGCCTCCCGGGTCTGCGAAATCGCGCGGCGCCCGGTGCTGATGGTGCCCTTGCAGAAGGAATAGGCGGCCATGCTGGAATATTCGGTACAAGCCCGCCGGATCGACGATCATGGCAGCCTCGCCACGACAAAGCGGGCGGAGATCACGCTCGACACCGACGTGAAGGGCCGTGATGACGCCTTCAATCCGGCCGAATTGTTCCTCGCCGCCGTGGCGGCCTGCATGATCAAGGGCATCGAGCGGGCAACTCCGATGCTGAAATTCAATCTGCGGGGCGTCGAGGTGAAGCTGCATGGAGTCCGACAGGACAGCCCACCCAAGATGATCGCGATCGATTACGAGCTGATTGTCGACACCGACGAGACGGAACGTCGACTGGAGCTCCTCCACACGAACGTGCGGAAGTTCGGCACGATCTCGAACACCGTGGCCGCGGCGACGGAACTGACTGGACGTATCGTTCGGCGTGCATCTCCCTGAGACGTCGGAGGGAAGGTCTGATGGCGGTCGCCCATGAACACAATCACGTGCCGGATGCCGGCAAGATGTTCGCATGGGCGGCCATCCTCAACACCGGCTTTGTCATCGTCGAGGCCGGCTTTGGGTTTGCCACCGGCTCGCTCGCGCTCCTTGCCGACGCGGCCCACAACCTGACCGACGTCGCGGGGCTCCTAATCGCCTGGGGCGCGGCGGGCCTGTCGCGGCGCCAGCCGACCCTGCGACATACCTACGGGCTCGGACGCGCGACGATCCTGGCCGCGCTGGCGAACGCCATCGCGATCCTCGTCGGTGTGGGCGCAATCGTCTGGGAGGCCGTTCAGCGATTCGGCGAACCTAGCCCGGTCGTCGCCAGCACGGTCCTGTGGGTCGCCGCCGTCGGCATTGCCGTCAATGCCGGAACGGCGATGCTGTTTCTCAAGGATCGACACAGCGACCTCAACGCTCGCGGTGCTTTTCTGCACATGGCGACAGACGCGGCCGTTTCAGCCGGCGTCGTCGCCTCCGCGCTCATCATTCTTGCGACGGGATGGCTCATCGTCGACCCTGTGACCGCCATTGTGGTCAGCCTCCTTGTCGGCTGGTCGGCCTTCGACCTCTTCCGATCCGCGCTCCATCTGAGCCTGGACGGCGTCCCAAAGGAGGTGGGCACCGCCGCCGTCGAACGCTGGCTTCGCTCTCTTCCCGGCGTCAATGACGTTCACGATCTGCATGTCTGGTCGCTTAGCACCACCTCTGTGGCGCTCACGGCGCATCTGGTCATGCCGGAGGGTCCGAGCGAGGGCGGCTTTCTGGACCGGGTCGCGGAAGGGCTCGAACGCGAATTCCATATCGGGCACAGCACCATACAAATCGAAAGCGGCGCCGACCCGGCCTGCCGGCTTGCCTCCGCGGAGATACCATGAGGCCCTCCCGCATGATCTCCATCAATGCATCGCCCGACCTATTGCGGGGGACTATTTCAGCGATTCCACGAGGTGACAGCGTGGAGGAGAAACGAAATGCATAACGATCGATCAAGACCTGGACTCGAGTTCAAGCGCAAGATGCTGGCGGAACGGCTGCAAGAGACTACCCGTCATCGGCGAGGCATTGTCGCGCTTGTAGCCGCACTGGGGATCGTCGGATTTTGGCGCGGAACTTGGTTGCTTCTCGACATCTACCTCTTCCCTGGAAATCCGGTTCTTAGTGGCGTGGTCTCCCTTCTTGCGGGATTGGGTCTTTTACTTGTGGCCAACTACGGTTTTGACGATCTCGCTTGAGGTTCGAGAACCGACCACATCAAGCACGGAAGAGCCAGGAGGTGAACCATGTCGAGCCGGGAAATCGTCCTCTGCCATCCCGTCAGGACCGCGATCGGCACC
>JBBDQV010000189.1:0-17557 GCA_040905845.1 Alphaproteobacteria bacterium | reverse complement strand
CTCGAAGGGCGGGCGGTGGTACGGCCGCTCGTGCTTCGAGACGCCGCGCGCCGCGCGCGCGGCCCTCAGCACGAACGGCCGAGAAAAAGGCCATCCCCACAAGTGATCATCAAATTGTGTGAATCTCATAGGGTCAAGCCCGAGGGCAGGCCGGGAGCTCCCGGGCAAGCGCTCGGACCGATGGCTCTGGATCCCCGGTTCGCCGATGGCGCGGCGCCCGGGGATGACAACGTCAGAGTTCAGCCCGATTCACGATGATCGAAAACCACTCTAGCCGGTCAGTCCGCGAAGCATCGGCAGTGCTCAGTAACAAACCTGCTGCCACGCATATTGATTGGTCCACGAATCGAACACTAACTGTGGATAACAATTGGTCGCGCCAAATTTCTCGGTCCTATGGGCGGTACCGCTGGTGGCATTGGGTGAATCGAAGGGGCAGATGATCGGCGGGCAATACGGCGCGACTTCAAGCGTATTCGTACAAAGCGGCTGATTCGTTCCATTCATGCAGACACAGGTGCAATCCGCGCGCGCCGGGTCTGCCGCAACGAGAAGAAAGAATGCGACAATCGACATCACGTGGGCGGATTTCATTGGTGGTTCCCCTGATAACTCTCACCGGAGTATTCTAACCGGCGGCCGAAAATGGACCCCTTGCCGTGTGCTTCCAGACGCCAGCCTTCGGCAGGCTCAGGCCGGCTCCTCAGCATGAGGCAAGGGGTTGTTTTTGTGAGTTAAAACCTCGTCCTGGGGAGCCGGCGAAGCCGGCGTCTCGAAGGACGGGCCACGAGCCGACCACGGGGTCCATTGATTTACTTGGCGTCCCCATGGGGAATCGAACCCCAGTTTCCGGCGTGAGAGTCTGGAGCGCTGGACATTGGCGGACGTTGGCGAACATGGCAAGCCTCTGAGATAGGCGGATTTCCGTCCATTAACGTCCTTGCATTTCCGCCTGCGTTCGCCTACATCTTTTCCGTACGCATTCCGTACGAGTGCGTTTCCGGCCATCGGATCGGTTTCCGGCCATGCCGCCGGGCCGTACGGAACATACGGAAAGGACCCCGCCATGCCACGCACTATACGCAATCCCAAGCTCGATACACGTTCGGCTCGCGCCCGGCTTGCCATACGACGCGAGCCTTACTGGACGCCGGTTCAGCAGGGCCTGGCGCTCGGCTACAGGCGCGCGCCCACGGGCGGCACTTGGATCGCCCGGCGCTATGACCGGGACGCCTCGCCCGCGCTCACCTACAAAGCCCTCGGCGCCGCCGATGACGCGCTCGACGCCGACGGCATCGCGACGCTCGACTTCGGCACCGCTCAAGCGCGTGCGCGGACGTGGTTCGCCGACCGGGCGAAGTCGACCGCCGACCCCGACGCACCATCGGCCGGTCCCTACACGGTGGCCGACGCGATACGCGAGTATCTCGAATGGTACGCGGTGCACCGCAAGGCGCTGCGCGAGGTCGAGTACCGCGTCAACGCCTACGTGCTGCCGGCGCTCGGCGCCTTAGAGGTCTCGGCGCTCAGGACAACCTCGCTACGGCGCTGGCATGAAGCGCTGGCCACGGCGCCGCGTCGCGTGCGCGGCAAGAAGGGCGCGGCGCCAACTTATCGCGCGACGCCGACCGACCCCGAGACGATCCGCAAGCGGCGGTTCACGGCGAACAAGACGTTGATCGTCCTGAAGGCCGCGCTCAATCGCGCGTGGCGCGAGGGTCGTGTCGCGGACGATTTGGCATGGCGCCGCGTGACGCCGTTCCGCGACGTGGACCAGCCGCGCGTGCGTTGGCTGACCGCCGACGAAGCGGTGCGCCTCGTCAACGCGGCCGAGCCGACGTTCCGGCCAATGATCCAGGCCGCGCTCCTGACCGGGCTGCGCTACGGCGAGCTCGCGGCGCTCCGCATCGCCGACTTCGACTCCGCGAGCAAGACCGTGCACGTCGCCACGTCGAAGTCGGGCAAGCCGCGCCGCGTACCGCTCAACGACGAAGGCGCACGGCTCTTCGCCGCGACGGTCGCGGGACGGGCGCCGGACGCACTCATGTTCTCGCACGCCGACGGCGAGGCGTGGGGCAAATCGCACCAGCGCCGCCCGATGGCCGAGGCGTGCAGCGCCGCGCGGATCACGCCGGCCGTCGGCTTTCACGTCCTGCGCCACACCTACGGCTCGGCGCTCGCGATGCAAGGCGTCCCGCTCGGCGTGATCGCGGCGGCGCTCGGGCACGCCGACACCCGCGTGACCGAACGCCACTACGCCGCGTTGGCGCCGTCGTACGTCGCCGAAACAATCCGCGCGAAGCTGCCCGCGCTCGGCATCGTTGCCCAAGGCAACGTCGCGGCGATGTCGCCGAGGCGCGCGGCGACCGCGAGGACTTGACAGGCCGTTAGCTGTTAGCAAATATGCTTCATGCGACTGCGGATCGGACGCGACGCCGCGAAATCGATCCGGCGCTTGGATACCGGGACCGCGAAGGCGATCCTCGAGACGCTGAATCGGATCACGGCCGACCCGTTCGCGCATCATGCGAATGTTACTCGGCTGACGGGCATCAACGACGGGTTCCGGTTGCGCCACGGCGACCTTCGGGTGCTCTACCGCGTCGATCGTAACGCGGGCGAGGTTTGCGTGGATCGTGTCGGCCGGCGCGGCGAGGTCTACAAGGGATGATGCGACGGGCGAGCGGGCAACAAGCGATGAAGGCAACCTATCTCCCGACCGGGCGCTCGGTCCGCGTGAGCGCCCCCTATGGCCGGTCGTTCCGTGTCGCGGCGACCGGCACTCCGAGGTCGGCGGACCTCGTGGTCCTGCCGCGCGACACATACGAGGACATGGCGCGCCGTGCCGAGGACGCCGAGGATGTTGCCGTGCTACGCGCGGCGGCGGCCGATCCGGCCAGCCAGGACTACCTGCCCGCCGAGGCTGTCGCTCGCATGATCGCCGGCGAGCATCCCGTGCGCGTCTGGCGCGGGCATCGCGGGCTTACGGCGCGCCGGCTCGCGGCGAGGGCCGGCGTCAACGTCGCATACCTCTCGCAAATCGAAACGCGCAAGAAGCCGGGCAGCGTCAAGGCACTCAAGGCGCTCGCCGCCGCG
Source organism: Alphaproteobacteria bacterium (assembly GCA_040905845.1). Lineage (GTDB taxonomy): Bacteria > Pseudomonadota > Alphaproteobacteria > SP197 > SP197 > VGDP01. The sequence goes on along the minus strand of JBBDQV010000189.1, from coordinate 14,461 downwards.
CTCCGCGTCGAGCTCGACGATCTGGTGTAGGCAAATGACCCGCGAGCGAATCGACTGGACGGCAAGCGATTTTGCCGTCGGCTGCGACGGCGTGCCTTACCCTTCATTGCCCGACGGCGCGGCCGCGCGGCTGTCGGCGCGCGCGCGCATCGACAATCGCCGGGCCGAGTTCGAGGCAAGCGGTAATCCGATCAATCTCTGGCGCGCGCTGATCGTTTGCCAGGCCCACAACCTGCGGGTCGCGCCATGGTTGCGCGCCGCGTTGGCCGACGCCGGCCGGCTGATCGTCCAGGGCGAGCGCGCGAAGGCGCTCAGGGCTGTAGGGCTCGGCGGCCGTCGCGGACCTTCGGCGCTGGCGCGGCACGCGGCCGATGGTGAACGGCTCGGGCTCGCGGCCCAAGAAGATTGGGCGCGAAATCGCGAGGGCCGGACGGCTGCGCCGTCGCGCACCGTGCGACGCGCATACAAGAAATTTAAGGACTCGTAATTCCGCGTTTTCCGCGCCCTTGGACAGAGTATCGCCGAAATTGTGCCGCACTTTATTGTAGGCAGCGCCTAAAAGGCGCTTATTTTACGTGGCGTCCGTAATCGACAAGGGACGCTTTTCAATGAAAATCCAAACACATCCAGCGCTGCCGGTGGGCGTGCTTGCCGTTAGCGTCGGCGACGCCGCGACCTCGATTGGCGTTTGCCGGTCGCTTTTGTACGAAGCCATGCGGCGCGGCGAACTGCGGTTCCGCAAGCTCGGACGGCGGCGGCTTGTCCTGGTCGCGGACCTCACCTCCTTCGTCGAAAATCTGCCCAACGGCTAACCGTGCTTCCCGCCGTCATCACGCCGCGCCTCGCGAAGCTGATCCCGGTTTTGTCGAGCGACCAACCCGGCGAAGTGATCGCGACCGCAGCCGCCATCGGGCGGGTGCTCAGTGGCGCCGGCGCGAACTGGCACGACCTCGCGGCTCAAGTGGCCGCGCCGTGGCGGACGAAGCGGGCGACGACCCAAGGCGAAGTTGACGCCCGCGCGATGCTGACCGCCTTGGGGCGCATTACCGATTTATTGTCGTCGTGGGAATTCAAGTTTTGCGATTCGTTGCACGGCCAAATGAAGGCCGGGCGGCGATTGTCGGCGAAGCAGCGCGCCAAGCTCGCCGAAATCTGGGCCGCGCATCATGCGTAGCGTACTCGACGCCGCGCTCGCCTATGCGGCTCGCAGCTGGCCCGTTCTGCCGTGCAAGGCTCGCGCCAAGGTCCCGGCGACACCGCGCGGCGTACACGACGCAACATGCGACGCGACGGTCATCCGGGGATGGTTTGCGAACGGCTCGAATCTCAACGTCGCGATCCGTACCGACGGCCTATTCGTCCTCGACGTAGACGGCGCCGAAGGCGAGGCATCGCTTGCCGCGCTTGAACGCGAACATGGCGCGCTGCCGCTCACGGCGGTTCAGCTAACACCACGCGGGCGGCACTTCGTGTTCCGCGTCGCCGACGGCCTGCCCGTTCCGAATTCGGCCAGCTCGCTCGGCCCGCGCTTGGACGTGCGCGGCACTGGCGCTTACATCGTGGCCGCGCCGAGCGTTCATCCGTGCGGTCGCCAATACGCCTGGGACGTGGATCGTCACCCGGACGAATGGCCGCTCGCCGATGCGCCGGCCGCGTGGTTAGCCCTGGCCCGTGCGCCCGCGAAGGCGAAGCCGACCGGCGACAATGCAGCGCGCGAGAACACCGGCCGCCTGACCGAAGGCCAACGCAACGCGACGCTGTTCCGGCTCGCGTGCAAGCTGCGCCGCGACGCGCTCGGCGCCGATGCGATCCTGGCCGCGATCGAAGCCGAGAATCGCGAACGCTGCGACCCGCCGCTCGACGCCGCCGAGGTTCGCGCGATCGCGGCCAGCGCGAGCCGATACGAGCGCGGGACCGAGCGCGGCGCCGAGGCGCCATCCGATGATCGGCCGCCGTTAGTCGCCCGCCCGCTCGGCGACCGCGACCCGGCCGCTATCCCGCCGAGGCGCTGGGTCATGGGCCGCCGATACCTCCGTGGCCACGTCACGCTAACGATCGCACCGCCCGGCGCGAGCAAGACGACGCTCGCGCTGCACGAAGCCGTCGCCATCGTGACCGGCGCGACGTGGGCGGGCCAAACCGTATTTGAACCCGGCCCGGTCTTGTACGTCGGCGCCGAGGACGATCTCGACGAGATCGATCGCCGCATCTTCGCCGTCGCCACGGCGATGCAAGCCGACCTTTCGCTCGTCCGCGCGCGCCTGCATAGAATCGCCGCGTGCGACCGCGCCGTGTCAATCGGCTCATGGTCGGACCGTGGCGCCTTCCTGCGTGGCACCGACGTTGACGCGCTGATCACCGAGGCGCGGCGCATCGGCGCGGTACTCGTCGAGCTCGACCCGCTGGCGGACTTACATACTGTCCCCGAAAACGACAATGGCGCCATGTGTCTGGTCGGCGCCGCGTGCCGCGAGATAGCCCAGAGCGCAGGTTGTGCCGTTGGCGTTGTCCACCACACGCGCAAACCATCCGCCGCCTCGGCCGAAGGCTTCGCCGGCGACGCCAACGCGGGGCGCGGTGCAAGCTCGCTGGTCGGCGTCGCACGCGTCGTGGATACGCTGTACTCGATGACCGAGGCCGACGCCGGCAGGCTAGGGATCGACCCGGCCGAGCGCCACAAATACGTGAGGCTCGACGGCGCCAAAGCGAACTTCGCTTTAACTGGCGAGGCGCCGCGCTGGTTCCGACGCGACGCGACGATCATCCCCAACGGCGAAACGGTGGGCGTGCTAACCCCGGCCGACATGACCGGCGCTTTGATGGCCGCCGAATTCAATCAGCGCGACCGCTACCGGACCATCATCGCGCGGCTGTTGGTGATCGTGCCCGACCGCCTGTCCGTGAACCAAGCCGGGCTCGTGCTGATCGCACAACGCGGATCGCTTTACCCAGGTTATGCCGACCGTGACTTCGCCGGCAAGTGCCCCGCGACGGTTCGAGCCGAGATTGAGGCCGCCGCCGCGTCGGGCATTACGATCAATGGCCAGGGCTTCGCAATCGTCGAAAATAACCCCGCCGGAAGGGGCGCCAATGCCAGGGCGCGCGTCCTGGTCCGGCATGTCCGCACGGACGATTCAGCATGAGCGCCCGCAACCCCGCACGGAACCTATGTCCGCTATGTCCGCGCCCCTGTCCGCATGCGGACACCCTATGGGGCGCGGACAGTGCTCCACCCTATGTCCGCAGACATGCTCGAATCTCGACCCTCGAAATTTGGCGGTTTTCCGCATGTCCGCATGTCCGCTATGTCCGCTATGTCCGCAACCTTAAAGGTCTCGCCGCAATGTGCGGACATGGCCGCACGCGGCGGCCCTTTGACGCGGCCGCCCATCCGAACCCGCGCTGGTGCGCGTGCCATCGCGTGCCAGTCCCGCCGCCACCCCCCCCAAGCGGCCCTCGAATCGCTACAACTTTCACGGGAAAGACCGACGCCACCGATCAACGCATAGTTAGTTGCCACAAAAAGCCACATCCAGCCATGCCAAACCCACATAGCGGCCATGCAAAAAACGCATAACGCCACATCGCGTTGCCCGTGGTGCTCTGCCGAGTTTCGACCGCGCCGTGGCGGGCGCCGGCAACGGTTCTGCCGCGAGGCGTGCCGGCGCGAGTTCGGCCAGGGCGCATGGGCCTACATCATGCACGCGGTCGACACCGGCCAGGTCCGGGTCGCGCTTTTGCGCCGGCTCGCACAGCGTCAGAGAAACGCTGGCGTTGCTCGCGGCCCCGACGGGTAGTCCGATGATGGCAGAGCCCGATCTTGACGCCCTGGCCGCCGACATCCGCGCCTACGGCCAGCGCGACCCTATCGTTGTCCACAACGGCCTGATCCTCGACGGCCGCAACCGCTTCGAGGCCTGCCGACGCGCCGGCCTCGCTCCGGCCACGGTGCCATGGGATGGCGCCGGCACGGTCGAGGCGTTCGTCGTCTCGCGCAACCTGCACCGCCGCCACCTCACCGCGTCGCAGCGCACCCTGATCGCCGCCCAGCTGGCGACGCGGAAGGTCGGCAACCCGGACTTGCGAAACCCAATAGGGTCAATTGACCCTATTGACCCTGCCGTCAAAGACACCGCTCTGCAAGAGGCGGCCGACCTGCTCGCTGTCAGCCGGTCCTCCGTGCAACGCGCCAAGCGGGTGCTGAACTCGGCGTCGCCCGATCAGATAGAGGCGATCCGTACCACCTCCCTCTGGCGCGCGATCGGGCGCCGTAGGGTAGGTTGATGCCCGCCGCCGCCTCGCGCCTCGCCACGCCGCTCGCCCGCCTTCGCGCCCTTGTGGTTCGGCTCGACGCGGGCGCGCTCGGCGGGGACGGGCGATGGCTCGCCGAGGTGCTCGGCCGCGTGCTCGACGCCGGCCAGTCGTTCGACATTGCCGCCGGCCTCCCTGTTCGCTGGCGGGACCGCGCTCGACGCCAAGCTCGCGACGAAGCCCTGCGCCGGGCGCATAGCTTGCTGGGCAACCCGTCGCTCACGAAGGCCGCGCGCCGGATCGCGGCCGAGGCCGCCAGCGCCGCGCGATCGCATGGCCGCGCCGCCGATGATCCGGTTGGCGCCGCCGTCGCAGAGGCCCTGCAACACGGCGAGGTACCCCGCCACCGCCGCCTGGTCGCGATCTTGGGCCGTGCAATTTAGCGGCTCTTCCAATTGCACGAAAAACCATCGGAGGATCGCGCCCATGACGCACCCGAACACCGACACGCTCGACGCCGACCTCGACGCGCTGGCCACCCGCGCGTTTCGCGTCCTGTCCGCACCGCCCGAGGCCGTCACACCCGCGCTTTCCGACGGCGGCCCGAAATACCGTCACCTTCCGCGCGCCTGGCAACGCGCCGCCGACATCCTCGCGTTGTCGATCGTCGGCGAGCCGCTCGACGCGCCGCGCTTGTTCACGATCGCGCTGACGTGGCACGCGACGATGACGCGCCGGCTCGCCGCCATCATGCCGCACGCGCTCGCCGAGGACATGGCGATCGTCGCGTTGCTCGTCTGCGAGGCCGCGTTCGAGAGGTTGGCCGTCATTAACACCGCGCCGCGCGCGCGAAAACTGGAGTCCCAAACATGACCGTTGACGTAATCGCCTTGCGCCAGGAGCGCGGCGATCACCTGGCCGCGATGCAGACCATCATCGACAAGGCCGAGGCCGCGCACCGCGACGTGACCGCCGCCGAGCTCGCCGAATACGATACGCACAAGGCCGCCCTCGTGTCGCTCGACAACCGCATCGCGCGCGCCGAGGACTTCGAGCGCGAGAAGCTCGGCCTGGCGCGCCCGGTCGATGGCCCGGACGCTGGCCCGCGCGGCAAGGGTCCGCTTTTCATCGACCGCGCCTCGGGCCGCGCGCTACGTGGCCTGTTGCCCTCCGAAAAGCTCGCCGATCATGCCGAGCGCGCCGGGCCGCGTTTCGACCTCGCCGACTTCGGACACGCGCTGCGCGCCGCCGTCACCGGCGACTGGTCGCCGTTGCGACCGGAGATTCGGGACACGCTTCGCGAAGGCGTAAACACGGGCGGCGGGTTCCTCGTACCCGACGAATTGTCGCGCCTTGTCATCGACCTCGCGCGCGCGCAGAGCGTCGTCTTTCAAGCCGGCGCTATCACCATCCCGATGACCTCGGACACGTTGACGATCGCCAGGCTGACGGCCGATCCGGTCGCCGCATGGGTGGGCGAAAATGCCACCATCCCGGACGCCGAACCGACGTTCGGCGCCGGCACCCTGGTCGCCCGCAAACTGGGCATCCTCTGCAAAGCCTCGAACGAAGTTCTCGACGACGCCGTCAACCTCGGCGACATCATCGTGAACTCGATGGCCAGCGCCGCCGCGCTCGAACTTGATCGCGCAGTTTTGTACGGCATCACGCAGCCGGACAGCACGGGCATCCGCGACTTCACCGGCGTCGGCGAAGTCAGCATGGGCACCAATGGTGCCGCGCTCGACGACTTCAGCGAGCCAATGGACGCGTTGCAAAAGATCGCCGCCGCCAACGGGCCGGTCGATAACTTGGTCGCGGTCATGCATCCGCGCTCGTGGGCCGCGCTCGGCAAACTCGAAGATTCGACCGGCCAACCGCTGCGCCCGCCGGCCGCATGGGAGCGCGTGCGCCAGCTGGTTTCGACCCAGGTTCCGGTCACCTTGACGCAAGGCTCATCGAACGTCGCCTCCGACATCATCATCGGCTCGTGGCCCGAGGTCATGGTCGCGATCCGCTCCGCGCTTCGCATCGAGATCAGCCGCGAAGCCGGCGCCGCGTTCAGCGACGATCAAACATGGTTCAGGTGCATCTTGCGCGCGCACTGGACGCTCGCGCATCCGGGCTTCTTCGTCCGCATCGTCGGCGTCTTGTAACCGCTCAAGGCAGGGCGCGCCTGGGCTCGATGTGCCTGCCCGAAGCGTCCGGCAAGACGGCGAGTGCCCTAACCCCGTCAGCCCGTGGCCGGCTGTTCCTTCACGGCGCGATGGGCCGGTTGCGCCACGTCACGGCGACGCGAGCGAAGCCTATAGCCGGTCGGGGCCGCGCCCCGACCGGCGAGGCGCTCAAATTGGTGACACCATGGCCGCCCGCCTCGTCATCGTGCTGAACGACCGCTGGGCGCTGCTCGCCGACCCGGTTCAATGGGTTTTGGCGCGTCGCAACGGTCGGGCCAGGGCGCGATCAACCGGCTACATCGCACGATGGTTTCCGACGTTGAAGGCGACCTTGGTTCGCGACCTTCGCGAGAATGCGATCGTCGCGACGCCCGAGGCCGAGGCGTTCATTGCCGGCCTGCCCGAACGCCACGCCGACTGGTGGCCATCGCGTTTTGAAGGCCCGGCCAACAGAGAATTAGGCCGCCGTGGCGACGATCCGATCGCCCCCGTAGGTGAAGGCTCTATCCCTGCCCAGCCTGCCCGTGGCGCGCCCGTCGCCACGCCCTGCCGTGGCCCGCTATCTCAAGTGCCCTGACCGCCGCCGCGTCGCTCGGCGCCAGCCTCGGCGCAGCTGGTATTGGCCGGCGCCGTGGCCCGGCTGGACGCGCGCCGAGCATCGCGCCCTGGCCGCGCGCCTGGAGCGCGATCGCGACGTGGCCGTGGCGAGCACGTAACGGTCAGCCCGACCCGGCGCCATCCCCGCCTCGTGCCGCTCGCCATGGCCGGCGATGCGTTGCTCGCGCGCAACCTGCGCCTTCGCCAGCGCGGCTGGGTCGAGATCGTCGCGCTGGAACCACGGTGCGGCATTTGCCGCAGCCGGCTCGGAACCGTCGCGGTTTTCCGCGGCACTTGGCACCTCGGGTGCGGCAATTGCCGCAGGCCGTGTGCCCAGGCCGCACTCGGCGAGGGCGGACTGGTAGGGCGTGTCCTGGTTGTCCGCAGGCTGCGGTGAACCGAAGCGCCCACCCTGCGGTGCCCCGTGGCGCGCGCGACGGGCAGGGGCGCTACCCGAAGCGCAGGGAAGGGCGCGGCGGGCGCCCTGACGCACTTTTCCGTATATTTTCCGTACGCCCCTACCATGCCTTGCTAAGTGCTTGATTTACTTGGCGTCCCCATGGGGAATCGAACCCCAGTTTCCGGCGTGAGAGGCCAGCGTCCTGGACCGCTAGACGATGGGGACGCGATCCGGCCCCTACTTAGACGAGGGCTCCGGCCCGGTCAACCGCGCCGGAAACCGCTTCACGGAAGCTTAATCACAGTGGCGTCAGCCTGGACGCCATGCCGATGGCCGGGGTTCTGGCGCGGGTGCTCGCGCTCGCCATGCTCGTCGTGCCGGTGCTGCTGACGCAGCCCGCGCGCGCCGACCTGCTCGCCCTGCTCTCCCTCGGCGGGCTGGCCGTGAGCCTGCCCGAGTTGTTCGGCGACGAGGAGCCGGTCGCGGCGCCCGAGCGCCGCCACCTCGACGAAGCCCGGGCCGCGCTGGAGGCCGGCGACATCGCGCGCGCCGAGCTGGCCTACGAGGCGGCGCTCGGCGCCAATCCCGACAGCATCGAGGGCCTGACGCTGCTCGGCCTGATCCGCGAGCAGCAGGGCCGGCCCGATCTCGCCGAGACTTTGTACCGCCGCGCCGTCGCGGTCGCGGCGTTGCGCGAAGCCGCCGGCGCCACGCCGGGCACGCCGATGATCGGCCACGACGCGACCGCGAAACCGGCGGCCGAGCAAGGCGCGGTGCTTCCGCCCACGTCCTGGCGCGACCTGGCCGAGCTCGCGCGCCAGCGCCTCGCCGCCATGGCGCCAGTTCCGCCCGCGCCGATCGACCCGAGGGAGTCCCTGGCCGCGCGCCTCGCCGTGCTCGACGCGCTGCTGGCCGCCGGACTGGTCGATGTCGAGGAGCACGCCAAGCGGCGCGCCGCCAACCTCGGCGCGATCCTGGCGCGCAGCGCGCCGGCACCCGCGGCGGCGCTCGGCGGTGCGGCGCCGGCCGCGCCCGACATCGTCGCGCGCTTCGCGGCGCTCGACGGTCAGCTCGAGCGCGGCGCCATCACCGAGGAGCAATGGGCGAGCGAGCGCGCGACGATCCTCGATGCGCTCCTGCCGCTCGAAGGCCCGCGCATCGCCGCGCTCGAGCCGCTCGACGCCCGGGCGCTCGAATCCTTCGTCCAGCGCGGCGTCGTCTCCGCCGCCGAGGCCAACCGCGAGCTCGCGACGACGGGCGAGACCGTGATCGCCGGCGGCCCGGAGATCGCGGCGCCCGCTCCGCCGCCGACGCCGCCGTTGCCCGGCTCGAAGCCGGCCGCGCCACCGCCCAAGGCCGTAGCCGCGGTGGAGCCCGCGCCGAAGCCCGAGCCGGTCGCGCCGGAACCGGTGGCGGAGACACCGACCAAGATCACGCCGGCGGCCGGCGGCGATGACCGCGCGATCGGCATCCACCTCGCCTGGTACCGCACCCCCGAGCAGGCGCAGAACGGCTGGCGCGAGCTGCTCGAAGCGAACCAGGACGTGCTGGGCGCGCTCGAGCCGCACATCACGCCGACCGACAAGGGCGCCAACGGCGTCTACTTCGAGGTCACCGCCGGCCCGCTCGCCAGCGCCGAGGTGGCGCTACAGACCTGCGCCGCCCTGCTGACCCGGGGCTATTTCTGCGAGACGACGATCTTCTGAGGCGGCGCCCGGTCACGACCGATCGGCATGCCGGCGCGCGGCGGCGATCAGCGCCTCGACCTCCTCTGTCGTCGTCGCGAAGGAGCAGACGAACCGAGCGGCGTCCTTGGCGCCGCCCTCGCCGTCGTAGAAGTTGAAGCCATCGGCCTGCAGGCCCTCGGTCACCGCGCGCGGCAGCTTGGCGAACACCATGTTGCCCTCGACGGGCGCGACCAGCGCGATCCCCGGCACCTGGGCGAGCCCGCGCCCGAGATCGGCGGCGAGCGTGTTGGCGCGCCGCGCGGTCTCGATCCAGAGTCCGTCGGCGACGAACGCCTCGAGCTGCGCCGCGACGAACCGCATCTTGCTGAACAGAAGCCCCGCGCGCTTGCGCCGAAACGCGAGCTCCTCGGCCAGGCCTTGATCGAACGCGACGACCGCCTCGGCGCCCATGGCGCCGCCCTTGGTCGCGCCGAGCGAGAGCACGTCGACGCCGACCTTCCAGCTAATGTCGGCCGGCGCGCAGCCGAGAAAGCCGAGGGCGTTGGCGAAGCGCGCGCCGTCCATGTGCACGCGCAGCTTGCGGCGCTGGGCGACCTCGGCGATGGCGCCGATGTCCGCCGGGCGGTAGGCGGCGCCGAGCTCGGTGATCTGGGTGATGCTGACGACGGCCGGCTGCGGGTTGTGTACGCCGCCGCCGGGCGCGAGCCGAAGCGCCGCGTCGAGCGTGTCGGCGGAGAAGCGCGCGTTCTCGCCGTCGAGCAGGCGCAGCTTGGCGCCGCCGGTGTAGAACTCGGGCCCGTTGGTCTCGTCGACCTCGATATGGGCGAGACGATGACAGTAGATCGCGCCCCATGGCGGGGTCAGCGCCGAGAGCGCGAGCGCGTTGGCGGCCGATCCGGTCGGCACGGGGAACACGGCGACCTTGCGCTCGAACTGATCGGACAGCCGGCGCTCGAGCCGGGCGCTGATCGCATCGGCGCCGTAGGACGGCTGGGTCGCATGGTTCGCGGCGTGCAGCGCCGCCATGATCTGGGGCAGCACGCCCGCGGTGTTGTCGCTGCGAAAGTCCATGGCCGTCGCTATCGGTTGGACTCGATTCCGTCGACGTGGCGCAGCCACGTCGCGCGGTCGATGTTCGAGCCGCAGACGATGACGCAAACCCGCTGGCCGGCCAGCCGCTCGCGCAAGGGCCCGAACAGCGCGGCCGTCGCCGCCGCGCCGGCGGGCTCGACCGCGAGCTTCGCCTCGTCGAACAGCAGGGCCATGCAACGCCTCAGCGCGTCGTCGTCGACCAGGACGAGATCGTCGAGAAACCGGCGGCACAGCGCGAAGCTCCGCGGCATGGCGCGCGGCGCGCCCAGGCTGTCGGCGATGGTCGCCACCTTGTCGAGCGCCTCGGGCCGGCCCGTGGCGAAGCTGCGCGACATGGAATCCGCGCCGACGGGCTCGACGCCGTAAACCTTGGTCGCCGGACTCGCCGCCTTGACCGCCGCCGCGACGCCGGCGGCGAGCCCGCCGCCGCCGATCGGCACGATGACCGCGTCGAGCGCCGGCGCCTGACGGACGATCTCGAGCCCCAGCGTCGCGGTGCCGAGCGCGGTCAAGGGGCCTTCGTAGGGGTGAACGAACGTGCGGCCTTCGTCATGGGCGATCCGTTCGACCAGGTCGAAGGCGGCATGAACGTCCTCGGCCAGGATGACTTCGGCGCCGTACCCTTCGGCGCGCGCCACGCGCGCCGGGTTCGCCGTCTTGATCATGACGACCTTGGCCGTGGTGCCCAACGCGCGCGCCGCGTACGCCGTGGCGATGGCGTGATTGCCCGCGCTGACCGCGACCACGCCGCGCCCGAGCGCGCACCTGTCGAGAGCGAGCATCACGGTCAGCGCGCCGCGCGGCTTGAACGTGCCGGTGACCTGCATGAGCTCGAGCTTGAGGTAGACTTCGGTGCCTTCGCCCAACCGGCGCCCGACCTCGGGGCTGGTCCAGCGCACGAGCGGCGTGGTCACGATGCGCTCGCCGAGCGCCGCGCGCGCCGCTTCGATCTCGGGGATCGTCGGTGCGACGCTCATTCGGCGCCGTTCCCAAGGGTCAGCGTGCCGAGCACGGCGCCGGTCTTGCGATCGAGCGTCACCAGGGCGTGGCGCCGATCGGTCGTCTCGATCAAGAGGGTGATCGCGTCGCCCGCGCCGGTCATGGCGAGGATGCGCGCGTGGGCGGGCAACGCGATCGTCGCCGTGGCATAGTCCGAGCCGGCGCCGAGGTCGGCGTCGGTGGCGCGCTTGACGATGGTGACGCCGAGCACCGCGAGGCCCGCCGCGATCATGAGGCCCATGACGATGACGAGAACCTTCAACCCGGTGCCGGGGGTCGGGCTGGCATGACGGCCGGGTGCATTCATCACGAGGTCCGCGCAACGCCCGAGGAGGCCGGCGCGCGCATCGACAAGGGCCTGGCGCGCGCGCTGCCGCAACTGTCCCGCGCGCGCATCCAGGCCTTGATCCGCGACGGCCGGCTCGTGGCGGGCGGCGCGACCATAACGGACCCGGCCCGGAGGGTCAAACCAGGCCAGCATTTCGTGCTCGCCTGCCCGCCGGCCGAGCCGCCCGTGGCCGCGCCCGAGTCCATCCCCCTGGTCGTTCTTTACGAGGACGACGAACTGATCGTCATCGACAAGCCCGCCGGCATGGTCGTGCACCCCGCGCCGGGCAACCCTCGCGGCACCCTGGTCAACGCGCTCATCGCGCACTGCGGCGGACGGCTCGCCGGGGTCGGCGGCGTCAGGCGTCCCGGCATCGTTCACCGCATCGATAAGGAAACCAGCGGGCTCATCGTCGCCGCCAAGACGGATCGGGCCCATCACGCGCTCGCCCGGCAGTTCGCCGGCCGCACCGTCGAGCGGCGCTATCTCGCGATCGCGAAGGGGCGGATCGCCAAACCGGTCGGGACCATCGAAGGGGAAATCGGGCGCGATCAGCGCAACCGCAAGCGCATGGCCGTCGTTGGTCGCGGCGGCAAACCGGCGCTGACCCACTACAAGGTCCTCGGCGCCTTCGGCGACGCGGCGACGCTCGTCGAATGCCGGCTCGGCACCGGCCGGACCCATCAGATCCGGGTCCATCTGGCCGCGCTCGGCCACCCCTTGGTCGGCGACCGCGTCTACGGTCGCCCGGCCCGACGGGTCACAATGGCGCCCCATTCGGTGGCTAGAGTGATCGCGGATTTCCCGAGGCAGGCGCTCCACGCCGCCACGCTCGGGTTCGAACACCCCCTGAGTAGCGAAAAACTCAGCTTCGAGAGCAACTTACCCCCCGACATGGCAGCCCTGATCACGGCCTTGACGCACGCGATCGACGCGGAATAACGAATAGTTGACCAGCGTTGTCGGATATTGACGAGGGGCCGCCGGATACCTTATATTGTCGCTAGGTTAGACGGTCTCTAAACTATCGCGAATTCGCCGAAACCAAGGACGGAGCACGGATGGCCACACGGGCCGCACTGCCAGCAATCGCTTCCGACGCCGGGCTGAGCCGCTATCTCCATGAGATCAGGCGGTTTCCCATGCTCGAGCCCGAGGAAGAGTACATGCTCGCCAAGAGCTTCCGCGAGCATGGCGACGTCGAGGCCGCGCATCGCATGGTGACGAGCCACCTTCGGCTGGTCGCCAAGATCGCCATGGGCTACCGCGGCTACGGCCTGCCGGTCTCCGAGCTGATCTCGGAAGGCAATGTCGGGTTGATGCAGGCGGTCAAGCGTTTCGAGCCCGAGCGCGGGTTTCGCCTGGCGACCTACGCCATGTGGTGGATCCGCGCCTCGATCCAGGAGTACATCCTGCACTCGTGGTCGCTGGTCAAGATGGGCACGACCGCGGCGCAGAAGAAGCTGTTCTTCAACCTGCGCCGGCTCAAGGGTCAGCTCCAGGCGATCGATGAGGGCGACCTGCCGCCCGAGACGGTCAAGGAGATCGCAGCGCGGCTCGCCGTGCCCGAGGATGACGTCGTCCAGATGAACCGCCGCATGGCGGGCGCCGATCATTCGCTCAATGCGCCGCTCCAGTCCGGCGGCGACGTCGAGTGGCAGGACTGGCTGGTCGACGAGGGCCCCGATCAGGAGACGACGCTCGGCGAGAGCGAGGAGCTCGAGCAGCGCCGGAGCATGCTGAAAGGGGCGCTCGGCCACCTGACCGAGCGCGAGCGTCACATCCTGACCGAGCGCCGGCTGACCGAGGAGCCCAAGACGCTCGAGGAGCTGAGCCAGGTCTACGGCATCAGCCGCGAGCGCGTGCGCCAGATCGAGGTGCGCGCGTTCGAGAAGCTCCAGCGCTCGGTCAAGAACGCCGCCGCCGAGCAGCGCCTCGCTACCTGAGCGGCCCGCGCCTTACGGCGCGGCGAGGAAGTCCTCGATCGCCTTGGTGTAGCCCGCCGGGTCCTGCCACATGGCGACGTGACCGACGGCATCGAGAATGACGAGCTTCGCGCCCGGGATCCACGCGGCGAACTTTTCGGTGTGATCGCGAAAGATGGCCTCGTCGTGATCGCCCAGCACGACCCAGGTCGGCGTCGTGATCGTGCCGAGCTGCTGCGCGGTCCACGCCGGTTCGCCGAACCACATGCCGCTGATCTGCTCGACGAACGCGTCGTACTCGGTCGGCGTCTTCGACAAAAGCTTATAGTCGACGCCCATGCGCTCCATGTAGGCCGCGAACGCCGGGGCACTCATGACGTCGGGATTGACGCCGTCAACGGTGACGTTGGCGGCGTGGGCGAACAATTTGGTCAGGCGTTCCGGGTGCATCATGGCGATGTCGAGCCCGATGATCCCGCCGTCGCTCCAACCGACCAACGCGACCTTGTCGATCTTCAAGTAATCGAGCAAAGCGAGAAAGTCCGAGGCCATGAGGTCGTAGCCGTACGGCTCCGCGGTGCGCGTCGAGCGGCCGTGGCCCCGGCTGTCGGCGACGATGACCTTGTGCGTGCCCATCAGGGCGCTGACCTGGCTGGCCCAGACGTCGGCGTGGCCGAGCCCGCCGTGGATCAGCAGCACCGGATCGCCGGCGCCGTAGACGGCGTAGTACATGTCGATGCCGTTGACCGGGGCATAACCGCTCTCCATCGCCTCCGGCATGGCCGGCGGTTCGGGCAGCGTCAACCAGCGGTCCTCGGCGTGGGCCGAGGCGAGCGTAACGAGCGTCGTGACGGCCACGACGCACAGCCAGCGCAGTGAACGATTCATGGCATACCTCCCAGTTTTCCGAGCACGGGCGAAGATTCCGCTAAAGGACGCTTCGCTCGCGTGGAACCGCGCCCACCCTCACCCAGCTTCGGGTAGGCGCGCCCTTCGGTCGCGCC
>JBBDQV010000188.1:0-18133 GCA_040905845.1 Alphaproteobacteria bacterium | reverse complement strand
CGTTCACCTATCCTTCCCCCTCCCCCTCGATGGGGGAGGGTCGGGGTGGGGGTGATGCACGCCGCGATCCTTCAAGTGGACCGGCATTGGACGTCGCAAGAATGAACCAACCCTCGTACGACTACGTGATCGTCGGCGCGGGCTCGGCCGGCTGCGTGCTGGCCAACCGGCTGAGCGAGGACGCCGACGTTCGCGTGTTGCTGCTCGAGGCCGGCGGGCCGGCGGACGACTGGCGCGTCAAGATGCCCTCGGCGCTGGCCGAGGCGATCGCCGGCACCCGCTTCAACTGGGCCTACCGGACCGAGCCTGAGCCGCACCTCGGCGGCCGGCGCATCGGCCATCCGCGCGGCCGGGTGCTCGGCGGCTCGTCCTCGATCAACGGCATGATGTACGTGCGCGGCCACGCGCTCGATTACGACCGCTGGGCGCAGAAGGGCTGCCGCGGCTGGGCGTACGCCGACGTGCTGCCCTACTTCCGCAAGGCCGAAGCGCACGAGGACGGCGGCGACGATTTTCATGGTGGTGATGGGCCGCTCAACGTCACCACCAGCCGGATGACCAACCCGCTCAGCCGCGCCTTCGTCCAGGCCGGCGTCGAGGCCGGCTACGCCGCGACCCCGGACGCCAACGGCCGCCAGCAGGAGGGCTTTGGCCGGGCCGACCGGACGACCCATCGCGGCCGGCGCTGGAACACCGCCGTTGCCTACCTGGACCCCGTGCGCGAGCGGCCCAACCTGACCATTGTCACGGGCGCGCTGGCCCATCGCATTGTGTTCGAGAACACGCGCGCGCTCGGCGTCGCTTACGAGCAGGACGGTCGCGTGACGACCGCGCACGCCGAACGCGAGGTGATCCTGGCCGGCGGCACGATCAACTCGCCGCAGCTCCTGATGCTCTCAGGTCTCGGCCCGGCGCACGACCTGCGCGCGCTCGGCATCGAGGTGACGCGTGATCTGCCCGGCGTCGGGGCGAACCTGCACGACCATCCCGACATCACGGTCAAGCAGGCGTGCATCCGGCCCGTGTCGCTGCACAAGGACGTGCAGCCGCTGAGCAAAGCGCTGATCGGGCTGCGCTGGTTCCTGTTCCACGATGGTCTGGCCGCGACCAACCACTACGAGGCGCAGGCGTTCATCCGCTCGCGCCCCGGCCTCGACCAGCCCGACTTGCAGCTCACGTTCCTGCCGTTCGCGCCCTCGGCCGAGACGATCCAGAGCGCGCGCAGCATCGGCCGGCACGCGTTTCAGAGCCACGCCGACATCATGCGCCCGACCAGCCGCGGCCGATTATGGCTCGCCTCGGCCGATCCGCGCACGCCGCCCCGGATCGTGTTCAACTACCTGGCCACGCGCGGGGACGCCGAGACCATGGTCCGCGCGGTCAAGCTGATCCGCGAGCTGCACGCCCAGAAGGCCTTCGATGACTTTCGTGGCGAGGAGCTCTCGCCCGGTCCTTCGGTCCGGTCCGACGCCGAGATCGAATCTTGGGTGCGCGCCACCGTCGATACCGCGTATCACCCGGTCTCGACGTGCAAGATGGGACTGGCGAGCGACCCCATGGCGGTGGTCGACCCGGAATGCCAGGTCTATGGCATCGAGCGGCTTCGCGTGATCGACGCCTCGGTCATGCCCGACGTGGTCAGCGGCAACACCAACGCGCCGACCATCATGATCGCCGAGAAGATGGCCGACGCGGTCCGCGCCCGGCCGCCCCTGCCGCGCGCCACCGTCGAGCCCTGGATCCACCCCGAGTGGGAGACGAAGCAGCGGTAGTCGGTCGTGGAAGCCCACCCTCACCCTGCCCTCTCCCGCCAGGCGGGAGAGGGTTGCGTAGAATTGGCGCGGCCGAAGGGCGCGCCTACCCGGCGTGGCGGCGGGCGGCAACCGCCGCCTCGGGGTGAGGGCGGGGGGTTCCACGCGACCGGAACATGCTCTAGAACCGCGCCAACGCGGAGGATGCAGCGTGTCGATGCGGGGCCTGGTGGAGCGTTTCGGACGCGGCGACCCGCTCCATGCCCGCGGCGTCGCCATCACGTTGTTCACGGCGCTCATGTGGAGCTCGACAGGCCTCATCTTCCGCCACATCGAGCAGGCGACGCCCTGGCAGGTCATCTTCTTCCGCGCCATGCTGCTCGGCGGCGCGCTCGCGCTGGCGTTCGGGCTGCGCTATCGCCGCCGCACGCTGGCGGCGGTGGCCTCGATCGGCCTGACGGGCCTGATCGCGGCGGTCCTGCTGAGCCTCGGCAGCGTGTTCTTCCTGTTCGCGATCAGCCGCACCACCATCGCGAACGTCGCGTTCCTGACCAGCTCGGTCCCCTTCTTGGCGGCCATCGCCGGCTGGCTCCTGCTGCGCGAGCGGGTCGCGCGGACGACCGGCGTATGCATCGCCTTCGCGATGCTGGGTGTCGCGGTCATGGTGGCCGAGGGTTTCGCCCTCGGCGGCTGGGTCGGCAATCTCATGGCGCTCGGTTGCGCCTCGGCGTCGGCCGGCTTCACCATCGCGCTGCGCTACGGGCGCCACGGCGACATGTCGCCGTGCGTGATGGTCTCGGGCTTCGTGACCATGGTGATCGCCGCGCCGTTCGTCGGCGCGTTCACGATCACCTGGCACGACCTCGCCATGTGCGCGATCCAGGGCGTTGCGGTCAGCGCGCTGTGCAACGTGCTGTTCACCTACGCCGCGCGCTGGGTGCCGGCGGCCGAGCTCACGCTCCTGTCGCTCCTGGAAACGGTCCTGTCGCCGACCTGGGTGTGGCTCGCGCTGAACGAGGTGCCGAGCCCGTGGACGCTGCTCGGCGGCGCGATCGTGCTCGGCGCGGTCATGGGCCAGGCGGTCGGGGCGCTTCGAAGAGGCGCGGTCGGGCGCTGAACCGGTTCCCACCTCGCCCGGACATGCTTTAGGTTGCGTGCGGGGGCCCGTAGTTCAATTGGTTAGAACCCGCGGCTCATAACCGCGTTGTTGCAGGTTCGAATCCTGCCGGGCCCACGTCTTCACAGAGAGGATCGTCGATGCCCATCATTCAAGCCGAACCCCTGCGCCGCACGACGGTCAGCCTGATCCGCGCGCTCGGCGCCCCCGATGACGTCGCGGAACGCGTCGCGCGCCTCCTGGTCAAGGCCGACCTGTGGGGCGTGCACAGCCACGGCGTGCGCGCCATCCCCATGTTGTACGCCGGCTTCGTCAAATCGGGCGCGATCAAGCCGACGGCGCGACCCGTGGTCGCGCGCGAGGCGGTCGCCAGCGCCGCGGTCGATGGCCGCCACGCGTTCGGCCAGATCGTGGCGACCTTCGCGATGGAGCAGGCGATCGCCAAGGCCAAGAAGGTCGGCGTCGGCTTCGTCACCGCGTTCAACTGCAACCACGTCGGCAGTCTCGGCGACTATCCGCTGTTGGCGGCCGAGGCCGGGCTGATCGGGTTCATGGCCGCCAACTCGGCCGAGGCCGTCGCGCCCTTCTGGGGCACCCGGCCGATCCTCGGCACCAATCCTCTGAGCTTCGCGTTCCCGACGGGCGGCCGACACCCGATCGTGCTCGACATGGCGACCAGCGCGATCACCTGGGGCGCGCTCGCCGCGATCCACCGGCGTGGCGAGACGGTCGCGCCGGGCCTGATCCTCGACGCGGACGGCAAGCCGACGACCGATCCCGCCCGCTACTTCGCCGAGCCGGGCGGCGCGATTCTACCCCTGGCCGGGCACAAGGGTTACGGGCTCGCGCTCGCGGTCGACATCTTGGCCGGCGCGCTCTCGGGCACGGGTACGGGCGGCGCCATCGGCTGGGAGCCGCAGGGCGTCGCGCTCATGGCGCTCGATCCGGGGGCGTTCGGCGATCCGGCGCGCTTTCGCGCCGAGGTCGACGGGCTCGTCGCGCGCGTCAAGGCGATCCCGAAGGTCGCGGGCGTCGCCGAGATCCTGATGCCGGGCGAGCGCGAGTTCCGACTCGCCGCCGAGCGCGAGCGCTCGGGCGTGCCGATCGACGACGAGGTCTGGAAGGATCTCGGCGATCTCGCGCGCGAGCTGGGCATCGCGCTCTGAGCCGCCGCCTCGATCAGCCCGCGGGATAGGCGCCGTCGGCGTCGTGGACCTCGCCGCCGACCAGGGGCGGGGTGAACACGCAGACCATGCGCATCGGTGTCCTGGAGACGATGCGGTGCCGGTCGTGCTTGTCGAGGACGTAGAGCGTGCCCGGCCTGAGCGGGTAGGTCTTTCCGGTGTCGAGGTCTTCGAGCACGCCTTCGCCCTCGATCACGTAGTTCGTCTCGACGTGGTTCTTGTACCAGAGCTGGCGGCCCTCGCCGGGCTTGATGCGGATGTCGGAGAACGTGATGCCGACGCCGTCCTCCTTGAGCAGGAACCGTCGCGTCACCGCCCGCCCATCGCCGAGCACCGTCTCGTTCCTGGTGCCCGCGAGGCCGTCGTAGGTCTTCACGATCATCGGATTCCTCCATGTGTTCGTGCGGCCCAATCCTGCGGCTTGCCACGCTACACGTCCAGGGCGGCGGCCTCGGTCGCGTGCTCCTGGATGAAGGCGAGGCGCAGCTCGGGTTTGCGGCCCATCAGCTCCTCGACCCGCCGGTCGGTGGCGGCGCGCGCCGCCTCGGGCACGACGACGCGATAGAGCGAGCGAAGGCGCGGATCCATGGTGGTCTCGCGCAGCTGCTCGGGGCGCATCTCGCCGAGCCCCTTGAACCGGCTGATGTCGACCTTGCCCTTGAAGCGCGTCGCCAGCAGCGCGTCCTTGTGGGCATCGTCGCGCGCGTAGGCGACCTCGCCGCCGTGGGCCAGCCGGTAGAGCGGCGGCGCGGCGAGGTAGAGGTGGCCATCGCGGATCAGCCCCGGCAGCTCGCGATGGAAGAAGGTCAGCAGCAGCGAGGCGATGTGGGCGCCGTCGACGTCGGCGTCGGTCATGATGATGACCCGGTCGTAGCGCAGGTCCTGCTCGCGGTAGCGCTCGCCGAGGCCGCAGCCCAGCGCCTGCGCCAGGTCCGCGAGCTCCTGGTTGTCGCGGCGCTTGTCGGCGGTGGCGCTGGCGACGTTGAGGATCTTGCCGCGCAACGGCAGTATGGCCTGGGTCGCCCGGTCGCGCGCCTGCTTGGCCGAGCCGCCGGCAGAATCGCCCTCGACCAGGAAGATCTCAGTGCCCTCGGCGGCGTCGATCGCGCAGTCGGCGAGCTTGCCGGGCAGCCTGAGCCGGCGCTTCGGGGTCTTGCGCGCGACCTCCTTCTCCTGGCGGCGGCGCAGCCGCTCGTCCATGCGCTCGATGATCGTGCCGAGCAGGGCGTTGGCTGTCTCCGGATCGCCCGACAGCCAGTGGTCGAAGTGGCTCTTGACGATGCTCTCGACCAGACGCGTCGCCTCGGGGCTGACCAAGCGGTCCTTGGTCTGGCCCTGGAACTGCGGCTCGGGCAGGAAGATCGACAGCAGGACGCAGGCGCCGCCGCACACGTCCTCGGCGGTGATCTGGCTCGCGCGCTTGTTGCCGACCAGCTCGCCGTAGCCCTTGAGGGCGCGGGCAAGCGCGCCGCGCAGCCCCGCCTCGTGGCTGCCGCCCTCGGGCGTCGGCACGGTGTTGCAGTAGGTCGAAGTAAACGGCTCGCTGTCGTCGGGCCACGCCACGGCCCATTCGACCCGACCTGCGTCGCCCTGGGCGACCGCCTGGCCGGCGAAGGGGCGCTCGGTCACCGTGTCGCGGCCTTCGATGATCGTGCCGAGGAAGTCGGCGAGCCCGCCCGGGAAGTGCAGCACGGCCTCGGCCGGTGTCTCGTCGCCGGGCTTGATCAGCGAGGGCGCGCAACTCCAGCGAATCTCGACGCCGCGGTAGAGGTGCGCCTTCGAGCGCGCCATGCGGTGGAGCCGCGCCGGCTTGAACTCGACGCCCCTGCCGAAGATTTCCGGGTCGGGATGGAACCGCACCGTGGTGCCGCGCCGGTTGTGCACGGCGCCCAGGTCCTTGAGCTTGGTCGTTGGCTTGCCGCGCGCGTAGGCCTGCGACCACAGCCGGCGGTCGCGCGCGACCTCGACCTCGAGCCGGTCCGAGAGCGCGTTGACCACCGAGACGCCGACGCCGTGCAGCCCACCGGCGGTGTGATAGACCTTGCCGCCGAACTTCCCGCCCGCGTGCAACGTGGTCATGATGACCTCGAGCGCGGATTTGTTCTTGACCTTCGGGTGCGGGTCGGTGGGAATGCCGCGGCCGTTGTCGGTGACGGTCACGGTGTCGTCGGCGGCGATCGTCACCTCGATGCGGTTGGCGTGCCCGGCGACGGCCTCGTCCATGGCGTTGTCGAGCACCTCGGCGAACAGGTGATGCAGCCCGCGCTCGTCGATGCCGCCGATGTACATCGCCGGCCGGCGGCGGACCGGCTCGAGCCCCTCCAAAACTTCGATGTCCTTGGCCGAATAGTCGGCCTTGGTTATGCGCGGTGTGTCGAACAGATCGGTCACGGATGGCGCCTATCCGGTGGTCGGTTGTGCTTCAGACCACAACATCTAGCACGGACGACGGGATGGCAAGGGCTGGAGGCGAATCCGTGCATTACGGGCCCGTCCGCCACGTGGCCTACCGCGCCGGCAGCGCCAAGGGTTTGTCCTTGTCGACCACGTAGACGGCGATCACCTTGGCCGGAGTCGCGCGCCGGGTATCGAACAGCTCGTTCACAGGTCTGGTTCCGCTCTGCCCGAATCGCCCTACGCCTCGACATCGACGACCCGCCGAGCAATGGCAAGCGCCTGACGCCGTCCCGGCTTGACGCACCGCCATTCGGTCTTGGTGGCTGTGAGCCCTTGAATCGCGGGCCCATCGGCGCGACACTCCCGTCATAGAAGTCCTTACGGACCGTGTTGTTCATGCGTGCGGGCGACAAGCGCATGTGGCGGGCAGCCGTGATGCGCGCGTCGAGCGCACCGGGGAGGCTGCACCATGATCGCCAACGCTACGCGAATTCCACGCTTGCTCATCACGACGGCTTTCGCCGCCGGCCTGCTGGCTGCGGCCACGGCGCCGAGTCGCGCCGTCTTCATCGCCCCTTGTGCCCAGATTGGACCCTTCGACACCACCTACTTCACGAGCTGCGACTGGAACCAGAACCTCGCCCCGGCGGACAGCGCGGTGATGGGCGCACCCTTCTGGTCCGTCCAGTTCCTCGAGGTGGCGGGGGCGGGGCCTGGTCTGAATCTCAGGCTCCAGCATACGAACGCGCCGCACAAGGGCGATGCGGCGGCCGCGCCGGCCGGAGGTCCGTTCACCCACAATGCCGGACCGTATCCTCCTGGTGTCATCAAAGGCGGCGTGGTCGTGCGTTCGCACGCCAACATCTTTGGCGTCCATACCGACATCTACAACTATCACGCGAGCACCAATGCCCTTGGCGTCGGTTCGATCCGGTTCCTCGCCCGCCACCTGGAAGATCCGCCCGCCCCGGACAGATTGGCCGGATGGTCTTACACCGACCCGCGGCCGGGACGGCTCGAAGTCTCGGCGAGTTTCCCTTCGGGCCCCGACCAGGTGATCTTCAACCAGAAGCGGCCCAACGGTGCGAGCAATCGCGGCGCTCTGCCCGAGGGCGCCACCGACGTCAAGATCAGGTACACGGTCGGCGACCCGTTCTTCACCGAGACCACGTTCGCGTTCCTCGTCTTCGCCGACGAGGGGAGCGAATCGCTGTCGGAAGGCAATCTGGCACTGCTTAACCGGTTCTTCACCGACGGCGCCGAGTACCTGGTGCCGATGCTGTTCGACCCCTCGGAACTGACCAACCTGTTCGTCGCCGTGGACCTCACCCAGTGGCTGTCCCAACCCAGCCCGATCTCGTTCGCCATCGGCGATCTGTTCGACATCGTGGGCGGTGTCAGCCCGCTGCTCCCGGGATTCCTGATCTCCACGACGCCCATCCTGTTCGACGCCGGGCTCGGGTTCTTCTCGACCGACCCGGTGCCGGTGACCATGCGGGTGCAGGTCGGTGGCATCATCGATGGTCGCAACATTCCGGAGCCTTCGCGCGTCGTCCTGGTGGGGCTGCTCGGCGTCCTGGCGTTGGCGTCATGGTCCCGGCGGTCGCGCTTCCGGGTGGCGGCGTCATGATGGCCGCCGCCAGCAGCGTGACGCGGGTGCTCACCAGCGGCTGGTCGACGTGAACTAGCTTTCTGCACTGCCCGGGCCGTCAAATCGGGCTGGAACTCCCGTAGGTACCGAGGCGACCTCCGCTCGCCAGCGTGGGCCGGCCCGCTACTGCGCCGGCAGCGCCAAGGGTTTGCCCTTCTCGACCACGTAAACGGCGATCACCTTGGCCGGCGTCTCACCGAGGTTGCTCGCCTCGTGCACCGCGCCCGCCTCGATGCGGTACGAGTCTCCGGCCGCAAGCGCCTGGTCCGGCTGACCGTCGATCCGCAGGACCGATTCGCCTTCCAGGACATAGCCGATCTCGATGCCGGGATGGGTGTGCCGACCCGAGGTCGCGCCGGGCGCGACCTCGGCGAGCCCCATGACCGTCTCGTATCCGGAGTCGGGCACGTCGAGCCGCTGGAGCGGCGTGCGCTTGATACCCTCCTGAGCCTCGGCGCCGGCGACGACGAGGAAGGCGAGGAGGGCGGCGAACGACCTGGTCATGAGTCCCTCGCGGCTAGGTGGCGTAGTCCGGCTGGTCGCGGTCGAGCACGCGCTTGAGCGCGTCGAAATGCGTCTGCTTGTAGACGTTGTACGACGGGCCGAACCATACCTTCGTCGCGTCCGCGATCTCGGGCGCGATGGTCGCGAGCGGTCGGCCGTAGTGCTGGGCGAGCCACTGCTTCCTGCAGCAGCGCTCGAGGTAGTAGAGGTCGTCGAACGCCTCGGCCACGCTCGCGCCGGCGACGAGAAGTCCGTGGTTCCTCATGAACAGCACCGCCTTGGCGCCGAGCGTGCGGGCCAGGCGGTCGCCCTCGGCCTCGCCTTGGGTGCCGACCGGGCCGGGGTATTCGTCGTCGTAGGCGACCCGACCGTGGAAGCGCAGCGCGACCTGGTCGGCCATGGCAAGCCGGCCGCGCTCGATCATCGTCAGGGCCGTCGCGTACGGCATGTGGGTGTGCAGGACGCATCGGACATCCGGCCGGTCCCGGTAGACCGGCCAGTGGATGTGGTAGGCGACCCATTCGGCCTCGCCGCCGCCGACGACCTGGCCGGTGCGGCCATCGACCAGCGACAGGTTCGAGGCGGTGATCTCCGACCAGTGCAGGCCATAGGGGTTGACCAGAAACCGGTCCTCGTCGATGCGCGCGGTCAGGTGGTTGCAGATGCCTTCGTGGAGATCGAACATGACCGCGAGGCGGAACACGGCGGCCAGGTCCCGGCGCAGCCGCGCCTCGTCGTTCTCGGGTTCGGCGACCATTGCGGGCGACCTCGAAGCATGGAAGAAGAACGAGCGTAGCGGCTTCCGAAACCGGGAGCCAGGGGGAGGGCGAAGACGACGATGAAACCTTTGACCAAGTCCGAGCTCGCGGCATTGGCCGCGCTCGACACGCCGACCGTGTGCAACGCGCTCGAGGCCCTGGTGCCGGCGCGCGCGGGCTTCGGCTACACGACCAAACCGCTGGTCTGCGCCCGGCCCGAGCTCGGCTCGATGGTCGGCTACGCGGTCACGGCGACGATCCGCGCGGCTTATCCTACGGACCAGCCGGCGGAGCAGGAAGCGCTGCTCCGCGCCTACTACGAGCACGTCGCCTCGGGCCCGCGGCCCGGCGTCGTCGTCATCGAGGACCTCGATCCCCAGCCCGGCTACGGCGCCTGGTGGGGCGAGGTGCACACCACCGTGCACAAAGGGCTTGGCTGTGCCGGCACCATCACCAACGGCAGCATCCGCGACCTGCCGCTCAGCGCGCCGGGCTTCCAGATGATCGCTGGACTCATCGGCCCGTCCCACGCCTTCGTCCACCTCCTCGCCTGCGCGGTGACGGTGACCGTGGCCGGCATGACCGTGAACTCCGGCGACCTGATCCACGCCGACCAGCACGGCGCCGTGGTCGTGCCCCACGAGGTCGCGCGCAAGGTCGTTGGCGTGGCCAAGCTGCAAGCCAGGCGCGAGGCGGTGGTCATCAAGGCCGCGCGCGCCAAGGGCTTCACGCCCGCCAAGCTGCTGGCCGCCATGGCCAAGGCCGAGCGGCTGCACTGAGGTTGACGTTGATGAAGGACCTTCTCGTCGATCAGGCCGAGGCCTTGGTGGTGGCGCCGCCGGTCGAGCGGCACACGTGGGCCTCGGATCAGACCGAGATGTTCATGACCGGGGTCTACCTGCGGCTGACCACCAAGGGTGGGCTGGTCGGCTTCGGCTGCGTCAAGAACTTCACGCCCTACGACTTCGACCGTTCGGTCGCCGAGACCCTGCGACCGTTCCTGCCGCAGGTCCTGGGGCTGAACCCGCTCGAGCGCGAGAGCATTTGGGAGCGCTTCGTCAACCGGCTGATCATGGCGGCACCCCAGGCGCAGTCGGCGATCGACATCGCGCTGTGGGACCTCGCGGCCAAGCACGCCGGCCTGCCGCTCCACCAGATGCTCGGCGGTGCGCGATCGAAGATCCGCGCCTATGCCTCGACGCCGCTGCTCAAGGACACCAAGGCGTACGTCGACTTCGTCGGCAAGCTGATGGCCCAGGGCTTCACCGCGACCAAGCTGCACTGCTGGTGCGAGGTTGACCGCGACATCCCCATGGTCCAGGCGGTGCGCAAGCGCTACGGCGCGGATAAGCTCGACGTCATGCTCGACGTCGAGCAGCGCTACAGCCGCGCCGACGCCATGCGCGCGCTGGCGCCGCTCGCCGAGGCGAAGGCGACCTGGTTCGAGGCGCCCTTGCTCGACGTCGACGTCCACGGCTACCGGGCGCTGACCGCGCGCGGGCTTGTCGACATCGTGCCCGGCGGCAACAGCATCGTCGATCTCGGCCTGATCGAGCTCGCCATCGCCAACCGTGTCTGGTCGCGGGTGCGCATCGACTCGACCACGTGCGGCGGCATCACGCCGGCGCGCAAGATCATGGCGCTCGCCGAGGCGCACGGCATGCAGGTCGAGCTGCAGTCGTGGGGCTTCACGCCCGTCCAGGCGGCCAACCTGCACCTGATGCTGGCGTACCCGAACTGCACGTACTTCGAGCAGGCGGTACCTTACGCGGCGTTCGAGTACGGCTCGACCGATCCCATCCGCCCCGACGCGCAAGGCTTCGTCCACGCCCCGCCCGGACCCGGGCTTGGCGTCGGCGTCGACTGGGCGGCGATCGAAAAGTCCACCATCCTGCGCCTGACCCAGACCCGGAAGGGCCTGACGGTCCGCCAAGCGTAGCGCCGCCATGGCGAAGCGACCGCAACGTCCGCCGGGACGCCAGGCCAAGCGCTCCGAGCCGGCGGCCGAGCCGGGCCGCGTCAGCGACCTTCTCATGGCGCACGCCGGCATCGGAACGCCGCGACCCGCGCCACCGGAAGTGGCCGAGAGGGCGACCTACTTCGGCTTCATGGCGCTGGCCGAGACGACGGCGAAGGACGGCGATCTCGGCCGCGCGCTCCAGGCCCTGGACAGCGCGGCCAAGGCCGACCCCGCGGCCGCGGCGCCGCACTACTACCGTGCCCAGGTGCTCGGCCGCCTGGGGCGTTCGGCCGACTCGCTGCGGTCCCTCGTAACCGCGATCCGCCTCGAGCCGGGTCAACAGGCGGCCAAGACGCTGCTGGCCAGGGTGATCGGCCGTGAGCCGGGGCTCGATTACCGGTGGATCGATGCGGACGTGGTGCGCGCGTGCCTCGCCACGCCGGGCATCGGCCACCAGGACTTCGCCGACATCGCTCAGACCCTGCTGGTCGAAGGCCCGCTCCACGAGACGCTGGTCAAGGGCGCGACCAAGGGTTGGGAAGCGGCAGTGTCCGACCTGCTGGGCGCGCCGGGGCGCCGCCTGCGCGCCGACCCGCTGCTGCTCGATGGGTTGAGACAAGGCCTGGTCGTCCACGTCCCGCTCGAGCGCCTGCTCGGCGCGGCGCGGCGGAGCATCCTGCTCGGCGCATGGTCGGGGCGCGAGCGCGGCTACGCGGACTTCGTCGGCGCCATCGCCGAGCAGTGCTTCCTCAACGAGTACGTCTGGTTCGTCACCGACGAAGAGCGGCTGGCGCTCCAGGCACTGTCGCCGCCGGCGCTCGACACCGCCGACCTCGAGCCGACGCTGCTCAGGCTCGCGCTCTACGGTCCACTCGATGGGCTTGCCGTCGCGGGTGCGCTCGTCGCATCCGCCGCGCGCTTCACGGCGCCGGTGCGCCGCCTGATCGAGCTCACGATCGTCGAGCCGAGGGCCGACCGCGCGGCGGCCGAGGCGGTTCCCAGGTTGACCGAGACGCGGGACGCGACGTCGCGCGCCGTCCAGGCCCAGTACGAGGAGTTCCCTTATCCGCGCTGGCGCGGCCTGACGTTGCCGGCCGTCGGCTCGACCCGTCGGGTTCTCGAACGCGACTTCGGCAAGGCGCTGGTCGGGCGCCTGCCGGCGCGGCCGCGCGTGCTCGTCGCCGGCTGCGGGACCGGCGCCCACGCGATACCGTGCGCG
The DNA here is from genome assembly GCA_040905845.1 of Alphaproteobacteria bacterium. GTDB lineage: Bacteria > Pseudomonadota > Alphaproteobacteria > SP197 > SP197 > VGDP01. The sequence goes on along the minus strand of JBBDQV010000188.1, from coordinate 5,592 downwards.
GTCAGGTACGGCGCCGAGGCCGAGGTCGTGGCGATCGACCTCAGCCGCGCGAGCCTCGGCTATGCGGCGCGCCGCGCGGAGCTGCTGGGCGTCGCGGGCATCGGCTTCGCCCAGGCCGACATCCTCGAGCTCGATCCGGCGACGCCGCCGTTCGACGTCATCGAGTGCAGCGGCGTGCTGCACCACCTGGCCGACCCGGGCGCCGGAGCCCGGGCGCTCGCCGGCCTGCTGGCGCCGGGCGGCCTCATGACCCTGGGGCTCTACAGCGAGCGCGCGCGCCGTCACGTGGGCGAGGCGATCGCGGCCGCCAGGGCGCGCGGCACGCCCCCGACCGCTGACGGCATCCGCGACTTCCGCCATTGGATGCTGGCCGATCCGCCCGGCCCGTGGGCGGTCCCGCTCGCGCGCTACCGCGATTTCTACGCGACCAGCCAGTGCCGCGACCTGCTGTTCCACGTCCAGGAACACCGGTTCACGCCGCTCGGCATCAAGGCGCTCCTGGCGGACGCCGGGCTCGAGTTCCGGGGGTTCCAGCTGCCCGCCGCCGTGCTCGATGCCTATCGCCGAACCTATCCGCGGGACCCCGCGGGCCTCGAGCTCGACAACTGGGACGCGTTCGAGGCGGCGCATCCCGACACGTTCCGGACTCTGTACCAGTTCTGGTGCGTCAAGCCGGCTTGAGCGCGGCCTCGAGTCTCCGGATGTGCTCGGGTCCGATGCCGCAGCAGCCGCCGACCATGAGCGCGCCTTGGGCGACCCAGCCCTTGGCGTGCTCCGCGTAGGCGTCCGGCGCGATCAGGTCGATGAACTGCCATTCGGGCATCTGGAACCGCCCCGAGTGGGGATAGACGCCGATGGTCCCCTGCCAGCGGCGGCGCACCACGTCGAGCGCCGGCGCGACGAGGAGCACGCGCGAATGCATGATGATCAGCGCCGCGACCCCCGAGCCGGCGAAAGACTGGACGCCTTCGTCGAGCGTATGGGCCTCGTCGAACAGCACGATCGTTTCGTCGGACTCGCGCAAGCGCACGCTGAATCCGAGCCACACCGGCAGGCCCGTGGCCAGCGCCGCCTCCAGCGCGAACCCGGTCTGCTCGATGTCGGTCATCATCTCGAGCGCGATCAGATCGACGCCGGCCTCGGCCAGCAGCTCCGCCTGCTCCTGGTAGGCCGCGCTCTCGGCGGGCGGGTCGGAGGGCTTGGGCGGGTCGTGGCGCCCAAAGTACGTCGAGATCGAGCCGGCGATCGCCACGGGCCGGTCCGCCGTCGCATCGCGCGCCGCCTTGGCGAGGTCGACCGCCAGTCGGTTGATGCGCGCGACGTCGGCGCCGTGCCCGGCGCCTTCGAGCGCGCGGCGCGAGCTCGCGAACGTGTTGGTGATGACGACGTCGGCGCCGGCGCGGATGTAATCCTCGTGGATCGCGCGGACGACGGCGCCGTGCGCCAGCACCGCGACGCCGCTCCAGGCGTGCTCGTTCATGCGCACGCCGCGAAGCTGGAGCTCGGTGCCCATGGCGCCGTCGATCAGGATCACCTCGCCCAGGGCGAGGCGCCGGTCCAGCCGGGCGATCGTCATGGGACTCTAGTCGGGCTCGCCGGTTCGTGCGCGCCAGGCCGACGGCTCGTCGAACATGCCGCCCCACAACCCTCTTTGCGCTTGCCGCGCGGTCTCGCTCGCGGCGACGTAGCGCGGCGTGACGGTACGGTCCGCCACAACCCAGCCCGACCAGGCCATCGAGTCGGCGAGGTCGATGCCGGCGGCGAAGCAGATGGCGATGACGATTTCGGCCTCGGCGGGACCGCGCGCGACGCAGTGGACCTGCCGGTCGGACACCAGGCTTTCGAGCAGCGCCGTGGCCATGGCGCCACAGGGATAGGAGACCTGCCTGCTGCCCTGCCATTCCTGGCACTCCTGGTCGGCCTCGGCCGCGTCGATGCCGAACAGCCGGACCTCGCGGTCCTCGACGATGAGCGAATCGCCGTCGATCGCGGCACCGAACCCGGCGATCGTCTCCTGGGCGAGGGCCGCGGGCGGGGCGAGCAGGACCGTTGCCAGCACCACCGCAAACCCGACTACGCGCCAATCCATGTCGTAACCTCGCACCCCCAAGTCACGGAGTCGTCTTCGGGCTCGGCTCAATCCACGGCCAACGGGTCGTCCGGGCGGATCGGGAAGGATGCGGAACCAGCCCTACGACGCCGGTTCGACCAGGACGTGGCGGACGACGAAGTCTCCACCGGGGTTGGTGATGGCGAATCCGGCGAAGCCTTCCCGGAAGATGCGGTCGGTCACCGTGATCACCGGCGTGCCGTCGAGCGCGACCGTCATGGCACCGGAGGCGCCGCGGCTCCAGGCGATGACGTGGCGCTTGCGATCCTCGAGACCGCTCTTGAGCTCGTAGCTGCCGATAACCGCCTGCTCGCCCCGCTTCAGGGCGACGAGCCTGAGAGACGGCTTGGCGCCCGCGATGTAGACGACCCGGTAGCCGCCGCGGGCGTCGCCGTAGGTCGAGGGGCCGAACGCCAGCCGCCCGCCGGCGACCAGGGAGCCGAACTCGATCTCGGCGCGGAACGCGTTGCCGATGCGCGCCGTGGCATGGATCATCGCCGGCCCGGCGGTGGTCGACGTCGCCGTTCCGCCCTGAGGGTTGACCATCTGGTTCAGGATCGACTGCAGCAGGACGGCGCCCGCGTCCTGGCTCGAGCCGGTCGAACTCTTTTGCAGCGCCACCGTCGAGCGCAGGCCGTAGCGCGGATCCACGCTGAATTGACCCGATATCACCGACCAGGCCGGAGCCGCGGTGAAGTTGCCGTCGCGGAAGTCGTCGAACAGCAGCGCGGCCCTGTGCGACCGGTCGTAGGCCGTGGCGAGGTCACGCAGGTCCCTGAGGAAGTTCGGGTCGGCGGCGCGCGCCGCGTCGGCCTCGTCGACCAGCGCGCGCAACTTATCGACCAGCTCCTGCATCTCGGCCGCGGATTGCTGGGTCCCGTCGGGCGGCGGGGACCAGGGCTCGTAGGTCGAGCTCTGGGCATGGGCGCCCGCGACGTGAATCAGCAGGGCGAAGACCGCGATGGGCAAGGCTCTCGGCACGGCGCGAGGATAGCAGAGCGCGGCTTCCGGCCAAGAGGGATTCTCCCACCCGACGGCCGTGCTGATAGACTGCGGGGAGCCGGGAGGATGCCGTGACCAAGCTCAGGACCGGGCAGCCGTTCATGCCCGCCGATGCCTTCGGCCGCTCTTTGCGCGGCCTCGGGGTCAACCTGATCGTCCGTGACGTCGCCAAGGCGCTCGGGTTCCATCAGGGCGTGCTCGGCGCCACCGCCGTCTACGCCGACCCGGATTTCGCCGTCGTCCGCCTGGGCACCATGGAATGGCTGCTGCATGCCGACCACACCTACGCCAAGCATCCGCTCTACGACGCGCTGCGGGCCGATCTGCCGCGCGGTCTGGGGGCCGAGATCAGGCTGCACGGGGTCGACCCGGACGGCTGCGAGCGGCGCGCGAAGGACGGCGGGTTCACGGTTTTGGCCGGCAGCGCCGACAAACCCCACGGGCTGCGCGAGTGCTATCTGCTCGACCCTGACGGCTACATCTGGGTGCCCGACGTGCCGCTGCCGGCCGCCGGGGGCCGATCCTCGTAACTGTCGCGCGAAACGCGACTCGCTCTTAGGTTAGGCGCCGACACCATCGAGGGTCGGTACCAAGGTGATGCGCATCCTGCTCAGCAACGACGACGGCATCGGCGCGCCGGGCTTCCGCGCGCTGCTGACGATCGCCCGCCGGCTCTCCAAGGATGTCTGGGTGTGCGCGCCGGAGACCGAGCAGAGCGGCGCGAGCCACTCCCTGACCCTGCATCGCCCCTTGCGCGTGCGAACCATCAACCGGCGCCGCTACGTGATCGACGGCACGCCGACCGATTGCGTCTTGCTCGCGCTCAACACCCTGATGCGCGACAAGCGGCCCGACCTCGTGCTCTCGGGCGTCAACCGCGGCATGAACGCGGCCGACGACGTCACTTATTCGGGAACGGTCGCGGCGGCCATGGAGGCGACGCTGCTCGGGGTTCCCGCGATCGCGCTCAGTCAGGACTTTTCCGGGCGCATTCACTGGGCGACCGCCGAGACCCACGGCCCGCCCTTGATCAAGCGGCTTGTCGCGGCGGGCTGGCCGCGCGACGTGCTGATCAACGTGAACTTCCCGGACGCGGCGCCGGGCGCGGTCACCGGGATCGAGGTCGTCCGCCAGGGCCGCTACATGTTCGGCGACGCGGTGACCGAGCGGCTCGACCCGCGCGGCCGGCCGTACTATTGGATCGGCGGCGAGCGCAGCGACGAGGACGAGGCGATGCGCCACAAGGAGCGGCGCCGCGGCACGGACCTGTGGGCGCTCGGGCAGGGCGCGATCGCGGTGACCGCGATCGCGATGGATTTGACGCACCGAACCACCCAAAGGCGCCTGCAAGGGGTGCTGGCCACATGCTCGACATCGCGCGCCTCCGCCTGACCATGGAGCTGCGCGGAGCGGGCGTGACCGACGCCCGCGTGCTCGGCGCGATCGAGCGGACGCGGCGCGAGGCGTTCGTGCCCGAGCACCTGAAGGACCAGGCCTACGAGAACGTCGCCCTGCCGATCGCGTGCGGCCAGACCATCAGCCAGCCGCTGGTCGTCGCCCTGATGACCCAGGCGCTCGATCTCGGCGAGCGCATGGTCGTGCTCGAGATCGGCACCGGCTCGGGCTACCAGGCGGCCGTGCTGGCCCAGCTTTGCCGGCGCGTCTACACGATCGAGCGCCATCGCGAGCTGCATCGCGAGGCGGTGCGGCGGTTCGCCGCGCTCGGGCTCAACAACGTCGTCGCGCGCTGCGGCAACGGCGCCAAGGGCTGGCCCGAGGCGGCGCCGTTCGACCGCATCCTGGTGACGTGCGCGGCCCCGGTCGTGCCGGAAACCCTGGTCGAGCAGCTCCGTGACGGCGGCATCCTGGTGCTGCCGCTCGGCCGCCAGGGCCGCACCCAGGAGCTGGTCAAGATCACCCGGCGCGGCGAGGAGACCGCGACCGAGCGCCTGGGCGGCGTCCGTTTCGTTCCGTTGGTCGCGACCGAGGAGGAGACGTGATGTCACCGGCCGGACCGCTGCTCCGCGCGGGTGTGCTGGCCGCGACCTTGCTCGTGGCCGCGTGCGGTGGTCGGCAATTCCTGACACCGGTCATCTTCGGCGCGGACGAGCCGACTTCCGCGCCCCCGGCAACGACCGCGCCGCTGCCGCGCGCGAAGCCTGGCGCCGATCCGGCCAGCCTCGGCGGCGAGGTCGTCGTCGCGCCGGGTGACACCATTTATGCGATCGCGCGGCGGCACAACGTCTCGATGCGCGGGCTGATCGCGGCGAACGGGCTCGCGCCGCCCTACACGCTCCTGGTCGGCCAGACGCTCAGGCTGCCCACCGAGTTCCTGCACGAGGTCGTCGCGGGCGACACGCTCTCGGGCATCGCCAAGCGCTATCGCGTCTCGCTGCGCACGCTCGCGTTGGCGAACAACCTGGTCGATCCTTACGTCGTGACGGTCGGCCAGCGGTTGAAGGTACCGTTCACGAGCGAGG
>JBBDQV010000187.1:0-18207 GCA_040905845.1 Alphaproteobacteria bacterium | reverse complement strand
GCCGGCGATCATCGCGAAGGCCCGCTCGGGATCGGCGCGCGCCGCGCCGAGCAGGGCCGCATGCACGGGGATCGCCTGGGCCGCGCCGAACAGGGCGACGCGCGCGATGCGCTCGGGCGCCTCGGCCGCCGCCTCGAGCACCACGAGCGCGCCCATGCTGTGGCCAACCAGCGTCGCGCGCGGTATCTCGAGCGCGTCGAGCGTGGCGACGACCCAGCGGGCCATGGCGCCGATGTCGGCGAGCGGGACCCCGGCCGAGCGGCCGTGGCCCGGCAGGTCCGGCGCAAGCACCCGGCGCCCCGCCTTCGCGAAGCCCGCTTCGGCGGGCGAAGGAAGGCCGGCATGGGCGAAGTGGCGCGCGGGCAGCGACCACGCCGTGTGATCCATGCCGGCGCCGTGGACGAAGACGATCGCCTCGCCTTGCCTCGACCAGGGTCGGCCGCCGGTCGCGATGAAGGTCGCGTGCCCCGCCACGTCGGCCATCATGCGGCCGCCGCCTTGTAGGCGGCCCGGAGCGCCTGATCGAGATCGGCGATCAGGTCGTCCGGGTCCTCGAGCCCGACCGAGAGCCGCACCAGATCCTCGCCGACGCCGGCGGCGGCGAGCGCGGCCGCGTCCATCTGCTGATGCGTCGTGCTCGCCGGATGGATGACGAGCGACTTGGCGTCGCCGACGTTGGCGAGGTGCGACCAAAGTTTCAGCCGGCCGATGAACGTCGCCCCGGCGGCGCGTCCGCCCTTGATGCCGAAGCCGAAGATGGCGCCGCAGCCCGCCGGCAGCAGGCGCTTGGCCAGCGCGTGGTCGGGATGATCGTCGAACTCCGGGTAGGCGACCCAGGCGACCGCCGGGTGATCCTTCAGGAAGGCGGCGATCCGCCGCGCGTTGGCGACGTGGCGCGCCATGCGCAAGGGCAGGGTCTCGACCCCTTGCAGGATGTGGAACGCGTTGGTCGGGCTCAGGCAGGCGCCGAAGTCGCGCAGCCCCTCGGCGCGCGCGCGCATGATGAAGGCCTGCGGGCCGAAGGTCTCGGCGAAGTCGAGGCCGTGATAGCCCGGATAGGGTTCGGTCAGGGTCGGGAACTTGCCCGAGGCCTGCCAGTCGAACCGGCCGCCGTCGATCAGGATGCCGCCGATGGCGATGCCGTGACCGCCCAGGAACTTGGTCGCCGAGTGGTACACCAGATCGGCGCCGTGCTCGAACGGGCGCATCAGATAGGGCGTGGTGAAGGTCGAATCGACCAGCAACGGCAATCCATGATCGTGCGCCACCTTGGCGACGGCCGGGATGTTCATGACCTCGAGCCGGGGGTTGCCGAGCGTCTCGCCGAACAGGAGCCGGGTTTCGGGCCGGATCGCGGCGGCAAAGTCCTCGGGCCGGCGCACGTCGACGAAGCTCGCCGTGATGCCGAAGCGGGGCAGGGTGTAGTTGAGCAGGTTGTGCGAGCCGCCGTAGAGCGAGGCCGAGGCGACGATGTGCCCGCCGGCGCCCATCAACGTCGCGATCGCGAGGTGGAGCGCGGCCTGGCCGCTCGCCGTCGCCACGGCGCCGACCCCGCCTTCGAGCGCGGCGACGCGCTCCTCGAGCACGGCGACGGTCGGGTTCGAGATGCGCGAGTAGATGTGGCCGACGCGTTCGAGGTTGAACAGGGCGGCGGCGTGGTCGACGTCGCGGAACACGTAGGATGTGGTCTGGTAGATCGGCACGGCGCGCGCGCCGGTCGCGGGATCGGGCTGCTGGCCCGCGTGCAGCGCGAGCGTGTCGAACTTGGGCGCGTCGGGGTCGCTCATGGATGGGTCGCTCGTTGGACGACGATCGGCCGCGAGCCTACACGACGGCCCATGGCCCTGCCATCGCCCATGCTAAGGTCGGCGGCAACAAGGGGGGGTGGCGATGGCCGCATCGCGCGCCATTGGCAAGGTCGCCGTGATCGGCGCGGGGACCATGGGATTGGGCATCGCGGCGCTGTGCGCCGACCGCGACGTGCCGGTGCTGCTGCTCGACCAAACCGGGCCCGTCGGCGACCGGTCGGCGCCGGCCCGCGCCGCGCTCGAGCGCCTGCCGAGCCTCAGGCCGGCCGCGATGAAGAGCCCGGACAAGGTCGCGCTGATAGCGATCGGCAACGTCGAGGACGACCTCGGACGCATCGTGGACTGCGACTGGGTGTGCGAGGCGGTGTTCGAGGACCTCGCGATCAAGCGCGACCTGATGGCCCGGATCGAGCGTTTGCGCCGGCCCGGCTCGGTGGTCAGCACCAACACATCGGGCATCCCCTTGCGCGACATCGTCGAGGGCATGCCCGAGCGCCTCAGGCGCGACATCGTCGTGACCCACTTCTTCAATCCGGTCAGCGTGATGCGCCTGTGCGAGATCATCCCCGGTGCCGAAAGCGCGCCCGACGTGGTGCCGAGCTTCGAGGCCTTCATCGGCGATCGGCTCGGCAAGGGCATCGTGCACGCCAAGGACACGGTCAACTTCGTCGCCAACCGGATCGGCTGCACTTTCATGCTGATGGGCCTGCGCAAGGCGATGGCCGCGCTCGAGGCGGGCGCGACCGCCGAGGCGATCGACGCGGCCTTGGGCGAGCCGATCGGGCTGCCCTCCACCGGCCTCTACGGCCTGATCGACCTGATCGGGCTCGACGTCATGGACTTCGTGGCGAAGAACCTGGCGCGCAACCTGCCACCCGACGACGCCGGGCGCGACTTTCTGGCGTTCCCCGGACCGGTGCAAGCGATGCTCGAGCTCGGCCAGATCGGCCGCAAGGCCGGCGCCGGCTTCTACCGCATGGCCAAGACGGTGGATGGCGCGCGCGTGCGCGAGACCTTCGATCTGGTCACGGGCACTTGGCGGGCCGAGCGGAAACCCGAGCTCGCGGCAGAGGAGCGCGTGGCCCCGAGCCTGCTGGGGGCGCCGACACCGCTCGGCCGGCTCGCCTGGGACGCCTTCGGCGGCACTCTCGCCTACGCCGCCGATCTGGTGCCGGGGATCGCCGATGACATCGTCAACGTCGACCGGGCGATGCGCTGGGGCTACGCCTGGGCCAAGGGACCGTTCGAGATGCTGGATGCTCTCGGCGCGCCGGCGTTCGCGGCGCGGCTCGAGCGGGAGGGCGGGCCCCTCCCGCGCATGCTCGCGGTGCTGCGCAAATCCGGTCGCCGCGCCTTCTACGACGGCGCGACATACATCGGGGCCGACGGGGCGCCGCATTCGATCGCCTGAGCGCCGCGCGACCCGGCGCTTCCAACAATCCGGACCCGTCGGCTATGATCGGTTTCGCTCCGCGGTCCGGTCCGCCGACGCAAGCGCGGACACGGAACCGGGAAGAACAGGAGAGGCAACCCATGATTGGCACTCTGAGAGGCGCATTGGCGGGACTCGCCATGGTCGCGATCGTTCCGGGCGCGGCGATCGCCGGGTCGGTTCCGGAGTCGAGCGAGCCGATCAAGCTCGCCATCAACGAATGGACGGGCCAGCACATCACGACGACCATCGCCGGCAAGATCCTGCAGCGCATGGGCTACACGGTCGAGTACGTCACCGCCGGCTACTACCCGCAGCTCCAGGCGATCGCCGACAACGACGTGACCGCGACGCTCGAGATCTGGATGAGCAACATCGGCGAGGGCTACGGCCAGGCCGTCGGGTCCGGCCAGGCCGAGGAGCTCGGCGACCTGGGTCTGGCGACGCGCGAGGCGTGGTGGTATCCGGCCTATGTCGAGGAGCTGTGCCCCGGATTGCCCGACTGGACGGCGCTCAAGAATTGCGCCGACATCTTCGCGACACCCGACACGTTGCCGAGCGGCCGGTTTGTCGATTATCCCGCCGATTGGGGCGACCTGAACAACCCGCGCATCAAGGCCTTGGGGCTCGACTTCGTCTCGATCCCCGCGGGCACCGAAGGCAACATCATCGCCGAGATCAAGTCCGCCGTGGAGAAGAAGCAGCCGATTCTGACGATGTTCTGGACGCCCCATTGGCTGCACGCCGAGATCGAGATGCATCAGGTCAAGCTGCCGACCTACGAGGACGCGTGCACGACCGATCCGGCGTGGGGTCAGAACTTGACCGAGACGTTCGATTGCGACTGGCCCGAGGGACGCCCCGTCTTCAAGCTAGCCTGGGTCGGCATGAAGGACACGTGGCCGGCGGCGTACAAGTTCCTCAAGGCCTACCAGCTCACGGCCGAGGAGCAGATCCCCATGCTTTACAAGGTCGATGCCGAGGGCCTGTCGATCGACGCCGTCACCGAGGAGTGGGTCGAGAACAACAAGGACAAGTGGCAGGCCTGGGTCGACGCGGCGATGATGTAGCCCGCGGCCCGCGCCGGCGTCGCGCAGGCTTGACCAGGCCTCGTGCAGAACGAACAATGACCGTTCGGCGCGACGCGCGGAATCGAGGGCGCCGACAACGAATCGAATGGGAGGCGCTTCGATGTGGTCCATGAGAGCGGCGACGTCGCGGGCATCGGCATGACCGACGCCGAGCCCGGTCCTTCGACCGACGTCAAGCTGAGCTGCCGCCACGTCTGGAAGGTCTACGGGCCCGGCCCGGCGCAATTCTTCGCGGGCGGCCAAGGGCGCGTCGATGATCCGGCCGCGTTGACCAAGGGCATCCGGTCCGCGAACCACATCGCCGCCGCGTGCGACGTGAGCTTCGAGGTCCACCTGGGCGAGATCTTCGTCATCATGGGACTTTCGGGCTCGGGCAAGTCCACGGTGGTGCGCTGCCTGTCGCGGCTGGTTGAACCGACGGCGGGCGAGGTGGTGCTCGACGGCCAGGATCTGCTCAAGGTCTCGAACCAGGAGCTGATCGACATCCGGCGCCACAAGATGGGCATGGTGTTCCAGAACTTCGGGCTGCTGCCCCACCAGACGGTACTCGAGAACGTCGCCTTTCCGCTCAGGGTCCAGGGCGTGGCGCGGGCCGAGCGCGAGAAAAAGGCGCAAGAAATGGTCGAGCTGGTCGGGCTGGGCGGCCGCGAGGAAGCCTATCCGCGCGAGCTGTCGGGCGGCCAGCAGCAGCGCGTCGGCATCGCGCGCTCGCTCGCGGTCGAGCCGGGGCTGTGGTTCCTGGACGAACCGTTCAGCGCGCTCGACCCGCTGATCCGCCGCCAGATGCAGGACGAGTTCCTGCGCCTGCAGACGATGCTGCAGAAGACGATCGTGTTCATCACCCACGACTTCCTCGAGGCGCTCCGCCTCGCCGATCGCATCGCCATCATGAAGGACGGCGAGGTGGTGCAGATCGGCACGCCGGCCGACGTGGTCATGCGCCCGGCGACCGCGTACGTCACCGAGTTCACCCGCGACGTTCCGAGGGTCAAGGTGCTGACGGTACGCGACGCCATGGAGCGAACGAACGTGGCGGCCGACGGCGCCGATCCGGTGCCGGTCGACATGTCGCTCGAACGGCTCCTGCCACGATTCGCCGGCCAGCACGATGCGATTCCGGTGGCCGAGGGCGGCGTGCTGATCGGCCATGTCACCGCGCAGGGCGTCCTCAGCGCGCTCGCCAACGCCGCCGAGGACGCGACCGCGAGCTGAGACCGGCGCACGTTTGTGCCGACTCTCGTTCCGCCTCATCCTGAGCTTGTCGAAGGATGATGCGGTGCATCAATCCTCGTGCTTCGACAGGCTCAGCACGAGGGCGTCTTGTAGGGTGTCTTGTAGGGTCAAGATATGGGCGCGGCCGTCTCGAACCGCGAACAGTGACGCGTCAGGCGCGGCGGCGGCGAGATTTCAGCCTGGCGGATGAGCGGGCGCGCCGCTTGGGCTTGGGCGCCGCCGCCTCCCAGTGAAGCGCGAGGCGGCCCGTGCGCGGGCCGCACCTGGCGCACCAGCAGTTTTCGGGCCGGCGCCTGGGGCGGCGGACGAAGTGATACTCCTGGCCGCAGCTTCGGCACAGCCACGTGACGGTCGCGTGCGCCTTGGGCGAGAGGTAGCGGATGTTGTGGCAGCGGTCGGCCGGCTCGCCGAGCATGTCCATGACCTCGCGCCAGCCCGGCCCGTGCCCGCAGTCGCGCCGCTTGGACAGGTTGGCGATGACGTGCGCGCATTCGTGCAGGAACGTCGCGTTGCGGTCGGGCTCGCGCCCGGTTCGAAAAAGCGCGGCGTTGAGCACGATGCGCCGCTCGCGCGTGAACGCCGTCCCGGCGATGGTCTTGGCTCGGTCGCTCACCTCGACCATGCAGTCGAGGCAACGGTCGAACGCGATGCCGTAAGGATGCGCGCGCCTGAGCCGGCCTTCGAGCCGCCACGATCGCGCCAGTTCGCCGACCGTCCCGAGCGTATCCGCCATGCCCTCGATCCTGTCCGCGCGGGCATCCCGATCATACCCTCGGGGTACCCGGGATGCTCCAATGCACGAAGCATGCTCAGGAAGGCGGGGTGGGGCAAGAAGGACTGTGTCAACCTGAAATATCGTTTTATTTGAACACGTTCGACAGTCCCAATTCGGGACGATCCGATGTCGCGCCCGTTCGTGGCGCGAAATGACGCAGGCGCGCCGCCGACCGTAAAGCCGGCGGCGCACCCGGCGCGGGCGCTCAGGCACCCGCCTTGATCTCGTCGAACGCGTTGATGTGCATCTGCTTCAACTCATGGGGCACGAACTGGAACGAGTTCGATCCCGCGAGGGCCTCCTCGGGGTTCGTGAGGTTGAGCTCGGCGAGTTTAGCCGGGTCGACCAGGTCGAACGCCTTCTTGTTGCCCGAGCCGTAACCGAACGCCTCGATCATGTACTTGCCCGCCTCGGGCGTCGTCGAGGCGTTGAGGAAGTCGTAGACGGCACTCTCGTCCTTGGTCCGGTTGGAGCGCGCGAGCCCGCAGTTGAAGCTGATCAGCCCCTCCTTCGGCGCCCCCCACGTGATCGGCAAACCAGCCTGCTGCATCTGCGACATCGTGGCGGCCCAGCAGAACGCGACGACGACCTCGCCCGCCGCCATCGCCTGCACCAGTTCGCTCGGGTCGTTGTAGTACATGCGCACGAGATCGCGCTGCTTCTTCACGAGCTCGAGCACCGTCACGAGATCGTCGCCGGACGGACGGAACGGATCGTCGAGCAGGCCGGCCGCGAGCGAGGCGGCGGGGATGACCGCGTCGGTTGAATCCCAGATCGAGATGCGGCCCTTGAAGCGGTCATCGTAGAGCAGCTTCCACGACATCTCCTCGGGCTTGATGTCGACCAGATCGTGGCGATAGCAGACCGAGTCGAAGCCCCAATAGAACGGCAGGAAGTAGCGCTGGCCGTCCTTGAACGCGTCCGCCGGGCTCAGCGTCTCGAACATGTCGCCGACGTTGGTCAGGCGGGATTCGTCCATGGCCTGAAGGCCGCTGGTCTGCCAGCGCGGCATGACGTCGATGCAGGGCGAGACCACCTCGGCCTCGAAGCCCGCCTTGAGCTTCTCGATGCCCTCGTACTCGTCGCCGAAGAAGGTGAACTCCGGCGCGCCCCCGTGCTTGGTCACGTAGTCGGGAAAGAACCCCGGGTCCTCGAATCCTGCCCAGGTGAACACCAGGAGCTCGCCGGCCGCGCGCGCCCGGCGCGGCGCGGTGGTCACGGTGGTCAATCCGAAGGCGCCGAGCGCGGCCTTGAACTCGCGCCGGCTCAGCTTGCCCTGGGACAGTCGGTCGATCAGCTTGATGCGGTTCATGGTGTCCTCCCCCGATGCTTCGCGGCTGCGGAAGTGTATGCAAAGGGCATCATAGCGCCCTCGCCGCGCGTGGGGAAACCGCGTCGGGCGGCACTGGCGTGACGATGATCGCGATAGCGTGCGCAAGCCAGCCTCCCGACCCCGAGTTCTCGCACCCTTCGCCCCGCTGAGTTTGCTCAAGGCTTTCTTAATCGAGTCATCGGATAAGAGTCCGTAAGGGCCTGGTCCAGATGATAAACGCCTCCCCGATGGTGCGAATCGGGTCAAAGGCGAACGCCGGCTGACGTCTTGCCGAGACGTCACGACTGGCTATGGGCCGAGCCCCTAGGCGGCCGCGCCAAGCCGGAACGTGACCGCCTATGCTTTCGCTCATTCCAAGTCCTAGAGACCGACAGAGGCTCCTCGAATCGATGGCGTCGCGGTCAAATGACGCCATCGTGGTCACGGAGATCGATCCCGACACCGATGACTGGCGCATCGCTGGGGCAAACCCTGTGTTGGAGGCGGTCAGCGGGTTCGACACGAACGACCTCCTCGGCCAGTCGATCACAATGCTGAAGCCGGACGAGTGCGCCGACGGCTGGGCCGATGTTCTGACAGTGGCTCATGAGGCCAAGGAGACGAAGGCAGTGCTGGCCGTCAAGCGCAAGGACGGATCCACCGCCATGCTCGAAGCGGACGCCTATCCGGTCGCCGATCACCTGGGTCATCCGAGGTACTTCGTCCTCCAAATGGCCGACCGCTCGAAGCTCAATTCGCTCCGGGCCAACGTCACCAAGCTCGAGCTGATCTTCGGCTCAATCCTTTCAATCCTCAACGACCCGGTCAGCATCATCGATCCCCAGGGCCGATTCGCGGCGATCAACGCGGCCTATACACGGGTGTTCGGTTGGACCATGGACCAGCTCGCGGGGCGGCCGCTCTCGTTCGTCGTCGGCGACGAGGACCGTGAGGAAGCGGCGAGCCATCATCGGCGGTCGATCGCGACCGGAGTCGTCAAGCAGGAGCGACAGGTCCGAGTAAGAAGCGCGTCTGGTCGAGTGCTCAAGACGCTGGTCGTCTCGAACCTCGTCAGGATGCCGTCAGGGGAGTCCTACCGGGTGGCGACCCTCACGCCTATCGAAGACCTCGATAGAGGCCCCGCGGAACTGGCCGCGGACGAGTTCGACCGAGCAGTTCGCGAGCGCGCGGCGGCGCGCGGCTCGGACAGCATCGTCGCCGGCACCGTGCGCGTGCTCGGTCTCGATGAGGTCCGCGCGGCCTTGGGCGACCAATGGGACGCACTGGGTGCCCGTGCCGACGAGATTGTTCTCGACGTCATCCGGAACCATTTGCATCGCGACGACCTCGCGACGCCCTGCGACGGCGGGTATGTCATTTGCTTCGCCGGTGACGACGAGAGCGCCGCCGAGGCCAAGGTCCGCACCATCGTCGACACCGTGCGACTGCGGTTTGCCGCCTGCCTGCCCGCGTCGGCCGCCGATGAGCTGACGTTCGAATCGGCCGTCGCAACGGTCAAGGGCGATGCTCTCGCAGGTGGATCGTCGATCCTGGCGGCGATCGAAGCGGAGGTGGCGTCACGCCAATCGCACATGGCGCATGACGCGCGCGCTCGGCTGAGTGCCGCGTTGAAGTCGGCGACCATCGAGATCGTACGGGCGCGGACGGATGATGGCCGACCCGCGCAGGTGGCGATCGCACGTCTGTCGCGCCTGGCGCGCGTGGCGGCGGGGCAGTGTCTGCCCCACCTGGATCTCGATGAACAGCTCGCCGTTGACGCGCAACTCATGACGTTTGCGCTGAGCGCACGCGAGCTGATCACCAAGGGCGACCGCGGTTTCGACGCAGTTATCCTTGCGCCAGTCCATGTCCGGCTCCTCGAAAGCAAGGCGGTGCTGCAAGCCCTGACAAACCTCTGCCGCGCCCTACAGCCCGGGGTTCGCTCGCGCCTAGGAATGGACATCCAGGGGCTTTCGGCCAGCGATCCTGGCACCGATCTTGCCAAGATCGTCGGACCCTATGCGGCGCTCGGCATTCGATTTGCCTTGACGTGGCACAGCTTGGCCCCATTGCATCAGGAGCTCGACGCCGCCGGGTTTCGGTACGCTTGCATCCCGGCACCTCTGATGGTCGCAGACCTGGCGGCGGGAAGAATGAAAACGCAGGCTCTGGTCGCGAGCCTCCGGGCGCAGAACGTGACGATCATCGCGACGCACACCCCTTCGAAATCCCCGTTGGCTGCCCTCGCCAAGGAAGGCATCCGAATTTTCGTTCCGGCGTTGCCCGAAGAAGTCGCAGAGGCAAAACCCGAACACCTGGCCGCCGTGAACCGCTGACGCTCGCGAGAGCCCCTAGGCTCTGACGCGCAGGCCCGTGGGATCGTAAAGCGGCTTGAGGTGGATCGCCGCGGGCACGCGCCGCGCGCGGACCTCGAGCTCGTAGCGGCCGCCCTGCAGCCAGTCGTTGGTGACGCCCGCGGGATTGCGCACGTAACCGAGCCCTATGGCCTTGCCGATCGTGTGGCCGTGGCCGGCGGTGGCGATCCAGCCGACGACGTGGCCGTCGCGCACGATCGTTTCGCGGCCGAGCAGGATGGTCGCGGGGTCGTCAACGGTGAAGCTGGCGAGGCGCCGGGTCAGCGGCTTTTCTTTCTGCGCGAGAAGCGCGTCGCGGCCGATGAACGGCACGTTCTTGCCGAGCGCCACGGCGAAGCCGAGACCGGCCTCGAACGGCGTGTAGTCCGGGCCGATGTCGCCGGCCCAGACGCGGTAGCCCTTCTCGAGCCGGAGCGAATCGATCGCCCGGTAGCCGGCGTCGCGGAGACCCTCCTCGGCGCCGGCCTCCATCAGCGCGTCGTAGACGGCGACCAGGTATTCGGACGGGACGTGCAGCTCCCAGCCGAGCTCGCCGACGAAGGTGATGCGGAGCGCGCGAACCGTCGCTCCGGCGATGATCAAGGGGCGCCAGGTCGCGAACGGGAACGCCTCGTTGCCGACCTCGCCCTCGGCGACGCGGGCGAGGATCGCGCGCGCGCGCGGCCCCATCAGCGCGAGGGTGCCGTAGGCCGAGGTCACGTCGATCAGCGTCGCGTCGGCGTCGGCCGGAATGTGGCGCCGGATGTGCGCGCCGTCGTGGCTGGCGAACGCGGTCCCGGTGACGATGTAGTACTCGGTCTCCGAGATGCGCGTGACCGACAGGTCGCATTCGATGCCGCCCCGGCGATTGAGCATCTGGGTGTAGGTGACGCGGCCCGGCGCGCGGCCCACGTCGCCGGCGCAGATCGTCTGCAACGCGGCCTCGGCGTCGCGGCCGATCAGGGAGAACTTCGCGAAGAAACTCTGGTCGAACAGCGCCGCCGCCGCCTCGCGGCAGGCGCGGTGCTCGGCGGCGACGTGAAGGAACCAGTTGGGCCGGTCGAAGGTCGTGACGTCCTTGGGCTCGACACCGGCCGGTGCGAACCAGTTGGGCCGCTCCCAGCCGGCCTTGGCGCCGTAGCACGCGCCCTTGGCGAGCAGCCGGTCGTGGAGCGGGCCGCGGCGCAGCGGCCGGCCAGCGACCATCTCCTCGTGGGGCCAGGCGATGAAATAGTGATGCGCCTGGCCTTCGAGCGCGCGCGCGCGGACCTGGCGGTCCGAGCGCAGGTGCGCACCAAAGCGGCGGATGTCGGCGGCCCACAGGTCGTAGGGCGGCTCGCCCTCCAGGATCCACTCGGCGAGCACCTGGCCGGCGCCGCCGGCCGAGGCGATGCCGAACGAGTTGAAGCCGCAGCCGACGAACACGCCGGCGACCTCGGGCGCCTCGCCGAGGATGAACATGCCGTCCTCGGTGAACGACTCGATGCCGTTGAACCAGCGCTTGATCCCCGTGGTCTCGAGCGCCGGGAACCGCGTTAACGCGCCCCGCATCAAGACCTCGAACTGGTCGACGTTCTCGGGCATCAGTTTGAAGGCGTGGTCGTCGGGAATGGGCGAGGCCTCGAAGGCGACCGGGTTCGGCTCGTAGCCGCCGAAGATCAGACCGCCGACCTCCTCCTTGAAGTAGGTCAGGTGGTCGGGGTCGCGCACGCCGGGGCAGCCGCGCGCGAGGCCTTCGATCGGCTCGGTGACGACGTACTGGTGGTGCGAGGGCTGCAACGGCACGTTGACGCCCGCGAGCCGGCCGACCTCGCGCGACCAGATGCCGGCGCAGATGACGACGACCTCGCACGCGATCGATCCGCGTTTCGTGTCGACGCCCGCGACACGGCCCTTGGCCGCGCGGATGGCGGTGACGGCGGTGTCCTCGTGGAGCCTGGCGCCGTTGCGTCGCGCCGCCTTGGCGAACGCCTGGGTCAGGTCCGACGGGTTGGCGACGCCGTCGCTCGGCAACCAGGCGGCGGCCAGCACGTCGGCGACGTTCATCGCCGGCAGCAGCCGCTTCGCCTCCCCCGGCGAGATCAGGTCGAGATCGAGCCCGAAGCTCCGCGCCGTGGTCGCCAGGCGCTCGTACTCGATGACGCGGTCCCTGGTGCACGCGAGCCGGAGGGACCCCGTGGTGCGCCAGCCGGCCGGCTGGTCGGTTTCCTTGGCGATCGCGTCGTAGACGGCGACCGACTGGCCGAGCATCCGGGTGATGTTGGCGTTGTTGCGGAGCTGGCCGACCATGCCCGCCGCGTGCCACGTCGAGCCCGACGTCAGCTTGTCCTTGTCGAGCAGGACGACGTCCTTGCCGCCGAGCTTGGCGAGGTGGTACGCGGTCGAGCAGCCCATGATGCCGCCGCCGATGACGACGACACGTGCCTGGTCGGGGAAACGGGCCTGGTCGGGGAATCCGGAAGCCATGAACCCTCGTCGGGTGGACGGGACTGTGGAGATTTGTGGGTTTCTGTGGCGATGTCAAGCCGATCTCGACCGAAAGCGAAGGAATCGCCCATCGTGATTCAGGTCGATTGGACCGACGCGCGCGTCGAGGCCCATGTCGCGGGGCTTTCGCTGTGGGCCGGGGCGGCTTCGCTCGCCCCGCTCACGGGTGGTCTGTGCAACCGGAGCTGGGTCGTCACGGCCGCCGGGCGGCGCTACGTGGCACGCGTCGGTTTCGACATCCCCATCCACGGCATCCATCAGACCTCGGTGCAGGCCGCGATGGCCGCGGCGGCCGGGCTTGGGCTCGCGCCCGCGCTGCGCCACGCCGAGCCGAACCTGACCGTCGTCGACTTCCTCGACGGCGGCTGCATGACGAGCGGCGACGTCATCGCGAACATGCCGGCGGTCGTTGAACTGTTGCGCGCGCTGCACGGAGGAGGCGCGGCCGTAGCAGGCACGCTCGGCACCTTCTGGCCTTTCCAGGCGATCCGCCGCTACGTCGCATTGGGCCGCGCGCGGCGCTCGCGGCTTCTCGATCGGCTCGCCGAGGTCGAGCGGATCAACACTCTGCTCGAACGCGCGGTCCGCCCGTTCACGCCGGTCTTCACCCACAACGACCTGGTGCCGCAGAACTTGATGTTCGACGGTCAACGTCGGGTCTGGCTGGTCGATTGGGACTACGGCGGCTTCGGCCATCCGATGTTCGACCTGGCGGCGCTCGGCGCCAACGCGGACGGCGGCGAGGCCGACGACCGGCGCGTGCTCGAGCTCTATGCCGGCCGAACCGACGAGGCGGCCTGGCGGGACTTCCTGGTCTTCAAGCTGATCCTGTCCTTGCGCGAATGGCTGTGGGGCATGGCCCAGGAGCTGACCTCGAAGCTCGCGACCGAGGCCGTGGCGGCCAGCATGGGCGCGCTCTATCCCGGCCGCGAGCGGGGCTACGAAGGCTACACGAACCTCAACGGCGAGCGCTTCGAGCGGTCGTGGCGGCGCTACGGCGGCGCTTTCGAAGGCAACCCATGACGCCGGCGCCGAACGAGCTCCTGGACTTTGCCCATCGGCTCGCCGATGTCGCCGGCGCGACGACTCGGCCCCTGTTCCGGACCGCGCTCGAGGTCACGCGCAAGCGCCTGGACGTGGTCGACGCCATCGCCATCGTCACCGAGGCGGACCACGCGGCCGAGGCGGCCATGCGGGCGCTGATCCGCGCGCGCTATCCCGAACACGGGATTCTCGGCGAGGAGCAGGGCCACGAGAACCCAGAGGCAGAGCTGACCTGGGTGCTCGACCCGATCGACGGCACCAAGGCGTTCGTCACCGGCTTCCCGACCTGGGGCACGCTGATCGCGCTGCGCGACTGGCACAGCCCGATCCTCGGGATCATGGACCAGCCGTTCACCGGCGAGCGCTTCGTCGGCACCGGCGAAGCGGCGTTCCTTGGCGACCGGCGGCTGGCCACGCGCGCATGCGAACGCCTCGGCGCCGCGGTGCTGTCGACGACCGCGCTCGACATGTTCGGCGCAGGCGCGGCGCGGGCGGCGTTCGACGCGCTGTGGGCACGTTGTGGACTGCGCCGGCTCGGCGGCGACTGCTATGCCTACGCCATGCTCGCCCACGGCTTTATCGACCTGGTGGTCGAGGCCGACCTCGCGCCGTGGGACATCCAGGCGCTGATCCCGATCATCGAGGGCGCGGGCGGCGTGGTCACCACGTGGGACGGCGGGCCGGCCGACGCCGGCGGCCAGGTGATCGCCGCGGGCGACGCGCGGGCCCACGCCGCGGCCCTGAAGATCCTGGCAAGCGCGGCCGGGCAAGGCGAAACACGCTGACCGGCGTGTCCTTGTACCGGGTGAGGGTGAGCGTGACGTGGTCATGACCACGCGCGACGGCGTTGCGCTCCAAACCGAAACGCTTCACGCTCGAACCCGGGTCCGCAACGCCACGCCCGAACGAGAAACTTACTTGGGCCGCGCGCGTTCTTGCTATCATCCCGAGGTTCTTACCATTTTCCCGGCGTGACGGTTCCTCATGGAAGTCGTCGCCCTGCTAGCCCTCGTCGTGGCGGCGTACCTCGGCTTTCGCGTCTTCGCCGGTAGTGCCGCGCGTCGCGAGGCATTGCGGCAGGCAAATGTGCGCGGCGAGTATGTTCCGCCCGTCGCCGAGAAGGTGACCTACCGTGGCGAGGTCGAGGGTGAGGAAATCAGAACCAAGGTCGTCGGCGTCACCAAACCGAACCCGCGCGGCCGCCCCCGACAGATGGTCATCGCCGAGTTGACGGCCGGCGACCAGCTCGCCCTCGCGCGCGATCCGAACAACCCGCACGACCCGAACGCCGTCATGGTGTTCACTCGCGCCGGCGAACAGATCGGCTATCTTAGGACCGAGCTTGCCGCTGACCTCGCTCCAGTCATGGACGCCGGGCACCGCTGGGGTGCCGAAGTCCTCGAGGTCACCGGCGGCACGCGCCATAAGCCCACGCGCGGCGTCAACATCCGCATCGTCGTCACCGATGAGCCCGTCACATGATCTCCGTGCTCCCAATCGTTCCTGAGTGAGGATAGGACCGTGTGGTGGCTGCTCGTCTGGATCGTCTCCGCCTTCGTTGCCGCCGCCATTCATGGCGGACGCGGTCATTCGTGGTTCGCTGGTTTCGTCGTCGGCCTGATATTCGGCCCGCTGGGAGTCGTGCTCGCGCTGCTGTCGCGCCGGACAGGCGCGGCCATCGCGGATGAGGCACGCGCTCAAGGCCGCGTGCCCTGTCCACATTGCGCCGAGTTCATCATGCGGGCCGCCAAGGTGTGTCCCCATTGCGGCCGCGACCCCGCGCCGCCGCCGACCAAGATGGCGCGCGCGCTCACCGCAATGGAACAGGAACGGCGGCACTCAGGCATCCCCCGTGACCGCCAACCTTAACTTCGGCGAGGCCACCGAGGCGTCGGAGGTCCTGGCATGTGCGACTGGGCAAGTCGGAAGGCGTTGACCGCCGGCCGCAAGGGACAAGGCCGCCGACGCGGAATCGGCTTCACCCCCACCCCGACCCGTGATGGCGGGGGCATCCGCCGTCACGCCCATCGAGGGGGAGGGAGAATTAAGCCCGCTAATGCAAGCGTTCCCTCCCCCCTTGTGGACTACGAGATTCACTCATCGTCGTGGCCTAGTCCGCCGCGCAGGCTTCTCTGGGTCCGTTCGTGCTGAGGGCCGCGCAGCGGTCGGCTTCCTCAGGGCCAACGGCTCCCTACCGCAACTGCGGACCAAGATGTGTGAATGCCGTAGCTCGCGGGGGAGGGACAGGATGGGGGGTGTTCCACGCAGTCGGAACCGGCGCTGGCGCCCCGGCCGTCGACATGGTTGAGGCCTCTTAACCCTGGCGACGCGTGATCGCGCGCCCGCGTGACGCTCGTCACAGCGCGGGTGGGACGCATCCGGTAATCCAATCACGTTGCGAGAGGGACGAACGGGCCGAGTGGCCTTTCCCGGCCTCGACAAGGGCAAACCGCCGGCGACGGCGGGACGCAAAGCCACCGGCCTGATGGGTCAGGCAGCGGGGCCACCGAAAGGAGACCGCCATGTCACACAGCTACGCCAAGTCCATCGAAGGCTGCGTGATCAACCAGGACAAGGCCTACGCGCTCGCCGAGAAGAACGCCCATCGGGTCGATGGTGAGCGCCGGTCCGGCCGGATCGCCCGTGTCCTGTTCGGCGTGGCCCTGCCGCTCGGCGTCACCGGCGCGAGCGCGGCGCTCGGCATCACGCTCGGCGACGACCTCGCGCGCACCGCGCTGGGGCGCGCGGTGCTCGAGCTGAGCCGGCCGATCGTCGGCGCCCTCGCCGGCGCCGGCCCGATCGAGATCCTGATCGGCGGGGCGTTTCTCGCCATCGCCGCGCTCATCTGGCACGTGCGCTCGTGACCACGGTCACTGAGCGTTCGGCGCGGTAGCGCTAGGCTCCCCATAAAGGCGGGTCGAACAAGGAGACAATCCGGGACCCGATTTTCCTCGAAATGGCAAACCGTCGGAAACGGCGGGACGCAAAGCAACCGGCCTGACGCCCGATGGGCAAGGCGGCGGGGCTACCGAAAGGAGAACACCATGCTGTCGTCGATGCGAGTCGTCGTCTTCACGTCCCAGAAGGGCGGGTCGGGCAAGACCACGCTTTCGGGTCACGTCGCCGTCCAGGCCGAACGCGCCGGATACGGTCCCGTCGCGCTCATCGACACCGATCCGCAAGGTAGCCTGGCCGCGTGGTGGAACGCGCGCAAGGCCGAGGCCCCCGTCTTCGTCCAGACCACCGTTCAGCGCCTGTTCAACGACCTCGAGGAGCTGCGCGCGCGCGGCACGCGACTGGTGGTCATCGACACGCCGCCCGCGGTCACGGCGACGATCCGCAACGTCGTCGCCTTCGCCGACCTGGTCGTCATCCCGACCCGGCCCAGCCCGCACGACCTGCGTGCCGTCGGCGCCACGCTCGACATCGTCGAAGGCCGCAGCAAGCCCCTCGTTTTTGTCGTCAACGACGCGACGCCGCGCGCCCGCATCACCTCCGACGCCGCGGTCGCGCTGTCGCAGCACGGCACGGTGGCGCCGGTCACGATCCATCATCGCACCGATTTCGCGTCGAGCATGATCGACGGCCGCACCGTCGTGGAATGCGACCCCGCGTCGCGCTCGGCCCAGGAAATCGCCGACCTTTGGGACTACCTCGCGGTTCGGCTCCAAAAGATCCAGCCACGCCCGGTGGTCATCCCCGGGGCGCTCGAGCGACCGGTGTTCGGCCGGAACGAGCCGAGCCCGGAGTTCGAGACGGTCGCCTCCGCCGCCGGCTTCGGCCGCCGCGTCGCGCAGTCCATCTAGCCGAGGGGGAATCTGCCATGAGCGCCATGCACAAGGTCAAGTTCGCCGTGCTCGAGAGCTCGCTGCTCGCGCGCAAGGGCAACGCCCGGCCGGCCATGTCGGCGAGCCCACAGCTTGAGGAGGTCGTGTCGCGCGCGGACGCCGAGCCCCACGTCGAGCTCGTCGCCGCCGACGACTATCGGGTCGATCTCGCCGCCTTGATCACGCGGCCGGGTCGGCTGGCGATGGTGCGCCTCGCCGAGTTCGAGGCCGCGCCGGTAACGTCGCCGATCACTGCACCGCCGGCCGCCGCCGAGGCCGAGTCGGTGGTCGATACGGTCAAGGCTTGGACGCGCAAGATGACCAAGGACCGCCGACTGGCGATGAACTTTCATCCACGCGGGCTCAACCGCGACCAGGCGGCGCGCTACGTCGGACTTTCGATGACGACGTTCAACCGGTTCGTCGTCGAGGGCCTCCTGCCCGGCCCGCTCCACTTCGGACGCCGGCGGGTGTGGGATCGCCGCGCCCTCGACGAAGCTCTCGACCGCATGAGCGGCCTCGACGCGATCCGCGCGCCGGCCGCCTGACAACACGAGGCCCAACGCCATCCCCCCTGGCGGGCCCGCGTCCGGCGCCCCTCCCCTCGCGGGAAGGGGCGCCGTGCTTTTTCCCCCCACGGCTTCGCCGGCACGCGATGTTGGGCTAGGTTCGCCCGGACGCAGGCTCGTGAAGGGGCGGGCGAACCCGGGACCGTCGCTCGCGGTCGGCGTGGCTTTCGCTTGCCTCACAGGGCGGGCACGTCGGCGTCGACCTTGCCGCTGCGGATTTGAACCGTGTGGGAGAGATCGAGCACGTAGATGCGGCCGTCGCCGAACACGGCAGT
>JBBDQV010000186.1:0-18479 GCA_040905845.1 Alphaproteobacteria bacterium | reverse complement strand
TGCCGCAGGCACGCGTCGCGAACCGCGTGGCAGGCGCGAACCGGACAGCCGTGGACTGGAGCGCGGCATAAGGCACCGCGCCGGGTTCCGCCGTGCCCCGGAAGCCGAATCGGAGCTGACGCCGGCCGCGAGGAACGCGACGACGAAGGACGCACGAACCGTCGCGCGCAAGGGGAGGGACAAGACGAGTGCCATGTCGCTTGGGGCCACGATGCCCGACGCCATTTCGTACGATCGACGCGCGGGCATGCGCGCTGACCTGCTTCAATCGCGGATCTCGCTCCAGACCCGGAGCTCGGGACGAAGCCTGGGCGACGGCCGGTACGATCCGGGCCGACGCAGCATCGTTCGGATTGCGGTTCCGGCCTCGAGCCGGCCTTGCCCCGGCTAGCGTCCCACTCGCATCGGCAGCCTGCAAAACCCCTGCGGCGGTACGCCCAAGGCGCTGTTGAACTTGCTCGACAGGTTCTGGAACGCGACGAGGGCCGTCAGCTCGACGATCGCGTCGTCGTCGAAGTGGCGCCGGAGCGATTGGAGGTGGGCGTCCTCTGCGCCCCCATCGGTACAGGTCATTGCCTCCGCGTAGGCGAGCACATCCCGCTCGCGCTCGTCGAACAGGTTGCTTTCTCGCCAATCGGCGATGGCCAGAGCCTTCGCCTCGGATACGCCACGCTTCAGCATCGTCGCGCTGTTCAGGTCGACGCAGAAATGGCAGCCGTTGATCTGCGAGACCCGAACCGTGACGAGGGAACGGAGCGCCGGCGGGATCGGCGAAGCGCGCCGATCGAGCAATCCGTAGAGGAGTGCCACGCCCATGAAGAGCCGTGGCGCCCTCGCCCAGACCAGGGCCGCCGTGAGCGGCGCGCCATATTTCCGGCGCTGGTTCCAGAAGAACGGACGAAGGTACCAGGGTGTTTGGCCCGGATCTCGCGGTTGAATACGCACGGCGTCCTCCGTCACATGGTGTGAGGCTTCGTCTCGATGCCGTTGGCCTCCTGCAGCTCGCGGACGTATCGAATGATCGCCGTGATCTCCCCGTCCTTGAGCTGAGGCTGCGGCGGCATGTCGCCGAAGGACCAATGGTGTTGCCGAGCGCCAAGCCGCGCCGCGAGCACGAACGCTATGTCGGCGTGATGCCCCGCGTTGTAGACCGCGTGGACGAGGGGCGGGCCCCTGTCGCTACCGGCGGCGTGGACCCCGTGACATTGCGCGCAATTGGCCTCGTATGATCGCGCGCCCGCCTGCGCCTCGGAGGAGAGCACGGGCACGGCAACGGTCACCGTCTCGACCGTACCCGGCGGTGCAAGCAACCGCCACGCGACGAATCCGGCGCCGGCGATCAGGACCGCACCGACGAACCACGGCGCGACCCCGGACTTGGAACCGGCCGAAGCGCGGCCACGCGCCGCGCTCCCTCGGTTAGGCGTTGCGCGCCTCTTGGTACTTCTCGCGGCCATTCGATGCCTCTGCGTGGTGACTTCGCGGCTCTTGACGGCTACGGCGTTCCGCAGGGAGTCGGTCCAAGCGAACCGCCGCGATTCGTCGGCGACGGGCCGGATCGGGAACTCCGTCTCCGTAGCTTCTCGTCGCCGATGATGCGAGACCCATCATTCGCCGAGAACCCGGCGTCGATCCTCGAATTCCTGCTTGTCGATCTCGCCCCTGGCGAAACGCTCCTTCAAGATATCGAGAGCGGTCTTGCCCGGCGGATGGGGTACTTGATGGTGCGCCGTGCCGCCAAGCCACCGTACGAGCAGCACGACGACGGCCACGACGATCGCGAGCAGTGCGATCATCATGAAGGGTCCCAGGATCATTCCCCACCAGCCATGATTCGACATCATGTAGGGCCCGTAGGACCACTGCTGCGCGGCGGCGGGGAATGCCGCCAAGGCCAAGAGCCATCCGCCTGACGTCGCGGCAACAAGCGTTCGTTTCATCATCTTCGATCTCCCTTACTCGATTGCATGCTGACCCGCCTAGCGACCCCCGAACCGCTAAGCCTCGTAACGCACGGACGTCATCATGCCTGCGACCATGTGGTAGAGGTTATGGCAATGCAGCGCCCAATCGCCGGGGTTGTCCGCTTCGAAGGCTACGGTCACGGTCGTGTCCACGGGCACGAGCACGGTATCGCGCATCGCCCCGCCGAACCGTTGACCATTGATGGCGACGACCTGGAAGTGATGACCGTGCAAGTGCATCGGGTGCGACATGTTCGTGCGATTCCCTAGGGCGAGTTCCACGCGTTCACCGCGTCTGACGGTTAGCGGCGTGTGCTCGCCGTGCGTCTTGCCATTCAACGACCAGACGTAGTCGGCAAGGCCCCCCGTCAGCTCGAGCATCAGAGTTCGATCAACGCTGCGATCCTCGCCGAGCCCCGCTCGCGCCTTCAGCTCACCCTCGATGCCGAGGTCGACGGGAGCCGATTCCTTGTCGCCGCTGATCTCCACCGTCCGTATCTCTCCCTTCGGTGTCGCGAGGACGATGCCCGACCTGACGACATCCCCTTCGCGAGTAGCCAGAACCGGCCAACTACCCTCTTCCTTCGGAAGATCGATGACGATGTCCGCCCTTTGGGCGATGGCGAGCGGGAACAGTGAACCCGTAGCCGGCTCCACGTCATCGCCGTCGACAGCCGTGAGAGCTCCCGACAATGGCCCAAGGTCGATCCACAAGTTGGTCGCAGCCGTAGCGTTGATGATGCGGAGGCGTACGCGACCGCCTACCTCGGTTCGAACGATCTCCGGGTCGTCCAAGGTTCGGCCATTGGCCAAGTAGGCATCGTGGTCGACGTCGTTGAGCGCACGCATCATCCCGTCTCCGGCCATGGCGTGGGCAGCATGCGCCCCGCCCCCCATTCTCAGGCCCTCGAGGATTTCCTCGGGCGCCCGAAACGTGAAGTCCTCGAGGAAGACGACGACCTGCTGCTCGTCCCGCGTCGATTCGCCAGGCGCCTCCACGATCATCGGCGCCGACAGCAGCCGCTGCTCCTGGAGGCCAACGTGCGAATGCATCCAGTGCGTGCCGGCCCGTGGAACGAAGTCGTAGTCGTAACGGCCGCCCGGAGCCAACGCGGGTTGCGAGAGGTCCGGAACACCATCTTGCGCGGTCGGCGGTGTTTGCCCGTGCCAATGAACCAAGGTCGATTCGCTGAGCTCATTGACGAGGGATGCGACGAACCTATGCCCATGCGAAAGCCGAAGAACCTCGGCATCGTCTCGTCGCGCGATGCCAAGAGCCTCCGCCGGCTTACCGAAAACCTGCATTGTTCGGCTTCGAACGGTGAGGACCTCGGTTTGTGCAGCGAGCAGCTGGCCGGGGTAGATCGCCAGGGGTGAGGTCACCGCCAGACCGGAGGCCGTACGAAGCAACTGGCGGCGCGTAATTGTCGTCATGGCAAGTTCCTCCGAACGATTCCGCTGGTGCGGATACGTGGCGTCAGGTCGAGCATCGCCGTCAGCACCGTGGATCGCACTTCCGACATGAATGAACCTCGGTGGCCAACGACTTCACAAGCCGATCCTTGCCGCGGCCTCATCACCCGATCCGAATGATCGTGTCGCTGAGGAAGGCATAGGGTGGCACGTCGAGATTCCGTGGCGCGGGTCCTTTTCGGACGCGTCCCGACGTGTCGTAATGCGAGCCGTGGCAGGGGCAGAACCAGCCGCCCCAACCGCCCAGGGGATCGTTCCCGCGCTGGCCGAGCGGGATGCAGCCGAGGTGCGTGCAGATGCCGACCACGATCAACCATTCGGCGCGCGGCGCGCGTTCGGCGTCGGGTTGGGGATCGCGCAGGTCCGCCGCGTCGTCGGCCCGCGCCGCGGCGATCTCGGCCGCCGTCCGGTGCACGATGAACACTGGTCGGCTCCGCCACTCCACGGTGATTCGCTGGCCGACCGCGATTGGCCCGAGGTCGGCCTCGATCGACGCCACGGCGAGCACATCGGCGCTGGGGTTCATACTGTCAACGAGCGGCCAGGCGGTGGCGACCGCCCCCACGCCGGTCGCGGCCATCGTCGCGACGTAGAGGAAGTCCCGGCGCGGCGGTCCGTGTGTGGGACTTGGTTCGGCGTCGACGGTATGGGTCTGGATCATGATTGGCCCTCCGATTCGGCATGCGCGGGCGGCGAGGCGCTAGCGTCTGGACGAGTCCGCGTCCGTGCCTCCGACACGCCTCTCCATGTGAAGTGCTCGTAGGCGCCGGCCCAATACATGCCGAACGCGACCGCGAACAGAAGCTCCTCGAGCGGCATGCGCGCGACGACGACACCCGTGAGGTCGGCGAGGTTCCAGACGCGCGCGATGTAGCCCGGGGCGAGCCCTTCGAGCCCCAGGAGATAGACCGCGTAGAACCCGAGAAAGAGCGCTCCGCCGACCCACGTCTTGGTCGCCAGGTCGCGCCGGCAAGCCATCGTGGCCGCGGCACCGACGAACGTCGCGAGGATCGCGGGATAGATCGGGTTCCATGGCAGCGCATAGAGCGCTGGGAACGCGAGGAAGGGCGCCCCGATCGCGAAGTAATGGTGCCGGTGCAGCGGCCGCGCCCGCTCCTGCGTGCCGACCGGAACCAGCCTCGTGTTGGTAATGATGTCATAGAGCGCCGATCCGATCCCGCCGATCCCGAAGCAGAAGATGACGCTTTCGATGTCGAACCCCGTTGCTTGCGCGAGATCGAACAAGCTCGGGGGGTTCCAGTACGTGGGAACGAAGATGGGTTCCGTGAGGCCGAATGGTGCGGTGAAGAGGCTGGTCCACATCAACTTTGTCCGATGGGCGGGGAGCGCCAGGAAGGCGACCGCCCACGGAACGAGGAAGGCCGATGACCAGACGAGCCAGACGTACCGTTCGTCGATCATGTGTCCGTTCCACTGTCGGCGCACGTACGGCTCATGAGGCGCTCCGCACGACGCGATCGATCCTCGGAAAGAAGGCCGGCACCTGAGTCATGTACCGGCTGTAGGCCTCGCCAAACTCGGCGAGGCTGTCCCGCTCCTCGCGGCGGGCAAGAATGACGTACATCGTCACCAGGACCGGGAACATCGCGAGAGTGAGCAGCGTCGGCCACTGCACCAGGAAGCCCAGCATGATGAGGACGAAGCCGACGTATTGCGGATGACGGACGTAGGCATAGGGGCCCGTCGTCGCCAGCGTCCGCGCGCACTGGGCCTCGTAAAGGATCGACCACGCCCGCGCGATCAGGATGAAGCCGGCGCCGATGAACACGAAGCTCAGGACATGGAATGGCCCGAAGTGCGGGCTGGCCTTCCAGCCGAACAGCATCTCGAGGAGGTGACCCGCGTCGTGCGAGAACCAGTCGACGTCCGGGTAGCGGCTCTGCAGCCACCCCGCCAACAGGTAGATGCTCAGCGGATACCCGTACATCTCCGCGAACAGGGCGACGATGAACGCGGAAAAGGCCCCGAACGAACGCCAATCACGATTGCTTTTCGGCCTGAAGAAGCTCAGGCCGAACATGATGAAGACGGCCGAGTTGATGACGACCAGCGACCACAGGCCGTAAGCCGGCGCCGCGTCCGTCATGGTACGTCTCCCTCGCGGCGCGAGGGCGGTTCGCTGTCGCCATCGCCGTGATCGTGCCCACCATCGTGCCCGCCGTGCCCGCCGTGCATGAAGATATGCATCAGCGGGCAGGCCAGGAGCAGCAGGAACGGTAGATAGCTCAAACCGGCGATGGCATGGGCTTTGTGCTCGGTCCACAGGAAATAGCCGGCGATAGCAAGAAACGCGACGAGCACCAATCCGGCGCGCGACCCGAGAAACGCCCCGAACCCGCCCGAGTGGCTTGCCTTGTCGTTCATGGGTGCCTCCACGGCCTATCGTTCATGACGCCCTACGGTGCCCGTACCTGCACCATTTGGTGTCCCTTGCCGCCGATCGCGATCTCGCCGCGCACCGCGAGCGAGCCGGCGTCGAGGACCCAGATCTTCGGATCATCGGCACTCGAGACGTAGAGCTTCCCGTGACCGCGCACGAAGGCGAGGTGATAGGGCGAAGGCGATAGGGCGATCTCGCGCCGTTCGCCCGACGTCAGATCGATGGACACGACCCTCTCCTCGCCCAGATCGGCGACGTAGAGGGTGCGGCCGTCATCCGCCAGGTCGAGGCCATGCAATGTATCGCCAACCTCGAGCGTTTCGACGACGGTACCGTCAGCCAGCGCGACGATGGACACGGTTCCATGGTCCACGTTGTTGACGAACAGCCGTTGCCCCTCGCGGTCGATGACCAAATGCTCTGGCGTCGCGCCGACAAGAATGTTGCGGCGTACGTACCAGCGCGCGGTGTCGATCTCGCTGACGGTCGCGTTTCCCGCATTGCTCACGTACAGTGCCTTGCCGTCGGGGGCGAAAGCCGCGAAGTTGGGAAGCGGGCCCGTGGCGACAGTCGCGACGACCGCGGCGGCATCAAGGTCGATGACGCTCACCGCATCCGCGTATGGATGGGTGAATGCGGCGAAGCGTCCGTCCGGGCTGACCGCCACGTGGTGGACCGAGCCAGGCACGTCGATGCGTCGGACCACCTCGCCGTCCACGATCCGAACGACCGAGACGGTGCTGACCACATCCGTGGGCACGCCCGACGTTTCTTCGTCCTGGGTGTGATGAGCCAGGTGGTCCTCCTCCGAGACTTCGGCCGGCTTGGTTGGTGGCTCGCCCGTGGGCCGTTCGTCATAGCTGCCGGCGATGAGGAAGGCGCCGTCCGGCGTGCCGGCGAGCCCGTGGACCGCCGGCAATCCTTCGATGCGACGCACGAGCGAATCGTCCTCCGCCGAAATGACGACGATGGCGCCCGCGGAGCCGAGAGGCACGAACACCCGGTCGTCGGCGGCCTCGTCCGCGCTCGCGGCAGCGGCGACCAGAATGCCGGCCATGGCGGTCACCCAAAGGGCAGCGGACATGGACGACGTGTGTCGTGCGGACTTGCGTGCGTTCATCGTTCTTCCTCCTCGAAAGCCGGTGTCCTAACCCGGCGCCGTGCGCACGTTCTGGATGCTCTTTTACAAAGCCTCGACCTTGGCGCGCTTGAGGAGCGCGGAATTGGCGATGACCGAGAGCGAACTCAGGGCCATCGCGGCGGCCGCGATGATCGGGTTGAGCAGACCGAACGCCGCGATGGGAATGCCGACGGTGTTGTACGCAAAAGCCCAGAACAGGTTCTGCTTGATCTTGCGCAGCGTCGCCTTGGACAGCCGGATGCTGGTGACCACCTGGCGGACGTCGTCGCGCACGAGGATGATCCCGCCGGTCTCCTTGGCGACGTCGGAACCGGAGCCAATGGCGATGCCGATGTCGGCGGTCGCCAGCGCCGGGGCGTCGTTGACTCCGTCGCCGACCATGGCGACGACTTTGCCCTCGCGCTGGAGCCCCTGGATGATGCCCGCCTTGTCGCCCGGCAGGACCTCGGCGATGACCTTCGTCATCCCGAGTTGCCTGGCAATGGCCTCGGCCGTCCGCCGGTTGTCGCCCGTGAGCATGATCGTTTCAACACCGAGAGCCGCGAGGTCGCGGAGTGCCTCCTTGGCCTCGGGCTTGAGCGTGTCCGCGACCGCGATGACGCCGATCAGCGCGCCGTCTCGGCCTACCAGCATGGCCGTCTTGCCATCCTGCTCGAGCCTCGTCATGACGTTCTCGGCCGGTCGAATGTCGAGCCCCTCGGCGGTCATGAGGCGCCGATTGCCCAGTAGAACTGTCCGTCCTTCGACGACGGCTCGGATTCCGTGGCCGGCGATCGCCTGGAAATCGGTCGCTTCGGGAATGCGGAGATCGCGCTCGCGCGCGCCGCGCACGATCGCCTCGCCGAGGGGATGTTCCGAGCCGACCTCCACCGAAGCGCCTAGGCTCAGCACCTCGTCGGCGGTCCGATCGCCGAGCGGGACGACGTCCGTGACGTTGGGCTCGCCCTTGGTCAGCGTGCCGGTCTTGTCGAACACGACGGTCGCGAGCTTGCGCGCGCGTTCGAGGACCTCGGCGCCGCGAATGAGGATGCCGGCCTCCGCGCCCTTGCCGACGCCGACCATGAGGGCCGCCGGCGTGGCGACCCCTAGAGCACAAGGGCAGGAAATGATCAGGACCGCGATGAAGGCGAGCAGGCCTTGCGGGAAATCGCCCGCGAGCCACCAGCCGAAAAAGGCGGCCAGCGCGACGATCACGACCGCCGGAACGAAGTAGCCGGTGACCTGGTCGGCGATGCGCTGCACCTGGGCCGTGCTGGCCTGTGCCTCTTCCACCAGGCGAATGATCTGCGAAAGCGCCGTGTCCTTGCCGACCCGCGTCGCGCGGAAACGAAGCAGACCGCTCCGGTTGAGCGTTCCCCCGATCAGCTTCGACCCCGGTGCTTTTTCGACGGGCAGCGACTCGCCGGTCAGCATCGACTCATCGACCGACGAGCTCCCTTCGATGACATCGCCATCGGTCGGCACGCGCTCGCCCGGCCGGACGACGACGGTTTCGTCGACCATGATCGATTCCGCCGGGATCTCGCTTTCCAGCCCGTCGCGCACCACCCGGGCCAGCGCCGGGCGCAAATCCATGAGCTTGCGCACTGCGGCGGAGGACCGCTTCTTGATGATCTCCTCCATGTACTTGCCGAGGAGCACGAAGGCGATGATGACGGCGGAGACCTCGAAATAGACGTCACGCTCCTCGACCACGACCGGCAGGACGTCGGGGAAGAACACGACGGCGACGCTGTAGGCGTAGGCGACCGTCGTTCCGAGCGCGATCAGAAAATCCATGTTGATGGCTCGCGTGCGGATCGCGGTCCACGCGCCCTTGTAGAAGCTCCAGCCGCCGATGAACTGGACCGGCGTCACCAGGAGGAACAGCCACACGCCCCAGGTGAACCAGGGCAACGCCGGGATCGGCGCCCAGGTCACGATCGTCGCGCCCGCCGCCAGGGCGAGGAACGCGCCGGCCCGGAGGACGGCGAGCGCGAGCACACCCGAGAGCGCGATGGCCACGCGGGTGCGCATGGACTTGAGCTCGCGCTCCGGGTCCTCGAACGTACGGAGACACTGGGGGCTGCAGAAGTAGTACATCCGCCCGGCACGCTCGGTCCTCAGCGCCGCCGCCTTTTTGACCAGCATCCCGCAAATCGGGTCCTTGGCCAGATCGGCCGCGTCGGTGGCGCTGCGCAGGGCGGCTGCCCGTTCACCCATGGTTCCGCTCCAAGGGCGCGACAGGCGGGAGATGCCAGGTATCGGTCATCGCCACCTCGTCGCGAAGAAGTTGTAAAGCGGCGCGAAGATGAGGGCGATGAACCAACCACAGGCGAACGACCGGATGACGCCGAGAAGAAAGCCGGGCCAGCTCAAAGGATCTTGACCGAGCAGGAAGTGAGCGATCACGGGATCGTTCGTCAAGACCCGCGGCGCGATCCAGAGGAACAGGACGCTGATCAGGTACGCGGTCAGAAGGAACAGGCTTAGGCTCATGCCGAGAACCGCGACCGGGATCGGCCCTTTGAAACGTGCCGCCGACGGCGCCGTTGGCCGTGTCGTTTCAACCATGGCTGTGCTCCTCGTGCTGGGGGTGCCGCGATGCCGGCTTCGTCTTCAAGTATGTTCCCGGCGATGCCTCGAACGTTTCGCGGCACTCTGACGAACAGAAGTAGTGGGTGACCCCGTCGAGCACGCTCGTCTTCGCGTCGCGCGTCTCCACGGTCATGCCGCAGACGGGATCCGTCGCGGTCTCCGGCGGGGGGCGACCGGTCGCGCCACCTTCATGGCCCGAGCCGTGGCGGTGGACGTGGGCACCGCAGCCGAACCTCATCATCAGAAAGAAGGCTCCGGCGAGAAGCAGGAAGTATAAGAGGGACTCGATCGATCCCCAAAAGTGGCTCATCCTCGCCTCCTCCAGTAGGGCCCCAGCGCGACGGGGCCGTCATCGCTGGTCGCGCACGTCACCGCTCAGCCGGCGATGCCGCCGATGCCAACAGAAGACGCTTCATTTGCTCGTTGCTCCCTTCTCGATCCGCGGCTCTCCGCGACTTGGCCTTCGCCACCCAGTACAACCTGAAGCGCTACGAACGCTTGGTCGGGTCGCGTCGAGGTGCGAATGGGGTCCGCGCACCGTGCGGCGGACGACCGCTGATTCGTGCTGGGTTAGCGACTGATTTCGAGACGCGGGGCGACTTCGCTCGCGCGTTACCGCTGCACGCTTCGGGACCGACGGGCGGTCCTCAGATCAGGCGGTGAACTTGGGCGGGGGAGCGGCCGGCGGTACGCATAGGCCGGCATGGGCGTCGGATCGAGCCGTGCGAAAGTACGGCGCGGATTCCGACCGGGTGCGGATTGACCCGCCGTTCAGTATGATGAACGTGCAACTCGCACCATAGGGGCAGTGCGCGCTGGGACGAGTAGAGGAATGATCAATGATCGGGTCCGCCTGCCCGAGTCCCGCGGCAAGTGGCTGCTCGCTCCCATGGGCGACCGCAGGGCTTGCCAGTGCGAGGTTGCCGAACAAGAGCGCAGCGCACACGGCGATCACGATGCTCACGGGTTTCCACATGGCGATAGCATAGATCACATGCCGCGCCTACGAGGCCTTGACCTGGATCAAGGGTGCTTGGATTCAAAGACGTATCGCCGCGCGGCTTGCCGCTGAACGATTCACTGCATCCGTTCTCCCAGGGTCTGACCATCTCGACGTAGAGGGTTCCCGACGTGAGCAACCAGGGACATGGGTGACAGGCCTGACCGACGACATGGGTAACAGGTTTCGTGTTTCGTTCATGACGGGTCTTGTCGTGGTTGGGCCTATGGACATGTGGGTAACCCGCCGGGATTATCCACAAGTCCACAGACTTTGGTGTGGTTGGCCTGAACCGGTAGCCGTCGCTCGCGGCGACGGCCGGTCCGATCCGAGTCGACACGGGTTCGTTCGGATTGTGGTTCCGGCCTCGAGCCGGCCACGATCATAGCCGAACCGCGCGCCGATCCGGCGGCGCCCCTTCAATCCCCCGTCTGCAACCGCTCCACGAGCTCGCGCACCGTGGGGATGAAGCCGTTGGCGTAGAAAGGGTCGTCCTTGAAGCGGAACGCGTTGTGGCCGGCGAACATGAGCTGGGTGTCGATCGCGCCGCCGTGGCTGATCGATTGCAGCGTCTTCTGGATGCAGTAGCTGCGCGGGTCGGGCTTCTTGCCGGTCGTGCCGGCATCGTTCTGCGCCCAGTTGCTGAACAGGCACGCGCTGAGGCAGCCCATGCAGTTGATCTGATCGGTCCGGATCTCCTCGGCCTTCGCGGGCGTGACGAACACCAGCGTCGAATCGGGCGTGCGCATCGCGTCGGTGTGCCCGTCGGCGATCCAGGTCTCGGCGCGGCTGCGGTCGGGCGCGGTCAGGAACACCGCGCGGCCGCGCGCGCCGATCTTGAGCTCCGCCGTGTGCTCGCCGATCGGCTCGGTGGTGTAGGCGACCTGGCGCTCGGCGCGCTCGGCGAGGTCGCGCACGAAGTCGTTGGCGACCGCCGAGGAATAGAACCCCGTGGGGCTGAACCGGTTGAGGAAGATGGACCCTTCCTCGAGCTCCACGAGCCGCTTCTTCCAGTCATCCGAGATCGGGCTTTCGCGGGTCAGCAGCGGCCGGGTGCCGAACTGGAACGCGATCGGCCCGAGCTCGGGGTTGTCGATCCAGTCCGCCCACTCGCGCAGGAACCAGACGCCACCGGCCATGACGATCGGCGTCCTCGTGAGCTGGAAGTCGGACATCAGCCGGCGCAGCTCGACGACGCGGGCGTAGGGCGGCTCGGGCTTCTCCGGGTCCTCGACGTTCGAGATCCCGTTGTGCCCGCCGGCAAGCCAGGGGTCCTCGTAGACCACGCCGCCGAGCCATTCCGGGAACCGGTGGTAGGCGCGCTTCCAGAGCGCGCGGAAGGCGCGCGCCGAGGAGATGATCGGGTAGTAGAAGATGCCGTAGCTCGCGCAGATCTGGGCGATGCGGTAGGGCATGCCGGCGCCGCACGTGACGCCGTGCACCAGCCCGCGGACGCCTTCGAGCACGCCGTGCAGCACGCGCTCGCAGCCGGCCATCTCCCACAGCACGTTCATGTGGATGCGGCCCTTGCCGCCGGACTGCTCGTGGGCGATGCGCGCCTGGGTGATGCCGCCCTTGATCGCGTAGTCGAGCAGCTCCTCGTTCCGCTCGCGCCGGGTACGCCCGCGGTAGTGCTGCGGGATGACGCACCCCGTCGCGTCGCGGCTGTCGGCGTTGACGCCCGAGAACGTGCCGACGCCGCCGGCCGCCGCCCAGGCGCCCGAGCTCTCGCCGTTCGAGACCGAGATGCCCTTGCCGCCCTCGACCAGCGGCAGGACCTCGCGGTTCGAGAT
Organism: Alphaproteobacteria bacterium; assembly: GCA_040905845.1. Classification (GTDB taxonomy): domain Bacteria; phylum Pseudomonadota; class Alphaproteobacteria; order SP197; family SP197; genus VGDP01. Next base: position 6,130 of record JBBDQV010000186.1, on the reverse strand, counting down.
GACGATCGGGTTGAGCGCCTTCACCGATCTCCTCGTTCGCCTCCCTGGGCTCCCTGGGGCCCGATGGTGCGTCGTTCGCCGCCCGTTGCCAACCCCCGAGTGGGCTCAGCCCGCCGGCCGGGGCTCGTCGCGCTCGCGGCCTTCGCGCCCTTCGCGACCCCGGCCGCGGCCCTCGCGCCGGCCTTCGTCCCGACTCTCGCCGTCCTCGCGCGGCGGGCGCTGCACCTTGTCCGAGATGTCATCGCCGGTCGCCTGGTCGACGACGCGCATGCTGAGCTTGACCTTGCCGCGGTCATCGACGCCGAGCACCTTGACCTTGACCCGGTCGCCTTCCTTGACCACGTCGGCCACGGTCTTGACCCGCTGGACGGCGAGCTCGCTGATGTGGACGAGCCCGTCGCGCGTGCCGATGAAGTTCACGAAGGCGCCGAACTCGACGACCTTGACGACCTTGCCGTCGTAGATCACGCCGACCTCGGGCTCGGCGACGATGCCGCGGATCCAGTCGACCGCGCGTTGGGCGGCGGCGCTCTCGGTCGCCGCGACCTTGACCGTGCCGTCGTCCTCGATGTCGATCTTGGTCCCGGTCACCTCGCAGATCTCGCGGATGACCTTGCCGCCGGTGCCGATGATCTCGCGGATCTTGTCCTTCGGCACGTGGATGATGGTGATGCGCGGCGCGTGGCTGGAGACCGCCTCGCGACTGGCCGAGATCGCCTTGACCATCTCGCCCAGGATGTGCATCCGGCCCTCGCGCGCCTGGGCCAGCGCCACATTCATGATCTCCTCGGTGATGCCGGCGATCTTGATGTCCATCTGCAGCGACGTGACGCCCTGCTCGGTGCCCGCGACCTTGAAGTCCATGTCGCCCAGGTGATCCTCGTCGCCGAGGATGTCCGAGAGCACGGCGAAGCGGTCGTCGTCCTTGATCAGGCCCATGGCGATGCCGGCCACCGCGCTCTTCACGGGCACGCCCGCGTCCATCAGCGCGAGGGACGAGCCGCACACCGTCGCCATGGACGAGGAGCCGTTCGACTCGGTGATCTCGGAGACGATGCGGATCGTGTAGGGAAAGTCCTCCTTCGCCGGCATCAGCGGATGGATGGCGCGCCAGGCGAGCTTGCCGTGGCCGATTTCGCGCCGGCCGGGCGCCCGCATGATGCTGGCCTCGCCCACCGAATAGGGCGGGAAGTTGTAGTGCAGCAGGAAGTGCTCGCGGTACTCGCCCTCGAGCGTGTCCATGATCTGCTCGTCCTGCCCGGTGCCCAGCGTGGCGGTGACCAGCGCCTGGGTCTCGCCGCGGGTGAACAACGCGCTGCCGTGGGCGCGCGGCAGCACGCCGACCTCGCCCTGGATCGGGCGGACCGTCCTGGTGTCGCGGCCGTCGATGCGCCGGCCGGTGTCGAGGATGGCGCCGCGCACGATCGATTTCTCGAGCGACTTGAACTGCTCGGCGACGACCGGCGCCTCGTGGCCCTCGGCCTCGAGCGCCGCCGCCGCCGCGCCGCGCACCTGGGCGACCTTGTCCTGGCGCGCCTGCTTGACCGGCTCGGCGTAGGCGGCGCGCAGACCGCCCACGGCGAGCTCGGCCAGCCGTGACTTGACGCCCGAGCGGTCGGGCATCTCGGGCAGCGGCCACGGCTCCTTGGCGCAGTGCTCGGCCAGGCCGATGATCGCGTCGATCACGGGGCGGAAGCCTTCGAGCCCGTACATGACCGCGCCGAGCATGGTCTCCTCGTCGAGCTCTCGGGCCTCGGATTCGACCATCATCACCGCGTCGCGCCGGCCCGAGACGACCAGGTCCAGCTTCGACTCCGGCAACCGGCTCATCACCGGGTTCAGCACGTACTGGCCGTCGATCCAGCCGACGCGCGCGCCGGCGATGGGACCCAGGAACGGGATGCCCGAGATGGTCAGCGCCGCCGAGGCGCCGACGATGGCGACGATGTCGGGGTCGTTCTCCAGATCGTGGCTCAGCACGGTGCAGATGATCTGGGTCTCGTTGCGATAGCCGGGCGCGAACAGGGGCCGCATGCCGCGGTCGATCAGGCGCGAGGACAGCACCTCCTTCTCGGTCGGCCGGCCTTCGCGCTTGAAGAAGCCGCCGGGGATCTTGCCGGCGGCGAACGCCTTTTCCTGGTAGTTGACGGTGAGCGGGAAGAAATCGATGCCCGGCCGCGGCTGGCGCTGGGCGACGACGGTGCAGAGGACCGCGGTCTCGCCGTAGATGGCCAGGACCGCGCCGTCGGCCTGACGCGCGATGCGCCCGGTCTCGAGGACGAGCCTACGTCCGGCCCAGTCGATCTCCTTGCGATGGATCGTGAACATGATGCTTTCCTTTTCCACTTGTCTTTCTCTGTGTTGCTTCGTGGCCCGCGCGGCCAGGCGCGCGAGGGGCGCGCGACGGCACGGGCATGCGACGGGGGCCGCGCGCGCCCTGGCGACGCGGCCGGGGCCGAGCGATCGGCCGATCCTGGGACGAGGATGGCGCCCCCGCGGGGCGAGGCGGCGCGATCAACGGCGCAGACCGAGGCGCTCGATCAGCTCGCCGTAGCGGGTGGTATCGCGGCTCTTGAGGTAATCGAGCAGCCGACGACGCCGGCTGACCAGCAGCAGGAGCCCGCGCCGCGAATGGATGTCCTTCTTGTGGGTCTTGAAGTGCTCGGTCAGGTTGCTGATCCGCTCGCTCAGGATGGCCACCTGAACCTCGGGCGAGCCGGTGTCCCCGTCCACGCGCCCGTAATCCTTGATGAGCGCGCTCTTGCGCTCGGTTGTGATCGACATCGTCTATCCCTGGAGGTTGAAGACACGGACCGGCTGGGCCTCGCCGCCGCCGACTCGCGCCAGCGCCACGACGCGGCCGGCGACGACGACCCTGACGGGCCCATCGCCGGTCCCCGGCACCGGCACCCTTGCGCCGCACCTCAGGCGGGCGGCGGTCGCATCCGAAAGTGGCAGCGCCGGGATGTCGTCCAGCGCCGTCTCGATCGGCAACAGGTGCTCGATGAGCGCGGGACTATGCACCACGCCCGTGAGCTTATCCAGCGAAATCGCCTGGGCCTCGGTGAACGGCCCGGCCGCGAGGCGGCGCAGCGCCGCCACGTGGCCGACCGTGCCGAGGCGGGTCGCGAGGTCGCGAGCAAACGCGCGCACGTAGAAGCCCTTGCCGCAACCGAGCTCGAACACGGCGTGGTCGGCGTCCGGTCGGCCGGTCAGGGCCACCTCGTCGAGCCTGACAGCGCGCGGCGCCAGGTCCGGGTCCCCGCCGCTGCGCGCGATCGCGTAGGCACGCCGCCCGCCCAGCTTGAGCGCGGCGAAGCGGGGCGGCGTCTGGCTGATCGTCCCGCCGCAGGACGGCAGCGCGGCACGAATCGCTTCGTCGTCGGGCCGGACCGGGCTGGTCGCGACCACCGCGCCCTCGGCGTCGTCGGTCGCGCGCGCTTCGCCGAAGCGCAGCGTGAAGCGATAGCGCTTGGTCCCGTCCATGACGTAGCCAACGGTCTTGGTCGCCTCGCCGAGCGCGATCGGCAACACCCCGGTCGCGAGCGGATCGAGCGTGCCGGCGTGCCCGCCCTTCAGGGCGCCGGTGAGCGCGAGCACGCGGGCCAGCGCCCCGGCCGACGTCACCCCGCCCGGCTTGTCGAGCACCAGCCAGCCGTCGATCGGGAAACCCTTACGGCGACGCGCCATCGTCCCCGTCGGCGCGGCGCGCCTCGGTGATCAGCGCCTCGATCCGGTCCGCGTGGTCGAACGTCGCGTCGAGCTCGAAGTCGACCTCGGGCACGAACTTGAGCCGCACGCGCCGGCCGACCTCGCGCCTGAGGTAGGCGCCCGCGCGCCCCAGGCCGTCGAGCACGGCGGCCGGATCGTCGCCGCCGAGCGGCATGATGTAGGCCGTGGCCCGCCTGAGATCGGGGCTCATGCGCACCTCGGTCACGGTGACCGGGCGCCCGGCCAGCGCCGGATCGCGCAGATCGCCGTGGGCGAGCAGCAGGGCGAGCACGTGCCGCACCTCCTCGCCGACCCTGAGCCGGCGGGCGGACGGCGAAACCTCGGGGTCGCGCCTCGACATCGCTCGCGACGCGATCAACGGGCGCGCGCGTCCTCGAGCGTGCGCACGACTTCCTCGACCTCGTACGCCTCGATCGCGTCGGCTTCGTGGATGTCCTGGAAGTTCTCGAGCGCCAGGCCGCATTCCATGCCGTCCTTGACCTCGCGCACGTCGTCCTTGTGGTGTTTGAGGGTGCGGATCGCGCCGTCGAACACGACCACGTTGTCGCGCACCAGGCGGACGCGCGCGTTGCGCCGGATGGCGCCCGAGGTGACGCGGCAGCCGGCGATGCGCCCGACCTTGGAGACCGTGAACACCTGCAGCACCTGCGCCGTGCCCAACACCGTCTCCTCGTGCCGGGGCGCGAGCATGCCGCCGAGCATGGTTCTGAGGTCGTCGATCAGCTCGTAGATGATCGAGTAGGTGCGGATATCGACGCCCTCGCGTTCGGCCATGTCGCGCGCCTGGGCGTTGGGCCTGACGTTGAAGCCGAGGATGATGCCGCCCGACGCGCGCGCGAGCGTGACGTCCGATTCGTTGATGCTGCCGACGCCGGCGTGCAGCATGCGCACGGCGACCTCGTCGGTGCCGAGCTTGGCGAGGCTCGCCTCGATCGCCTCGACCGAGCCGTGAACGTCGGCCTTGACGACGACCGGCAGCTCCTTGGCGCCGCCCTCCTTGATGCGGGCGAACATCTGCTCGAGCGTGCCGCGGCCGCCCGCGCCGACGCGGGCGTCCCGCTCGCGCTTCTGGCGGTAGTCGACGATCTCGCGGGCGCGCCGCTCGGTCTCGACCACGGCGAACTCGTCGCCCGCGGCCGGCACGCCCGAGAGGCCCTGGACCTCGATCGGAGTCGCCGGCCCGGCCTTGTCCAGCACCCGGCCGCGATCGTCGGCGACGGCGCGGATCCGCCCCCACTCGTTGCCCGCGACGACGATGTCGCCGACCGCGAGGGAGCCGCGCTGGACCAGGAGCGTCGCGACGGCGCCGCGGCCCCGGTCGAGCCTGGCCTCGACCACGACGCCCTCGGCGGCGCGATCCGGGTTGGCCCTGAGGTCGAGCACCTCGGACTGCAGGAGGATCGCCTCCTCGAGCTTGTCGAGGTTGGTCTTCTTCTTCGCCGAGACGTCGACGGCGAGCACCTCGCCGCCGAGCTCCTCGACGACGATGCTGTGCTTGAGCAGCTCCTGGCGCACGCGCCCGGGGTTCGCGGCCGGCAGGTCGATCTTGTTGACGGCCACGATCATCGGCACGTTGGCCGCCCTGGCGTGGCTGATCGCCTCGACCGTCTGGGGCATGATGCCGTCGTCGGCCGCCACCACCAGCACGACGATATCGGTCACCTTGGCGCCGCGCGCGCGCATGGCGGTGAACGCCTCGTGGCCCGGCGTATCGAGGAACGTGATCCTGGCGCCCGAGGCGAGCGTCACCTGATAGGCGCCGATGTGCTGGGTGATGCCGCCCGCCTCGCCGGCGACCACGTCGGTCTCGCGCAGCGCGTCCAGCAGCGAGGTCTTGCCGTGGTCGACATGGCCCATGATCGTCACCACCGGCGGCCGCGACCTCAACGCCTCGGAGGTATCCTGCTCGCCCTTGAAGCCGAGCTCGACGTCGGCCTCGCTGACGCGCCGGGCGCGGTGGCCGAACTCGGCCACCAGGAGCTCGGCCGTGTCGGCGTCGATCGACTGGTTGATCGTCGCCATCTGGCCCATCTTCATGAGCGCCTTGATGACCTCGCCGCCCCGCACCGCCATGCGGTTGGCGAGCTCCTGGACGGTGATGGCCTCGGGGATGACGACGTCGCGCACGACCTTCTGCTGCTCGGTCGACTCGCCGGCCAGCGCGCGCTTCTCGCGCTCGACGCGTCGACGCATCGCGGCGAGCGAGCGGACGCGCTCTTCCTCGGTCAGCGCCTGGGTCACGGTCAGGCGGCCGCGCCGGCGCTCGTCGCTGCGCCTGGGCGCCAGGGCCGATCGCCGCACTTCCGTCCGCGCGCCGGGGCGGCGCGGGCGTTCGGGTTCTTCGACCATGGCGCGCCGCGCGGCGCCGCCGGGCCGCGCGGCCTCCTCGGCCTTGTCC
>JBBDQV010000185.1:0-18770 GCA_040905845.1 Alphaproteobacteria bacterium | reverse complement strand
TCGTGCGGCTCAAGGGCGGCGATCCGTTCGTGTTCGGCCGCGGCGGCGAGGAGGCCGTGGCGCTCGCGCGCCATGGCGTGTCCTGCGAGATCGTGCCGGGCATCACGGCCGCGTCGGGCTGCGCCGCCGCACTCGGCATTCCGTTGACCCACCGGGGCCTCGCCTCGGGCATGCGCTTCGTCGCCGGCCATCGCGAGGCCGACGGCGACCTCGACCTTGACTGGGACGGGCTCGCCGACCCGGAGACCACGCTCGTCGTCTACATGGGGCTGGCGAACCTGCCAGAGATCGCGCTGCGCCTCATGGTCGCGGGGCTGCCCGATTCGACGCCCGCAGTCATCGTCGCCGACGGCACGACGCCCAGCCAGCGGGTCTGCGTCGCCCCTCTGGCCGAATTGCCGGCCGCCGCGATCCGGGCCGGTCTCGAGCCGCCCGCGCTCGTGGTCATCGGCCGGGTGGTCGGCCTGCGGGCCGTCGAAGAGCTCCCTGGGTTCCCGGAGGCCGAGGTCGATGCGACGCGCGTCGTCATGGGCGCGCGCTAGCGCCTTGCTGGCCGCGCTGCTCGTGCTTGCGCCGCTCGCGGGGCGAGCGGAGCCCGCGCGCGCGCGCCAGTCCGAGCTGCGCGCCATGCTCGATCAGGACTGCGGCTCGTGCCACGGGCTCACGCGCAAGGGTGGGCTCGGCCCCGCTTTGCTGCCCGACCGGCTCGCGGGGCGGTCCGACGCCGACTTGATCGCCGTGATCCTGAACGGCAGCGCGGCGCAGCCGATGCCGCCCTGGGGCTTCCTGATCGACGCCGAGGACGCCGCGTGGCTCGTCGCCGAGCTGCGCCGAGGGGTTGCCGATGACGAATAGACTTCGCCGCCTCGCGTTGGCCGCCATCGTCGTCCTGGCGGGCGGCCAGTCGGTGGCGGCCGAGACGCGCGGCACCGGGGACCTGGGCCTCGTCGTCGAGCGCGCGAGCGGCAGCGTGCTCATCGTCGAGACGACGGGGCGCACGACGCTGGGACGGATCGAAGGGCTTGGCGACCTGTCGCACGCCTCCGCCGTATTCTCGCCCGACCAGCGCTTCGCCTACGTGTTCGGCCGGGACGGCGGCGTCAGCAAGATCGATCTTGTGGACCGCGCGCTCGTGGCGCGGGTCGTCCAGGCCGGCAACAGCATCGGCGGCGCCATCCTGAACGGCGGGCGCACCCTCGCGGTGGCGAACTACGAGCCCGGCGGTGTTCGGCTGCTCGACGCCGCGACGCTCGCGACAATCGCCGAAGTCCCGGCCGAGACCGACGCGGGGCGCTCCAAGGTCGTCGGGCTCGTCGATGTGCCGGGCGACCGGCTCGCCTTCGCGCTCTACGACGCCGGCGCGATCTGGCTCGCCGACGCGGGCAAGCCGGAAGCGCCAGTGATCGAGCGCTTCGCGGACGTCGGGAAGCAGCCCTACGACGGCATGGTCACGCCCGATGGCCGCTGGTACGTCGCCGGGCTCTACGGCGAGGACGGCTTGGCGGTGCTCGACCTGTGGCACCCGGAGGCTGGCGTCAGGCGAGTGCTCGACGGCTACGGGCACGGCGAGGCCCCGCTGCCGGTCTACAAGATGCCGCACCTCGAAGGTTGGAGCGCGACCGGCGACGACCTGTTCATCCCCGCCGTCGGCCGCCATGAGCTCCTGGTCGTCGATCGGCGCACCTGGCGCGAGGTCGGGCGCGTCGCGCTCGCCGGCCAGCCGGTGTTCGCTGTGTCGAGCCCCGACGGCCGGCGCGTCTGGGTCAACTTCGCGTTGCCCGACAACGGCAAGGTGCAGATCATAGACACCGCGAGCCGCGCGGTCGTCGCGACGCTCGAGCCCGGGGCGGCGGTTCTGCACATGGAGTTCACGCCGCGCGGCGAGGAGGTCTGGGTGTCGGCGCGCGACGACGACAAGGTCGTCGTGTACGACGCGGACTCGCTCGAGGTTCTCGCCGTCCTGCCCGCGGCCAAGCCGAGCGGCATCTTCTTCACCGCCCGCGCCCATCGGATCGGCCAATGATGCCAGCCTCGCCGGTGCTCGACGCCCTGGACCGACGCCTGCTCGACGACTTTCAGCGCGACTTCCCGCTGACATTCAGTCCCTTCGCGGTCGTCGCCGACCGGCTCGGCACCACCGAGGCGGACGTCATCGCCAGGCTCGATCGGCTCCGGACGCTTGGGGTCATCGACCGCGTCGGGGCGGCGTTCCGGCCCAACGTGGCGGGGGTCTCGACGCTCGCCGCGATGGCGGTGCCCGAGGACCGGCTGGCCGAGGTCGCGGCGCGCGTCAACAGCCACCCGGAGGTCAACCACAACTACGAGCGCGAGCACCGGCTGAACCTGTGGTTCGTGGTCGCCGCGCACGCCCGCACGCGGCTCGACGCCGTCCTCGGGGCCATCGCGGACGAGACGGGGCTCGAGGTCATCGAGCTGCCGCTGGTCGAGTCCTATCACGTGGACCTGGGGTTCCCGCTGTCATGGAACTGAACGCGACCGATCGCCGGCTGATCGCCGCGCTCGCCGACGGCCTGCCCATGGTCTCGCGCCCCTACGCCGCGCTGGCGGGCCAAGTGGGCCTGAGCGAGGCGGCGTGCCTCGAACGCCTGGAACGCCTGATCGCCGGCGGCGTGATCGCGCGGTTCGGCGTCATCGTGCGCCACCGCCCGCTCGGCTACCGGGCGAACGCGATGGTCGTGTGGGACGTGCCGGACGATCGGGTCCGGGCCGTGGGGCGGGCCATGGCGCGCGAGCCCTCGGTGACGCTCTGTTATCGCCGTCCCCGACGCCCGCCGGCATGGCCCTACAACCTGTTCTGCATGATCCACGGGCGTGACCGCTCGGTGGTCGAAGCCGAGGTCGCCGCGCTCGCCGACCGCCTCGGGCTCGCGGTCGTGCCGCGCGCGATCCTGTTCAGCCGGGCGTGCTTCAAGCAGCGGGCGGCGCGCTACGCCGATGCACCAGCGTTCGAGGCGGCGTCGTGATGGACGCGATCGACCGCGCCGTCATCGCGCTCCTGCAGGATGGCATCGCGCCCGAGCCGCGGCCGTTCGAGGCGGCGGGGCGTGCGCTCGGGATCGACGAGGTCGAGGTGCTCGACCGGCTCGGACGCCTGCTCGACGACGGCACGCTCACGCGCTTCGGCCCGATGTTCGACGCGGAGCGCATGGGCGGCACGTTCGTGCTTGCCGCCTTCGCCGTGCCCGAGGACCGCTTCGATTCCGTCGCCGAACTGGTCAACGGTCACGCGGAAGTCGCCCACAACTACGCGCGCGACCACGCGCTCAACATGTGGTTCGTGGTGGCGACCGAGACCCCGGAGCGCGCCGAGACGGTGCTCGACGCCATCGAGGCGGAAACGGGGCTTCTGGTCGTGCGCCTGCCCAAGCTCGCCGAGTACTACGTCGGCCTGAGGCTCGCGCCGTGAACGAGACCCGGCGCATCGCGATGCTCGACGATGTGGACCGCCGCATGGTGCGCGCGACACAGGACGGGCTGCCGCTGGTAGCCCGGCCGTTCCACGCGGTCGCCGAGCGGCTCGGCACGACGCCCGAGGACGTGATCGCGCGCTTCCGGCGCATGATCGCGGCCGGCGTCGTGCGGCGCATCGCCGCCGTGCCCAACCACTACGCGCTCGGCTGGCGCGCCAACGGCATGACCGTGTGGGACGTCGACGACGACCGGGTTGAAGCGCTCGGGCCGCGCGTCGGCGCGCTCGCGGCGGTCAGCCATTGCTACCTCAGGCCGCGCCGGCCGCCGATCTGGCCTTACAACCTGTTCGCCATGGTCCACGGCAAGAGCCGCGCCGAGGTCGATGAGGACGCGCGCGTCATCGCCGATCTGCTCGGCGACGCCTGCCGCGCCCGCGACGTTCTCTACAGCACGCGCATCCTCAAGAAGACCGGGCTCAGGATCGGCGCGGCCAAGGAAAACTGATGTTCCGCGTCTCCCAGTTCATGCGCGAGATCGTGGCGCCGACGCCGCTCCACTCGGTGCGCGCGCCATCCGGCCCGGTCGTCATCTGGAACCTGATCCGGCGCTGCAACCTGACGTGCAGGCACTGCTACTCGATCTCGGGCGACGTCGATTTCCCCGGCGAGCTCTCGACCGCCGAGGTCTTCACGGTCATGGATGACCTCGCGGACTTCGGCGTACCGGTTCTCATTCTCTCGGGCGGCGAGCCCCTGCTGCGCGCCGACATCTTCGACGTAGCGGCGCGGGCCAAGGCCAAACGCTTCTACGTCGGGTTGTCGACCAACGGGACGTTGATCGACGAGGCCGTGATCCCGCGCATCGCGGCGACCGGCTTCGACTACGTCGGCATCAGCCTGGACGGCCTGGGCGCGACCCACGATCGGTTCCGCCGTCGGATCGGCGCGTTCGACGCCTCGTTGCGTGGAGTGCGACTGGCGCGCGCCGCCGGCATCAAGGTGGGCCTGCGCTTCACCCTCGTGCAGGACAACGCGGCCGATCTTCCGGGGCTTCTGGACCTGATGGAGGCCGAGGGCGTCGAGAAGTTCTACCTGTCGCACCTGAACTACGGCGGGCGCGGCAACAAGAACCGGGGCGAGGATGCCCGGCACCGCCTGACGCGCGAGGCGATGGACTTGGTGTTCGAGCGCGCCTACGCGGCGGCCCAAGCGGGCCAGGCGTTCGAATACGTCACCGGCAACAACGACGCCGACGGCGTCACCCTGCTGCGCTGGGTCGAGCGGCGGTTCCCCGAGCGCGCGGCGCACATTCGCGCCAAGCTCGTGCAATGGGGCGGCAATGCCTCGGGGGTCAACATCGCCAATATCGACAACGTCGGCGACGTTCATCCCGACACGTTCTGGTGGCACTACCGGCTCGGCAACGTGCGCGAACGCCCGTTCTCGGCGATCTGGTCCGACCTGTCCGACCCGCTGCTGGCCGGCCTGCGGCAAAGTCCGCGCCCGGTCACGGGGCGTTGCGGCGCCTGTCCCGAGCGCGCGATCTGCAACGGCAACACGCGCGTGCGCGCGCACCAACTGACCGGCGATGCGTGGGCCGAGGATCCCGGCTGCTACCTCGACGACGCCGAGCTCGGCATCGCGGGCGCGGCGCCTCGGCTCGAGGTCACGCCGTATCGGGGTCGGCGCGATGCGCGCGTGGCTTCTTAGCGCGATCGCCCTGGTCGCGACGCACGGGTTTCATGGACCCGCGGCGGCCGAAACGTCCGAGGACCTCTACACCGAGCTCTGCGCGTCATGCCACGGCGCCGACCGCTACGGCGGCACCGGGCCCGCGCTGCTGCCCGAGAGCCTCGATCGGCTGAAGCCCGAACGCATCGCCGCGACCATCGCCGAGGGCCGCCCCGCGACCCAGATGCCGGCGTTCGGGGAGGATCTCGATGCCCAGGCCATCGCCGCGTTGGTGGGCTTTGTCACCTCGGCGCCGCCGACGCCCCCGAGTTGGACGATCGCGGACATCGCGGCCTCGCGCATCGTACGGGATGACACGACGCCGCTGGTGGCCGCGCCGATCTACGGCGCCGATCCGCTCAACCTCTTCGTCGTCGTCGAGGCGGGCGACCATCACGTCACCCTGCTCGACGGCGACCGCTTCGTCCCCATCGCCCGGTTCCCGAGCCGCTTCGCGCTGCACGGCGGACCCAAGTTCACGGCGGACGGCCGGTTCGTCTTCTTCGCCTCGCGCGACGGCTGGGTCACCAAGTACGACCTGTGGGGGCTCGAGGTCGTGGCCGAGGTGCGCGCCGGGCTCAACACGCGCAACCTCGCCGTCTCCGAGGACGGCGAAATCGTCATGGTCGCGAACACGCTGCCGCGCACCCTGGTGGCGTTGTCCGGGGATGACCTCGCGCCGCTCGCGGTGATCCCCGCGGCCGATCGGCACGGCACGGCCTCGCGCGTCAGCGCGGTCTACCAGGCGGCGCCGCGCGCAAGCTTCATCGTCGCGCTCAAGGACGTGCCCGAGCTGTGGGAGATCCCCTACGGCGCCGGCGCGCGGCCGGTCTACTCCGGGTTCGTCCACAATTGGGAGGAGGGAATGACCGAGGGCCTGGTCGAGCAGGGTCCGTTTCCGATCCGCCGCATCGCGCTCGAGGCACCACTCGACGACTTCTTCTTCACACCCGACTATCGCTGGCTGATCGGCGCCTCGCGCGCGGCGGGCGGCGCCCAGGTCGTCAACCTGAACGTCGGGCGGGTCGTCGCGACCGTCCCGCTGCCCGGCCTGCCGCACCTCGGCTCCGGCATCGCCTTCACGTACCAGGGCCGTCCCGTGCTTGCCACGCCCAACCTCGGCGAAGCGGCGGTCAGCGTGATCGCGACCGACACCTGGGAGGTCATCGGCCGGGTCGCGACCGGCGGACCCGGCTTCTTCCTGCGCGGTCACGAATCGTCACCCTACGTCTGGGTCGACCAGTCGATGGGGCCCGCCCCGGACACGCTCCTCGTCATCGATCCGGCGACGCTCGGGATCGTGACGCGCCTCACGCCCTCGCCCGGCAAGCTCGCCAACCACGTCGAGTTCACGCGCGACGGCCGCTATGCGCTGGTCAGCGTCTCCGAGCCGGCGCCCGACGGCGCGCTCGTGGTCTACGACGCGGCCACGTTCCAGGAGATCGCCAGGCTCGCCATGAACAAGCCGGTGGGCAAGTACAACATCTTCAACAAGATCAAGCGCTCGACCGGCACCAGCCACTAGGCGCCAATTCAGGGGCATCGGATCAAATCGACCGGACCGCTCGACGTGATTGAATGAGGCCGCATTGGTATCCGGCTCGTGCGGCAGCCTAGGCCCTTCGCCGGGTCACCGAAGGAGGCTGCGTGAAACAGGGCTGGCTGGTGCGCGGCACCGGCGCGTTCTTCATCGGCTTCGCCGTGACGACGCTCATGGACGCGCTGGCGGGGTAGGACCCCCGCCGACGAGCGCACCGGCTCGGCGTCAGCCCTCGGGAGCGCGCGCCGCGACGCAGCAGGCCTGGTTCTCGAGGATAATACCAGGGGTCAGTGATCGTGACCGGTGGGCCGTTCGCGCCGAGGGCCGGGCGCGAAGCGCACGGCGTCTCGAAGCACGAACGGCCCACCCGCCCCCTTCGACGCCGCCTGCGGCGTCCCTCAGGACAGGCTTCGAGACGCGGCCCTGCGTGCCGCCTCAGCGCGAGCGGCAACGAGTCAATGTCAAAAGCCCTTGGTCTAATCGTCCCGTCCGCCGCCTTGAACGGTTGCAAGGCCGCGACGACCGCGTCGAGGGCGCGCTTGCGCTCGGCTTCGGGAATCGGTCCCACGCCCGAGAAGAGCGATCCGGTGCAGTCCGTCCGGAACCGCATGTACTCCTCGGCGGACGGAAAATTCATAGCCTTTGGGCTTGACGAACGTGTAGTATGTACTACATAGTCATCCTATGACAGCCGTGATCGACGATTTTGGGACCTATGTCCGCGCTAGGCGCGAGGCGCTGAGGGCCTCGGATGCTTCGTTCAGCGTCCGTCAGGTGGCCAAGCGTGTCGGCATCGAGCCTGCTTATCTCAGCAAGATCGAGCGCGGCGAGATGCCGCCGCCGGGCGAGGAGACCATTCGCAAGCTCGCTCATGAGCTCGGAGAGGATGCCGATGTGCTACTCGCACTCGCCGGAAAGGTCTCATCGGACCTGCGCGAGATCATCCGACGACGGCCACGTCTGATCGCGGACCTCATTCGTCAACTCAAGAACGCCCCCGACCGGGCGATCCTCCGCATCGTGCGCGAGGTCAAGGACGGGGATTGGTAGGGAGACGTCTATGGCGATCCATCTCGAAGACGACCAACTCGTGTTCGATTTCACGGCCTATCACCCCGAGGCACGCTTCTCGTTCGAGTTCCAGCGCACGCTCCGCATCCCCGACAACGGTGAGGATCATTGGCTGCCGCCCGGCCTGGGCCGGTTTCCTATGCGGCACGTCGAAGAATACGAGGAGCGGCTCCCGGCGTCTTGGGTCAACCGAGGTGGTGTGCTGTTCCCGATGTACCAGGCGGAGGCGATGTGGCTGAGTTTTCACGCAGGTGACTATCCATTCGCCGTCAAGGTCGCATCCGGGAAGATCAACGTGGTTACGGGAGAGAGCTGGTCCGTCGGCCTGAACCGCGACCCTCGGGATTACCTCGTCGTGCCGGGCCAGCCTTGGCTCGATGGCTACTGCGTCGAGAAGGGCGTCATCAGGCAGTTTGTCGCGATGCCCCTGGGCCAGGGCTATACGGCCGAGGAGCAACTGACAGGCGAAGCCACGTGGGGCGGGCTCCAAGTCGTCGTCTATCCCCTGAAGAAGGAGCTCTTCAGGCCGAAGCCGACCTTCCATACATCGTATTCGGCCGGAATCGCTTGCATGGACAAGCGCTCAGGCATGGGCTTGGCTCCGGGTGGTCGCATGCGCCAGGAGGTCTACGAGGACGACCGGGCTCTTTCCGACTGGGACCAAAGAAAGGGCGAGCGCTGCTTCATCGCCATCCTCAACAGCGAGGATTGGCTCGCCGTGACGGACGAGCCTCTACCCACACGCCCGGTGTCGGCGAAGGACTACGCGAAGGCGGGTCTGCCCTGGTTCGACTACTACGCGGACCGCCCTGCCGTTTCGGGCGCGCCAACCCTGCGCTCGCTCAAGAGCCTTGCGGCCATGAGCGATGAGAAGGGTGATGCGATCCCGGAGCTGAAGGATTCGGTGCCGATCACGCGGGTTCTCAAGCTCGGCAATGGACGGCGAGGCGCAGTTCGCGTCGGCGATTTCTGACACCAACCTCGTCCTTGGCGACGCGCCGAGGCTGAGGTTCCGACCACTTAGCGGGAGGCTTACCCCATGACTCAGAACTCGACGATCAGCATTCCCGTCAGGACCGACGTCTTCGTTAGGCTCGTGCACGCCTTGAAGGATCGCGCTGACATGCGGGATCCGGTCGAGGCGGTACACGATGCAATCGAGGCGTGGATTGCCACACCCCCCGGACAACCCAAGCCCGTACCGCGGGCCCGTCCGCCCGCTCCGCCTCAGTCACCAAAGCCGCCAAGCCGACCATGGCGCGATGACATCATCGATGCGCTTCGTGAGCTTGGCGGCAGGGCGCCAAGGTTGCGCGTCATCGAAGCGGTCTACAGGCTCAGGAAGGCCAGGGGCGACGAGCTGCCTCGCACTTACGAGCACATCGTCCAGCGGACGCTCCAGCAGTATTGTCCGGACTCCAAAGTGTTCGACCGCAATCCCGAGCATGCCTTCTTTCTCTGGCCCGAGGGGGCGGGGGCAGGGATGTGGGCGCTCAACGAGCCCGTCGTCGCACGCTTCCTCGCCTGGCGCGATCAGCCGTTGGAGCAACTCTTCGCATCGCTCGGAGCGCCCCATGGTCACGCCTAGGTTGCCGCGAGCCGAACGGCGTATGTCCCCATCTGGACAAAACGGCGACAGTTTATTTTTTATAAAAAGGGTGACAGTCTATGTTTTGCGGGAACGCGAGATTCCGGGAACTACGCCGCATCCGAGCTCATTTGATCACTAAACGTATACTGTCACCCTTTTGATCGACCATCCCTCTCATCCCACCTTCTCCCCCTCCCGCCAAGCGGCTGGGGGAGAAGGCGTTTTCGACGCCGGAGCGGGAGCGTCGAGGGCCACCTCACTTGATCGTATACCCCCCGTCGACCATCAAGTTGTGGCCAGTGATGAACGAGGCGGCGTCGGAGGCGAGGAAGATCGTCGCGTTGACGAACTCCTCGATGCGGCCGCGCCGTTGCAAGGGCGTCGTGCGCCGGATCTCCTCCTCCAGGTCGCCCTCGCCCGGGTTGACGTCGCCCTCGGGCGGCAGGTGCTCGGTGTAGCCGCAGTTGACGCTGTTGATGCGCACGTTGCGCTCGCCCCACTCGACCGCGCAGTTGCGCACGATCTGGTCGACCCCACCCTTGGCCGCCGCGGTCGCGGCGAGGTTGCGGTAGCCGACCACGCTCGAGTTCGCGCTGAACATGACGACGGCGCCCTGGCGTTGCGCTAGCATCGGCCGGGCCGCGGCAACGGCCATGCGGAAATAGCCGGTCAGTTCGGTCGCGATGCAGGCGTCCCACATGGCGTCGGTCATCGCCTCGGCCGAGCCCATGGATTCGGTCGCCGCGCTGATGACGGCCACGTCGAGCCGGCCGAACCGCGCGATCGTTGCCGCGACGGCCGTCGCGCAGTCGGCCGAGCGCGTCATGTCGCAGCGCACGGCGAATGCCTCCGCCTCCGCGTCGCGGATCGCCTTCGCGGTCGCCTCGACGTCGGAAAGCGTGCGCGCGCAGACCGCGACGCGCGCGCCGGCCTTGCCGCAGCCGAGCGCGACCGCGCGCGCGAGCCCCTTACCCGCGCCCGAGACCAACGCGACCTTGCCCGCGAGCGAGAACGGATCGGCGGATGGCATGTTCCCTCCCTGCTTCGTCGCATTCACCATACTCCGCCGGCACCCGCCTATGGCACCGGCATCGCGCGGTCATCGAGCGCCGCCGCGAGGCACGGCGCGGCGAAGTCCATGAACGCCCGCACCGCCGGGGCGACGCGACGGCCTTGGGCGTGGACGAGGTGGACCGGCACCGGCACCGGGCCATGGCCATTGAGCACGGCGACGAGCCGCCCAGCGCGGATCGCCTCGGCGACCATGTACGATAGCGCGAGGGTGATGCCCTCGCCCGCCTCGGCGGAGTCGAGCGCGGCGAGCGCGTCGTTGACCTCGAGGCGTGGTGCGAGCTGGATCGACCTCGCCTTGCCGCCGTCCACGTAGCGCCATTCGCGGTTGGGCATCAGCCCGCTCATGGCGATGATCGCGTGCGCGCGCAGGTCCACGGGGGCTTCGGGCGTGCCGCGCGCGGCGAGGTAACCGGGGCTGGCGACCAGCAGGCGGCGGACCGCCCCGACGCGGCGCGCGACCAGGCTCGAGTCGGGCAGCTCGGCGATGCGCACGGCGACATCGACGCCTTCCTCGATCAGGTCGACGACGCGATCGAGGAGCAGCACGGAGACCGTGACGTGGGGCTGGGCGGCGAGGAAGCTGCGCACGATCGGGAACAGGATCGAACGCCCGAAGGTCGCCGAGGCGGTCAGCGCCAGGTGACCGCGTGGCTCCGCCGCGTCGCCAGCCGCGTCCTTCTCGGCGCTGTCGATGTCGGCGAGCAGGCGCTGGGCGCTGGCCAGGAACCGCGTGCCGGCATCGGTGAGGCCAAGGCTGCGGGTGGTGCGATTGAGCAGGCGCGTGCCCAGCCGCGCCTCGAGCCGCGCGACGGCCCGGGTCACGGCCGGCGGCGACAGGCGCAGGCGCTTGCCCGCCTTGGCGAACCCGCCGGCGGAAGCGACCGCGACGAACACACCCATCTCGTGCAGGCGATCCATCTATTATTTCGCTCTACGCAATTATCTCTTACGTACATGGGCCATTATTTCCCGTCAAGCGGCGCCTATGTCCTGCTGGTCGCTGGGCCCTCGCTGCCCCGTGGGTGCGCGAAACAGGAGACCATCATGAGCCACCGCTACGGCGCGATCGCCTTCACCGATCCGGTGCGTCAAGTCCAGGAAGCGCTCGGCAGCCGCAAGAGCTACCTGCGCATGGACGAAGGCGACGACAGGAGCCATGTCCTGGAGCAGGACGAGATCGACTTCATCGCCGCGCGCGACAGTTTCTACATGGCCACCGTGAGCGCGACCGGCTGGCCCTACGTCCAACACCGGGGCGGGCCCGCCGGGGTCGTCCGTGTGCTCGACGCGACGACCATCGGGTTTGCCGACTTTCGCGGCAACCGGCAGTACATCAGCGTCGGAAATCTGTCCACCGACGACCGGGTGGCGCTGTTTTTCATGGACTACGCCAACAAGAGACGACTGAAGCTGTTCGGCCGGGCGATCCTGATCGGCGGCGAACGTCAGCAGATGTTGAGCCGCCTCGAGCAACCCGGCTACAAGGCCCGGGTCGAACGCGGCGTGCTGATCAAGGTCGAGGCGTTCGACTGGAACTGCCCCCAGCACATCACGCCGCGCTACACCCTGGCCGAAATCGAGGCTTCGGTCGCGCCGCTGCGCCAGCGCATCGCCGACCTCGAGACCGAGCTCGGCGCCAAGGTGGCGGCGGTCAACCCCTGAACGGCTCGGTCGGACCGCCCGCCTCCAGCCACGCGCTCATGCCGCCAACGAGGTTCTCGACTGCGCCGTAACCCATGTCCTGGAGCGTCCGGCACGCGAGCGCCGAGCGCCCGCCCGAGCCGCAGTTGACGACGAGGCGCTTCGTTCGATCGAGCGCCGGCTTGTGGTATGGCGACTCGGCGTCGGCGAAGAACTCGAGCATCCCGCGGCTCGCATGCACGGCGCCGGGGATGGTGCCGGTCTTCCTGAGTTCGTCGGCGTCGCGCACGTCGAGGAAGACGACGCCGGGCGCGCCGACCAGCGCCTTCGCTTGCTCGACCGTCGTCGATTTCACTGCGGCGTTCGCCTCCGCCAGCATCTGCTTCACGCCCTTGGCCATCGGTGCCACCCAATTCGATTGCGTCTCGGGGAAGTATAGCCCCGCGATCGCACGAAAACCCGCGCTTGATCGGCACGGCCGGGACCGGCAGATTGCGCCGCCCCGCCCGCCACCCCACATGGCACGGGTACCCCTTGGGATCTCATGGACCTGCGCAACGTCGCGATCATCGCCCATGTCGACCATGGCAAGACGACCCTGGTCGACGTGCTGCTGCGCCAGAGTGGCACGTTCCGCGCCAATCAGGCCGTGGCGGAGCGGGCGCTCGACCGCAACGACCTCGAACGCGAGCGGGGCATCACCATCCTCTCGAAGTGCACCTCCGTGGTCTGGCGCGGCGTCCGCGTCAACATCGTCGATACGCCCGGCCACGCCGACTTCGGCGGCGAGGTCGAGCGCGTGCTCGGCATGGTCGATGGCGTGCTCGTCCTGGTCGACGCGGCCGACGGGCCGATGCCTCAGACCAAGTTCGTGGTCGGCAAGGCGCTGGCGCTCGGGTTGCGACCGATCGTCGTCGTCAACAAGGTCGATCGCTCGGACGCCCGCCCCCACGTGGTCCACGACGAGGTGTTCGACCTGTTCGCCGTGCTCGGCGCCGACGACCGCCAGCTCGACTTCCCGACGCTGTTCGCCTCGGCGCGCGAGGGCTGGGCGGCGCTAGCGCCCGAGGGGCCGAAGGTCGACTTGGCGCCCTTGTTCGACCTGATCGTGCGCCACGTCCCGGCGCCGACGGTCGAGGCCGACGGCCGCTTCGCCATGCTGGCGACGATCCTGGAGTACGACCCCTATATCGGCCGCGTGCTGACCGGGCGCATCCACGCGGGGCGCATCCGCCAGAACGACATCATCAAGGCGCTGTCGCGCGAGGGCCAGGAACTGGAGCGGTTCCGGGCGACCAAGCTCCTGGCCTATCGCGGCCTCGAGCGCACGCCGGTCGAGGTCGCCGAGGCCGGCGACATCGTCGCCATCGCCGGGTGCGCCGAGGCGACCGTGGCCGACACGCTCGGCGACATCGCGCTCGAGGCGCCGATCTCCGCCACGCCGATCGACCCGCCGACGCTCGCCATGACCTTCTCGGTCAACGACTCGCCGCTCGCCGGCACCGAAGGCGACAAGATCACCTCGCGCATGATCCGCGCCAGGCTCTTGCGCGAGGAGGAGGGCAACGTCGCGATCCGCGTGACGGAGCTCCCAGGCGGCGACGCCTTCGAGGTCGCCGGGCGCGGCGAATTGCAGCTCGGCGTCCTGGTCGAGACCATGCGGCGCGAGGGCTTCGAGCTTTCGATCGGCCGGCCGCGCGTCCTGTTCCGCACCGATCCGCTCACGGGGGCGCGCCTCGAGCCGCTCGAGGACGTGCTGGTCGACGTCGACGAAGGCTTTTCCGGCGTCGTCGTCGAGGCGATCTCGCGCCGGCGCGGCGAGCTCGCCGAGATGCGGCCTTCGGGCGCCGGCAAGGTGCGGCTCGCCTTCGTTGTGCCCTCGCGCGGCATGATCGGGTATCACGGCGACTTCCTGACCGACACGCGCGGCACCGGCGTCATGGTGCGGACGTTCCGGGGCTACGGGCCGCACCGCGGCGGGCTCTCCGGCCGGCGCAACGGCGTGCTCGTCGCCAACGGCGAGGGCGCCGCGGTGGCCTACGCCCTGTGGAACCTCGAGGAGCGCGGCGCGCTGTTCATCGCGCCGGGCGAGCGCGTCTACCTCGGCATGGTCATCGGCGAGAACAGCCGCGACAACGACCTGGTCGTCAACCCGCTGAAGATGAAGAAGCTGACCAACATCCGCGCCGCTGGCAAGGACGAGAACGTCATGCTGACCCCGCCGCGCCGCCTCACCCTCGAGCAGGCGATCGCCTACATCGCCGACGACGAGCTGGTCGAGGTGACGCCGAAGTCGATCCGGCTGCGCAAGCGCATGCTGCTGTCCCACGAGCGCAAGCGCGCGCTGCGCGCCGGGGAGGCGACGTGAGGCGCTCGACGTGCGCGGGGGCTCCGCGACGGTCTATCGTGCCGCGAGGTGAATCCCGAGCACGCTGACCCGGTGCCAGGACTGGAACCCTTCTTTCTCGACGGTCCGCAGGGGCCTCTGTTCGCGCTGCGCCGCGCACCGGCGCGACCCGACCGAGTCCTGGACGTGGTGGTGGCGCCGCCGTTCGCCGAGGAGTTGAACCGATCGCGCCGCATGATCGCCGTGCAGATGGCGGCGCTCGCCGAGCAAGGGATCGGCAGCCTGGTCGTCGACCCATACGGAACCGGGGACAGCGCGGGCGATTTCGCCGGGGCGCGCTGGGACGGCTGGCGAGCCGACCTGGAGACCGGGCTGCGCTGGCTGGCCGGACGAGGACGCGCGCGCATCGTGGTCCTCGGCATCCGGCTCGGCGCGTTGATGGCGGCGGAGCTCGCGCGGACTGCCGGTCTCGGCGTCGAGCGCCTGGTGCTGTGGCAGCCGGTCGGCAGCGGCGAGGCTCTGATCACCCAGGTGCTGCGTCTGCGCCTGGCGGGCGACATGGCGGTCGCGGCCGAGGCGCGCACGACCACGAAGGAGCTGCGCGCCAGGCTGGCCGCCGGCGAGGTGCTCGAGGTCGCCGGCTACCCCTTGAGCGCGCCTCTGACCCAGGCGATCGACCGGCTCAGGCTGGCCGAGCTGCCGCCGCCCTCCGGCGTGCGCGTCGATTGGGTCGACGTTGCACCGGAGCCGGGGGCGAGTCCTAGCCCCGCGAGTCGCGGCGTGATCGAGGCTTGGGAGCAGGCGGGGAGCGACGTCCGTCACGCGGTGGTCGGGGGCGAGCCGTTCTGGTCCCTGCAGGAGACGACGCTCGCGCCCGCGCTGATCGCGGCGACGACGGCCCTGCTGACGGAGCGCGCGCCGTGAGCGCGGCCGAGGCGGCGTTCGCCTTTCCGTGCCAGGGCGCCGATCTGGTCGGCATCCTGCATCCAGCGGCGCCCTCCTCGACCGTCGGCGTCGTTCTGGTGGTGGGCGGGCCGCAGTATCGCGTGGGCAGCCACCGGCAGTTCGTGACGATCGCGCGGGCCATGGCCGGCGCCGGGTTCCCGGTGCTGCGCTTCGACTACCGGGGCATGGGCGACAGCGAAGGCGATTTCGTCGGCTTCGAGGGCATCGGCGCCGACATCCGAGCCGCCATCGACGCGCTCGTGGCGCGCGCCCCCGGAGTCGAGCGCGTCGCGCTGTGGGGGCTGTGCGACGCCGCATCGGCGATCATGATTTACGCCCATACGGACCCGCGCGTCGCCGGGATCGTCCTGGTCAACCCGTGGGTGCGCACGGCCGAAGGACTGGCCAAGGCGCGGCTGCGCCACTACTACGCGGGCCGGCTGTTCAACCGCGCACTGTGGCGCAAGCTCGCGACCGGCAAGCTCGACATGGCCGGCGCGCTGCGCCCTTTCGGGGCCAGCGTCGCCGCGGCGATCGGGCGGTCCACCGCCGGCTCCGCGACCGGCGCCGACCCCTTGCCCATGCGCATGGCCGATGGTCTGTGCCGCTTCGACGGGCGCGCGCTGTTGATCCTCTCGGGCAACGACCTGACCGCCCGGGAGTTCGAGGACGCGGCCAAGGGTCCGGCGTGGCGCGGCCTGCTCGACGCCCCCAGGGTGACGAGCGTTCGCCTGCCCGGCGCCGACCACACGTTCTCACAGGTCCAATGGCGAAACCAAGTCATCGACTGCACGACGGCATGGCTGACCGAAATGAACCGTCGCTCCGGGTGACCATGCGTGACGGCCCCGCATCCGCTTGACGGGACCGCCTTTGATGTCCCATGGCATGCTTCTCGCCAGGGATTGGTTGCCGAGCAGCCGAGCGAGACGCTCGCCGGCCGATTGGAGGAGCTTCGGATGAGATCCGTTCGAATCGAACCCTCGATCGTCGAACAGGGGGTTCTGGGCGCCCTGCGAGCCGTGGCCCTCGGCGCTCTTTTCTGGACATTCTTGAGCCCGGTCTCGGGCGAAGCCAAGCTTTGCTGGATACGCCGGTCTACGACTCGGAGACCAAGAGCTACTTCGAGTTGGTTCAGATGGGGCTCGGCTACTCGGATCGCGGACCGCTAAGCCCTGAAATAGGTTGGGAGCGCTCTCGGCTTTTCGCCCTCGGCCGCCTGTGCAAGGGGGTGCCGGGCCGGTTCGCCATCGTGCCCAGCCCAGCGGTCCACAAGTTCCTGCGCGAAACGCTCCGCCCGACCGAGGCGGCTTGGATCGGCCTGCGCTATTGATGCGAGTTCCACAAGTTTCAATGGGTCGATGGCACCG
The DNA here is from genome assembly GCA_040905845.1 of Alphaproteobacteria bacterium. Classification (GTDB taxonomy): domain Bacteria; phylum Pseudomonadota; class Alphaproteobacteria; order SP197; family SP197; genus VGDP01. The sequence continues at coordinate 2,029 of JBBDQV010000185.1, read as the reverse complement.
AGTTCAAACCGGGCAGCTTCCAGATCTAGGGGTCGCAATGGAACGTCGAGGGCGGAATGCCGAAGAACACCGGGACCTCGTATTGCAGGGAGTATTTCCCGGTGCACTACTGGTCCTTACCTGACGGTTTCTATTGGAATGCAAACGGTCAGGGCAAGGAGGGTTATATGCTTTTCATCGAGTACCCCACGGGTGGCGAATAGGTCGCCAGGCGACGACCCTCCATCCATGCGAGCCCCGATCGCGTGCTGAGGCGCCTTGTCGACCCCATCCGCCGGTACGGAATGGTCGCCGGATCGGTCTACGTGCTCGATCGGGCCGCCGACCTCCTGGGCCTGCCAGTTAGCTTCGCCCAGCCTTAGTTGATGGTCCAGCCCGTGGCGCACGAGCCCCGGCTACGGGCCGGACGAGGCCGCTCCACGCCAATCGAACCCGTCGGACCAGGGCACGAGGCATTGGCCGCGCTCGATGCGCCGGAGGAGGTCGCGCGGTTCAGGTTCGAACAGGGCGCCGTGTGCCCGGGCATAAAAGAGGGACCGCGACATGATCGGCCTCATCTGGATGGTGTTCGATCGCTTCAACGAGGACGCCTTCCGGCTGCGCATCGAGTTGCGCCCCAAGGGCTTGTGTGCCTGGGACCCGGGCCTCTATATCGACCCTTCCCACCGAGGCGGATTGGCGTTCGCCCGACTGTGGGACGCAGCCGGCGCCCCGATACGCAATGACGGGGTTCGCTGGACCTTCGGCCGTCTGCATGGTAAAATTTTACAATGTAAGGCATCTATCGTCGTATCGCGTATGGATAGGTTTCATGATATGATCTCGATAATGCGATAAGATATGCAGTGACACATGAATGAGCACAAGAATAAACCTAGATGTTAGGTTTTGAAAATGCTTGAACGCTGGTCGCTTCGTCATATTTTCTTTCGATCATCGGATTTGTCTATTAATATAACTCCATTGAAAGATGATTGTATCCGTGAAACATCTGATGAAATGGATTGGCTTTTTTTGTATTCACCTATAGCTTATGCAAATCTAATAAAGCGACATAAGTTCGGTATTTTTAATGTTCTTGATTCATCGGGTTGTAATGTCATGAGTGCTCTAGTGTGTTTAAATTTTGGCGTTCGCAGTCGACAATTAGTTATATCTACTCGTAGTAATTTTATTTTGGATAAGAGATTTTGGAGCATTATTGATGTCATTGTTAATATTCAGAAATCAACGAGTATCTTAGTTGAATTTATTGGTGGCCGAGATATGCCAACTGATTATAAACGTTTCACTCCGAAAGACTTACATAGGGCAGAATTTTACGTCATGGATCCTGATTACTCTGAAGGTATGTTATCCTATAGCCAAAATCATCGACGCAACATCAGACGAGCTCTTTCCGAGGAAATGAAACCATTTAGTTTGCCGACGAAGAGTGCCATGGGTGTGCATTTGGAGTTATGGTCTGAATCTATGAATCGAAGGCAAGATCGGGGTGAGCCTGTCGCAGAACCATCTGGGATTGATTCTATTCGTCGATTCTTACGATCTGGCCTTGGTCGATTTGTTCAATTTGGCAAGAACGACCAAATATTGGCGTCTGCATTCTTGGTGGAATATGGAGTTTCATGTGTTTATTATAAGGCTGGTGCAAATACTGAGGGTATGCGTCTTGGTGCTGCTCATTTCTTAATTCACGAGACCGCCAAAGATCTTTTGGTGCGCGGGTTCAAAATTTTCAACCTTGGGATCGCAGCTGCTAATAACGAAGGATTGCGGCGGTTTAAGGCGGGTTTTGGTGCGAACGCTATACCAATTGTGAGAATTTACGTTTAATATCAGGGGTCGGTGAGGTTGACTCGGAAGGGGATTCCCAAGGTCGTCTGGATGGGATGCCGACGGGCGAATGAACCGACTCTCACCCCGCCTCACACTTTGACAAGCTCAGTACGAGGATTTCATCAATGGTCAAGAGGACACCTCGAAGAACCCGTTGGAGCGATCGCGGTGAAGCGTTGAAGGTCGACGG
>JBBDQV010000184.1:0-18991 GCA_040905845.1 Alphaproteobacteria bacterium | reverse complement strand
CGACAAGATGGACGAGGCGATCATCGCCTACATCCGGCGCAACCATAACCTGCTGATCGGCGAGGGCTCGGCCGAGCGCATCAAGAAGCAGATCGGCTCGGCCTGCGCGCCCGACGACGGCGACGGCGATTCGATGCAGATCAAGGGCCGCGACCTGATGAACGGCGTGCCGAAGGAGCTGCTCATCGGCCAGCGCCAGATCGCCGAGAGCCTGGCCGAGCCGGTCGGCGCCATCATCGAGGCGGTCAAAGTCGCGCTCGAGCAGACCCCGCCCGAGCTCGCCGCCGACATCGTCGACAAGGGCATCGTGCTGACCGGCGGCGGCGCGCTGCTCCACAACACGGACCTGGTGCTGCGCCAGGCGACGGGTTTGCCGGTGACGATCGCCGAGGAGCCGCTAAGTTGCGTCGCGCTCGGCACCGGGCGCGTGCTCGAGGAGCTCAAGACCCTGAGGCACGTCCTCTACAACCAGTTCGATTGACGCCATGACCGCCGCTCGCCCAGGTGACGAACAGGCCGGACGGCCGCCCTGGGCCGCGCGGCTGGACGGTGGTGGGCCGATCGACGCGGCGTGGGGTGTGGTCCAGCTCATCGGACCACGTTTGAGCAGGCCGCTGAAATACATGCTGCCGTGCTTCGTGACGCGGTCCGATCGAATGGAACCGGTGTTGTGCGGACCGCCGTTCGCCCTGAGGAGCGTGCGGAGCACGCGTCTCGAAGGGCGGCCGGTGCGCCGGTTCCACTTGGCCGGAACATACTCCAGCGCGGGGCGCGCGCCATGAAGGCTGTCTCGATCCGCCGCTTCGCGGTCCCGCTCGGCGCCATCCTGGGGCGGTTCACCTTCGGCCTGCTGGTTGGCGCGGCGGTGCTGCTCATGGTGCTCGACCACCTGGGCAATCCGGTGGTCGACGCGATCCGGGTGCGCGTGGTCGACACGGTGGTGCCCGCGCTCGCCATGCTGGGCCGGCCGGTGGCCGCGGCGCGCGGCGTCGCCGACGAGGCCGGCCGGGTGCTCGACATCTGGCACGACAACGCGCGGCTCAGGGAGGAGAACGCCCGCCTGCTGCAATGGCAGGACGTCGCGCGCCGCCTGGCGGTCGAGAACGAGACGCTGCGCGCCCTCGCCCGCGTGGTGCCCGAGCCGCACGCCTCGTTCGTCACGGCCCGGGTCGTCGCGACCTCGGGCGGCGCTTTCGTCAGGACGCTGCTGATCGGCGCCGGCGAGCGCGAGGGCATCGTCGATGGCCAGGCCGTGATCGCGCCCGAGGGCCTGGTCGGCCGGATCGTCGAGGTCGGCCGGCGCACGGCCCGCGTGCTGCTGCTGACCGACCTCAACAGCCGCGTCCCGATCCGCGTCGAGACGACGCGCGCTCCAGCGATCCTCGCCGGCGACAACTCCGAACGCATGCGCCTGCAGTTCCTGCCCGAGGACGCGACCGTCCGCGTCGGCGATCGCGTCGTCACCTCGGGCGAAGGCGGCCTGATCCCGCCGGGCCTCGCCGGCGGCATCGTCACCGAGGTGATCGACGACATGGTGATCCTGCGCCCGCTCGTCGACGCCAACCGGCTCGAGTTCGTCACCGTGCTCGACTACGCGGTGCCCGGCATCCTGCCGGAAACGCGCGAGGCGGGGCCGCTCGAGCCGCCGTGGTGAGGGCAGGGGAGTGCTGAACCTCGCGCCGCGCGGACCCGCCGGCCAGATCGCGGCCGTGGTGCCGGCGGCGATCACGCTGCTGTGCGTGCTGGTCGGGCGCACGCCGCTCGGCGTCCCCCACCTCGGCACCGTCGCGCCGCTGCTGCCGCTCGCGGCCGTGTTCTTCTGGACCGTCCGCAGGCCCGAGCTGTTGACCGCGCCGACCGTGATGCTGATCGGCTTGATCGACGACGCGATCGGCGGCACGCCCTTCGGGCTCGGCGCGCTGGTCTTGCTGCTGATGCGCTGGCTGGTCGTGTCCCAGCGCCGCGTCTTCCTCGGCAAGCCGTTCGCGCTGATGTGGTGGGGCTTCGTCGTCGTCGCTCCGGTCGCCGTCGCCGGGGCGTGGCTGCTCGGCGGGCTCGCGCGCGGGGCGCTGGCGCCGCCCGGCCCGATCATGGTCCAGCTCGTGCTGACCCTGGTCCTGTTCCCGGCTGCGGCGTGGCTGTTCGGCCGCGTCGATCAGCTCGTGGCCCGCGCGGGGTAGGCGGTGCCGAGGGACGTCCAGCGCTCGAGGATGTTCACGCGCCGCGCGGCGCTGCTCGCGGCGGGCAAGGGGGTGTTGCTCGCCGGCCTCGGCGCGCGGCTCTACGAGCTCCAGGTCGAGGAGGCCGAGCGCTACGCGCTGCTCGCCGAGGACAACCGGATCAACCTGCGCCTCATCGTGCCGCCGCGCGGCCGCATCCTCGACCGGTTCGGCGCCACCCTGGCGGCCAACCGGCAGGACTACCGGCTGATCGTCGTGCCCGAGCAGGTCGCCGACCTGGCAGCGACCCTGGCCAGGCTCGGCGGGCTGGTGGCGCTGGAGGACAACGATGTCCGGCGGGTGCTGCGCGAGGCCGAGCGGACGCTGGGGGTTGTCCCGGTGACCGTGCGCGAGGATCTGTCCTGGGACGAGGTCGCCAGTGTCGAGGTTAACACGCCCGCGCTGCCGGGGGTCACCGTCGAGGCCGGACGCAGCCGCGACTACGCCTTTGGGGCGATCACCGCCCACGTCACGGGCTACGTCGCCCCGGTCTCCGAGTCCGAGCTGACCGACGACCCCTTGCTGCGCCACCCCGACTTCCGCATCGGCAAGAGCGGCATCGAGAAGCAGTACGACACGGTCCTGCGCGGCACGGCCGGAACCAGCCAGGTGGAGGTCAACGCGTTCGGGCGCGTCATCCGCGAGCTCGCGCGCGACGAAGGGCGCCCCGGCGACGACGTCGTGCTGGCCATGGACGCGGGGCTTCAGGCGTTCGCGGCGGAGCGCTTCGGCGCCGAGACCGGATCGGCCGCGGTGATCGACGTCGAGACCGGCGAGGTGCTGGCCTTGGCGACCGTGCCGAGCTACGACCCGGCGCTGTTCGCGCACGGGCTCAGCCAGCGCGCCTGGCAGGATTTGGTCGAGGACAAGCACGGGCCGCTCATCAACAAGGCGATCGCGGGTCAGTACCCGCCCGGGTCGACGTTCAAGATCGCGGTCGCGCTGGCGGCGCTCGAGTCGGGGCTGGTGACGGCGGCAAACAGCGTCTTCTGCCCCGGCCAGCTGCGGCTCGGCAACGCGACGTTCCGCTGCTGGAAGAAGGGCGGCCACGGCACCGTCGCGATGATCGAGGCGATCCAGCAATCGTGTGATGTCTTCTTCTACGAGACGGCGCGGCGCATCGGCATCGACCGGATCTCCGAGATGGCCAACCGGCTCGGCATGGGCGGCCTCGTCGGGCTCGACCTGCCGGGCGAGAAGCCGGGCCTGATGCCGACCACGGCGTGGAAGGAGGCGGTCTACGGCGAGCCCTGGCATCCCGGCGACACGGTCGTCGCCGGCATCGGCCAGGGCTACGTGCTGACGACGCCGTTCCAGCTCGCGCTGATGGTCGCGCGCATCGCTTCGGGCCGCGCGCTCCTGCCGCGGCTCGCGCGCGGCGCGGCGCGCGAGCCGGCGCCGGACCTCGGCGTCGCCCCCGAGCACCTGGACATCGTCAGGACCGGCATGGACCGCGTCACCAACAGCGAGCGCGGCACGGCGTACCGCTCGCGCATCACCGAGCCGGGGTACGAGATGGCGGGCAAGACCGGCACGTCACAGGTGCGCCGCGTGACACAGGCCGAACGCGACGCCAAGCGCAAGCCCGAGGACATTCCGTGGGAGCAGCGCGATCACGGGCTGTTCGTCGCCTTCGCGCCGGTGGCGCGGCCGCGCTACGCGTGCGCGGTCGTCGTCGAGCACGGCGGCTCGGGCTCCAAGGCGGCGGCGCCGATCGTGCGCGACATCCTGCACGAGGCCCAGCGCCGCGGCTCGGCCCGGAACCCCGACGGCGACGGCCCGGGGCCCGGCGCCCTGCGCGCGGTCTGAGGGTCATCCCGTGAGCCTGCGGGCATTCCAACGTCGGCGCATGGGCCTGGCCGACAAGCTCGGCCGCGTGGCGTGGGGCCTCGTGCTCCTGCTCGTTGCCCTCGGCGCGGTCGGCGGGGCCATGCTCTATTCCGCGGCGAACGGCAGCATGACGCCGTGGGCGATGCCCCAGATGGTGCGCTTCGGGGTCGGGCTCGCGATCCTGCTGGGCGTCGCGCTGATCGACATCCGGCTCTGGCACCGCTGGGCTTATGTGATCTTCGCGCTGTCGATCGCGCTGCTGGTGCTCGTCGACGTCATGGGCAGCATCGGCATGGGCGCCCAGCGCTGGCTCGACCTGTGGGTCATCCAGGTGCAACCGTCCGAGGTCGTCAAGGTCGCCATGATTCTGGCGCTCGCGCGCTATTTCCACGGCATCGGCACCGAGGGCGCGCCTGGATTCTGGGCGGTCGTCGTCGGGCTGCTCATGGTCCTGGCCCCGGCGGGCCTGGTGATGAAGCAGCCGGACCTCGGCACCGGCGTCATGCTGGTCGTCAGCGGCGCGGTGGTGTTCTTCGCGGCGGGGGTGCGGCTGCGCTACTTCGCCGCCGCCGGGGCGCTGGCTCTCGCGGCCCTGCCGGTGGCGTGGCAGTTCCTGCACGCCTATCAGCGCGATCGCATCCTGATCTACCTCGACCCGCAGCGCGATCCCCTCGGCGCCGGCTACCACATCCTGCAGTCCAAGATCGCGCTCGGCGCCGGGGGCGTCGCCGGCAAGGGCTTCATGGCGGGCACCCAGAGCCACCTGAGCTTTCTGCCCGAGCGGCAGACCGACTTCATCTTCACCATGCTCGCCGAGGAGTTCGGCCTGATCGGCGCGCTCGCCCTGATCGGGGTCTACGCGCTGATCGTCGTCTACGGCTACGTCATCGGGCTGCGCAGCGCGAGCCACTTCGGCCGGCTGCTGGCGGTCGGGCTGATCAGCGTTTTCTTCCTCTACGTCTTCATCAACGTCGCCATGGTGACCGGCCTGGTCCCGGTGGTCGGCGTGCCGCTGCCGCTGGTGTCCTACGGCGGCACTTCGATGCTGACGATCCTGTTCGGCTTCGGCCTGCTCGCCAGCGTCAACGTGCACCGTGACATCGCCGTGCCGCGCCGACCGGGTGCCGCCCTGGATTATTGAAGCCAGGGCAATTTCATCCGTTCGGCTTGAACACGGCGGTTCAATCCGAACGGAGTTTGCTCTAGAGCAGCATCCGGTCGAGTGGAATCGCCTCCGGCGATCCGCCGACCGGATAAAGCTGCTCTAGCCTACTTAAAACTAGAGCAACTTTATCCGATCGGATGGAACCCGATGGTTCCATCCGATCGGATGTTGCTCTAGGGTTCGATGTCGAGGACGGGGAATCATGGACTTGCGGGGCAAGGTCGCCATCGTCACCGGCAGCTCGCGCGGGATCGGGCGCGCCGTGGCCGAGCGCTTCGCGGCCGACGGCGCGAAGGTCGTGGTGCACTGCCGCGAGACCATGGACAAGGCGCGCGCCGTCGTCGATGCGATCGGCGCCAAGGGCGGCGAGGCGATCGCGGTCAAGGGCAACGTCGGGGTGCGGCGCGAGGCGGAGAAGATCGTCGCGGCGGCGCTCGAGCGCTTCGGCCGCCTCGACATCCTGGTCAGCAACGCCGGCATCGTCATCGACAAGCGCTTCGTCGATTCGACCGACGAGGACTGGGACCGCGCCATGGAGAGCAACCTCGACGGCTTCTTCCAGATGACGCGCGCCGCGCTGCCCCACATGATCGCGCGCAAATGGGGCCGGATCATCGCGACCGGGAGCTGCATCACCGAGGTCGCCGACTTCGGTGGCAACAGCTACTCGGTGTGCACGGCGTCCAAGGGCGGCATCACCGCGATGCTGCGGCCGATCGCGGCCGAGGTCGCGCGCGACGGCGTCACGGTCAACGCGGTCTCGCCCGGCTACATCGCGACCGAGATGCTTGGCGAGATCGACCCCGCCGGTCTCGAGGCGGCGCTCGGCCTGGTGCCCATGCGGCGCTACGGCAAGCCCGAGGAGATCGCGGCCGCGATGGCGTTCCTGGCCTCCGACGACGCGGCCTACATCACCGGACAGGTGCTGCGCGTCAACGGCGGCATGTCGATGGGTGGATAGGAGGTTGCCATGCCCAAACGTCGTACACCGCGCAAGGCGTCCGGTTCCGGATCGATCGAGCGACTGCTGCCGGGCGCGCGTTTCTCCGCCGTCGTGATCCACGGCGACACCGTCTATCTCGCCGGCCAGGTGGCGTCGAATCCCAAGGGCGACATCACCGCGCAGACCAAGAGCGTGCTCAAGACCGTCGGTGCGTTGCTCAAGGCGGCGGGTACGAGCAAGAGAAAGCTGCTCGCGTGCACAGTCTATCTCTCCGACATGCGCCACTTCGCGGCGTACAACGCGGTGTGGGACAAGTGGGTCGACAAGAAGAACATGCCAACCCGGGCGACTGTCCAAGCCTTGCTCGCGACCCCCGACTACCTGATCGAGGTCGTCGCCGTCGCGGCACGTTAGTCGGGGGCGACGGACCCTGCGCCGAGGGCCGCCATTTACGCTTCTTTGATCGTTCCCGTTGCACAGTCATGATGACCTTGATGCGCCAAGTAGGCACGGTGACTCGGGAGATCGATCTTGGTCGTTCCCACCGACCGTTCGCTCGCGGAGCAGATGCATTTGACCGATCTCGAGGTCGGTCTACGCAAGCGGCTGTTCGAGTTCTCCGACGACGACGTCGCGGCCCTCGCCTCGGTCCGGAACACCATCGCGGTGAATGTCAACGCGATCGTCGACGAGTTCTATCGCCGTCAGACGCGCATCCCGGAGATCGCCCTGGTCATCGGCGACAGCGACACGCTCGGCCGGCTCAAGGGCTATATGCGACGCTATGTGCTCGAAATGTTCTCGGGCCAAATCGATGCCGATTACGTCGCGCTCAGGCTCCGCGTCGGTAAGGTTCACCACCGGCTGGGCGTGACGCCCAAGCTGTTCCTCGCGGCCCTCTGGATGCTGAGCGATGTGGTCATGGGGACACTTGAACGCAACGCGGCCTCGGGGGCCGGTGACAGGCTGGTCTCGGTCAAGGCGGCCATTCGCAAGATCCTGCTGTTCGACGCGGGTCTCGTGTTCGACACCTACATCCACGCCATGGCGGCCGAGGCGACGATGGCCAAGGAACAGGCCGAGCGGTACGCGGCGACCCTCGAGGACGTCGTCGTCCAGCGGACCCAGCAGATCCAGAGGCTATCGGAAACGGATACGGTAACCGGGCTCACCAATCGCGCCGGATTCAACAAGCACCTCCGGACCCTCGCCGCGCTCGCCGAACGGACGGGTTCGCCGCTGTCGATGGCTTACATCGACATCGATGACTTCAAGGCCGTCAACGACCGCCTGGGTCACGCGGCGGGCGACGCCGTGCTCCAATGGATTGCCCAGGCGCTCAACGACACGAAGCGTCAGACCGATGTCGCGTGTCGCCTTGGGGGTGACGAATTCGCCATGCTGCTGCCGGGAGCGACGGCCGCCGAGGGCGCGGACGTCATGAACCGGCTCGTCGCGATGCTCGACGACGTTGGCGAACCGCGCGTCTACGTCTCGATCGGCGTGGCCCAGTTCGATCCGGCGGCGTCCGGCGATCCGGAGGCCATGGTCCGTGCGACCGACGCGGCGATGTATCGCGCCAAGTGGGCGCAATCAGTCAAGCCGGCGAACACGGTCGTGATTGCCGAGGTCGCTTCACCCGACGACACTCTTGCCATTACGCCCGCGGCAAGGCCGGTAGCCGTGGCCTAGGCCCAAGGCGCCCGCCCCCTCGACACGGATCGGACGCCTCTGCTATAGGGGCGCTTCGCTAAGGGCGCATAGCTCAGTTGGTAGAGCAGCTGACTCTTAATCAGCGGGTCACAGGTTCGAGTCCTGTTGCGCCCACCAGCGAATAGGCACGATAAGTCATACACTTATCGGGCCTTTTTTTGTTGTGTGGCGATTGGCTAAACTCAGAGCAAGTCACCAGTAAGTCACCATTCCAAGTCGCTTCGTATCGGGTGGCTTCGTCGCCGTGGCGCGCTGGCTGGGACGTCGTGGCCGCTTTTTGAAAGCAAGCCGATCCATTCTTGACGTCACGTATGCGCAAGCAGTGGCCACACATCCATCAACTGGATATTGAGACATGCACGAGACGAAGCACATCGGTGTGTATCGCGGAATCGAGGGCAAGCGCGTGCTCGTCACCGGCGCCGGCCGGGGCATGGGCAAGATGGTCGCGCTGGGCTTCATCAGGAACGGCGCGCGCGTTCACATCTGCGACGTCGATCGGAGCCGGCTCGACGCCTTCAAGAAGGAAGAGCCCTCGATCGGCACGAGCCTGACCGACATCTCGGATCCGGCCCAGGTCGACGGGCTGTTCGGCGACATCGACAGGTCGATGTCCGGGCTCGACATCGTCATGAACAACACCGGCATCGGCGGGCCCAGGGGGCCGATCGAGGACGTCGCCATCGACGACTGGAACCAGGCAATGGCGGTCAACGTCAACGGCGCGTTCCATGTCGTCCGCCGCGCAGTGCCCATGATCAAGGCGGCCGGCGGCGGTTCGATAGTCATCAACGCCTCGACCTCCGGGCTCATGGGTCATCCCTACTCCATCACCTACGCGGCGACGAAGTTCGCCGTGGTCGGCATGGCCCGCTCGCTGGCCATGGAGCTCGGCGGCCACGGCATCCGGGTCAACACCATCTGCCCGGGGCCGGTCTTTTCCACGCGCCAGGAGGAGCGCATGAAGAGCGAGGCGCAGGCCCAGGGAATCTCCGTCAGGGAGGCGCGCGAGCGCTACTTCATGACTTTCGGGCTGTCGCTCTCGCTGCCCAATGTCATCGATGCCGAGGACATCGCCAACATGGTCCTGTTCGTTTGCTCCGATGCCGGATCGAAGATCACCGGTCAGTCGCTCCGGGTCGACGGCGACACCCAGACCCTGGTCGAGCCGCCGCCCATGGCCCTGCTCTTGAAGGCGGATCCGAGCGCGAAGGTGCCCCAGACCGATGGCCGCTACCTCGAGGAAGCGAAGGCCCGGTTCCACGGCCGCTACAAGGACTGACCGCCATGAAGAAGTCCGACCTCGACAAATGGATCGCGCAGTACAAGAAGAGCTGGGAGCAGCTCGACACCGAGCTGTTCCTGACGCTCTTCAGCGACGATGCATCGTATCAGTCGTCGCCCTTCCAGATGCCGGCGCGGGGCAGCGAACTTCGGCAGATGTGGGACGGCCTCAAGACCCGCCAGTCGGGCAACCACATCGAGCTCGAGGTCTGGAGATTGGAGGGCGATACCGCCATCGTGCACTGGAAAGGGAGCAGCACGATCAAGGACATGGGGCCGCGCGACGGCGATGGGGTCTTCATCCTGCGCTTCGCGAAGGGCGGCAGGTGCCGGCACTTGCACGAGTGGCAGCATTGGCACCCCGCGGCTGCCCCGCCGACCAAGGGCTTCTCGGAGAACCCGTAGGCCGGCTCGCGCCGGCCCGGCTCTGTCGTCATGTCCGGAAGGACAGCTATTCAACGCGACTTCGCGATGTGCCAGAGTCCTAGTCGAAGCGAAGCGGAGTCGTAGCCGCTTCGAGCGCCCATGGAACCTTCCGGACGGGCCATGAATTCTGGCGTTGGAACCATCGGATCGCGGGCCTCCCCCTGGCAGACGGCGCTCGCCGTGCGGTCTTGGATGAACTCCTATCGGACCGCGTGGGAGAGTCTCGATGCATCGATGTTGATGCGCCTGTTCACGTCGAACGGGCGGCACGTCAACGGTCCGTTCGAAAGGCGCGTCGGCTCCGACCAATTGCACACGCTGTGGCGAACGCTGGCCACCCGGCAATGCGAGAACTTCCTCGATTTCAATGTAGTCAACATCGAGCGGCACCGCGCCTACGTGCTGTGGCGATGCCTGACGACCCTGCCGCGGCTGCGCGTCCGAAGGATAGGCTTCGGCGTCTTCGCCATGGAATTCAGCGGGGAAAAGTGCACGGAGCAGATCGAGTGGAGCCGCTGGCCCTCGGTCTTGCCGGGGGTCCCGCACGTGCCAGTCGGCAAGTTGCGCGCCGCGGTCAAGCATCTGGACGAACACCTCGGAGAGCGGATCACCATCCCCGAGCTGGCGCGAACCTGCCGCCTGAGCGCGCGCCACGCGAGCCGGCTGTTCCGCGTCTTCACCGACATGTCGGTTCACCAGTATCTGATCCGGCAACGGCTGATCCAGGCGCGCGAGCGCCTTGCATGGGGCGACGAGCCGATCGTCGACATCGCCTACGACCTCGGCTTCGCCAACCAGGCACACTTCATCAATGCGTTCAAACACAACACGACCTTCACGCCGGCGCAGTTTCGCGCCAGGTACTCCTCGCCCGACCAGGGACCGGTCCATGCTTGGGTGCGGTCGTTCCGGGAAAGGCTGGCTCGTGGCGACGCCGACTTCATTGTGCAGTGCCTCGGCATGCCCGACTCGCTTCCCGTGCTCCGCGACATGAGGCCCGACGTCCTGGCGCACGGAATGCACCTCAAAGTCCTAGCGGACACGCCCTCGACGGCCCTTGTTCATTGGGGCCTGCACGGCACGGGTACGGGCCAAGCGGCCCCTTCGTGCGATGGCATCCTCCACTTGGGCTTCTCGCCCGACGGTGCGTGCCGAGCCGTCGAGAATTATCCACACTGGGGCGAGCGTGAGCACGATCGGTGGCTCATTCTTGAAAGAGCCGAGGGTGGCCGGTCGCCTAGTGTGACGCATCGCGCGTCGTAGGATCGTTCAGGGATGGCTCTGCGATGAACAAGTCGGATCTGACGAAGTGGATCACCGCGTACAAGCGGTCGTACGAGACCGATGACGCCGACCTCATGGTCACGCTCTTCACGCCCGATGCGATGTATCAGGTGTCGCCCTTCGCGGAGCCCAGCCACGGGCGGGACTTCCACGCGATGTGGTCCGGCGGCAAGAAACGGCGGACCGGCAATCACATCGCCCTGGAGATCTGGCACATTGACGGCAACATGGCGGTCGTCCAGTGGCTCGCCCACGCCATCTACTTCGAGAAGGGGCTGCGTCAGGGCAACGGGATCTTCCGTTTGGAGTTCGCCCCGGACGGGCGCTGCGCCGCGCTCTATGAGTGGCAGCATTGGCGCTGGCTCGAAGCATCGGCCGCGCAAGTCGGCGCGCGCGCCTAGATCAACATCCGCGACCGGACGCTGCCTTAGACGGCAAGGCCGGCGACGAGGCCTTCGTAGACCGCTTCCTCGGCGGTCCGCGGCGCCAGGCAATCGCCTATCACGTGAGTCTCGAACGGCTGCCCCTCTAGCGCCTGTCGCAAGTCGACGACAGGCGTCGGATGCAGCGCGAGGACCAGGGCATCGACGTCCGCGCGCTCCACCTGGACCAGGCTCGCGACGTGGCGCAGGACGATGGCGTCCCGGCTCGCGCCGACGAGCCGGACGTGCGGGACGATCTCGACGCCGAGGCCGTGAAGGATGCCGAGCCACCGGAACCGCGTGTAGTTGTCGAGTCCTTGGCCGGCGACGTCGGCCATCACGCACAGCGTTACCCGGCAGCCTTCGCGCGCGAGGTTCTCGGCAACACCCATGCCGACCCAGTCGGCGCGCTCATCGGCAATCACGACGCGGCCCGTGATCTTGGCCGTGCCGTCGAGCACAGCGCCCGCATCCACTGCGGCCATGCCTTCGACCTCTGGCATCGCCGATCGACTGGGCACTGCTCCTGTCGCGACGATGACGGCGTCCGGGTTCTCCCTTCGGATCATTTCGACATCAACGGTCGACCCAGACACGAGCTCGGCGCCCGAGGCCCGGGCCTCGCGTACGAGATTGGAGACCAGACCGCCGAACTCGCCGCGGCCAGGGATCATGGCGGCAACAAGCGCCTGGCCCCCGAACTGTCGTTCGCGCTCAAAGAGCTTCACGAGATGGCCGCGCTCGGCGGCGACTGCAGCGGCCTTGAGGCCGGCCGGCCCGCCACCGGCCACAATGACCCGACGGATGTGCCGGGCATGCGTCCGTGGCAGCAAGACGAGCTCCCGGCCCGACTCCGGATACTGAATGCATGACACCGGAACGCCCATGGGCTCGTGCCCAATGCACGCCTGATTGCAGCCAATGCATACTCGTATTTGATCCGCGCGCCCGGTCCGAGCCTTGTTCGGCAAGTCGGGATCGGCAATGAGCGCGCGCGTCATGCCGCACAGGTCGGCCTGCCCTTCAGCGAGCAGGCGCTCGGCGAGCTCGGGCCTGGTGATGCGTCCCGCGACCAGAACGGGGCGGCCCGTCGCCGCGCGTATGGCGGCGGCCCCCTCGGCCGTATAGCCGCCGGGCATGCCCATCGGGGGTACGATGTGGCTCAGCCCCGCGTAGGTCCCGACCGCGCCGGCGATGACGTCGAAAAAGTCGATGGCTGGAGCGAGCGTCGTGCAGGCGTCGACGACCTCGTCGGGCGTCAGGCCGAGTGCGTCCATGGGCGCGGCCGAGACGCGCAGTCCCAGGGGAACCCGGTCGCCGATGCGGCCGCGCACCTCTTCGACGATCTCGGCGAGGAACCGGAGACGCCGGCGGAAGTCTCCCCCATAGTCGTCCGTGCGCACGTTGATGCGGGGATTGAGGAACTGCGCGGGCAGGTTGCCGTTGCGGCCGTTGATCTCGATGCCGTCAAGGCCGGCTGCCATCATGCGCGCCGCCGCATTGCCGAAGGCCTGAATGACCTCCCGGATCAGCGTCAGGGACATCGACCGGGCTGGCTGCCGGCTCGTCTCCGCGACGGAATAGGACGGCGCGACGGGGACCAGCCGCAATCCGTCGCGCTGGCCGCGCATCGATGCGCCCGCGTGAAAGAGCTGGCCGAACACGCGCGCGCCGTGCGCGTGAACGGCCTCCGCGACGTGGCGAAACCCTGGGACGGCATCGTCATGGTGACAGCTCAAGAACCGGTCGTTGTAGACGCCGGTTTCATGAACCGCGGCGGCCTCGAGAATGATCAGGCCGACGCCGCCGCGGGACCGCGCGGCATGGTACGCAGCGGTGGCTTCCGTCGGCAGACCCCCGACGGACGTGGTCGTGCCGTGCGCCGTCGAGACGATGCGATTCCTAAGCTCGACCTCGCGAACCCGAAACGGCGAGAAGAGACGCGGAAATAGCGCAGGGTCATTCATCGCCGGGCCTCGGGCTCTACGGAGGGCATTCCACCATACGCGTACCCGGGTCCACGGCGCACGGTGGCCTCGAGAGCGCCCGGCCTGCGCCCTCTCGGTACTGCCTGCGCGAACGCGCTCGAGGCAGCACCGAGAGTCCCGACAGCGACTAGGCGAGCTTGAAGTGCTTCAGACGATATTGATAGCGACCGTCGGGATCCGGCGACGGCACAATGCGGTCGCTATACAGGTACGCGTTGGGGCCGTGGGTCGTGAACACGTAGGCGCCCGACTCCTCCATAATGTCCTGCATGCGGATGTACATCGGATAACGCACCGCGGGGTCGAGCTCGGTCATCGCCTTCTGGTGAAGCTCGTCGAACTCCGTACTGCAGACCCGCTGCCAGTTCCAGACGCCGACTTGCTCACAGACGAACCAGGCCGTGCCCCAACTAGGGTCCGAACCGATGCCGAATCGCTGAATCGTAAGCTGTACGTCTTTCCACATCTCGCCCTCGGACTCGAGGCCGAGCGTGTAGTAGACGCCGGAGTCGTTCGGGATAATCTCGACCTTAATCCCGACCTCGGCCAGGTTTGATTGGACGACCTGGGCCCCCGCCAGATCGTCCGCCTTATTGATGATGTTGAGCGTCAGCTCGATGCCACCCACGCCCGCCTCGGCGAGCAGCGCCTTGGACGCAGCGGGGTCGTACTTCATGAGATTGTAGTCGCGGTGGCCGACCATGCCGGGCGGCACGATGCCAAAGGAGCGCTCCGCCGCGCCATTGTACGCGGCCAGAAGGTACTCCTCGACATTGATCGCCTGCTGGATGGCCCTGCGAACCCGAATGTCCTGCAGCTTCGGATGCTCAGCGTTCATACCAACCCAACGATAGTTCAGCGAAGGCTGCACGTTGAGCTTGGCACCGGCCGGAATGTTCTCTTTCACCAGCGGAATCGAACTGATGCTAATGAACGCCAAATCAAGCTCGCCGGCCTCGAAGGCGACTTCCGCAGCCTTCTCGTCGGTCACCGGAACCAAGTGGAACTCGTCGAACTCGTAGGCCTCGCCGTTCCAGCCCGGGTTGCGGTCGAGCACCAGCTTCTGGTTGGGCTGCCAGTCCTTAATCTTGTAAGGGCCCGACGTGGCGATGGGATCCGTCGAGAACTTGCCCCCGCCGGCCCCTTCGATCGCCGCCTTGCAGACGATGCAACCCGACCTACCGGGCAAGGAGGTCGTCCAAAGCGGTGCCGACGGCTGTTTCATGACGATGACGCCCGTGTACTTGTCGATGATCTCAACGTGATCGAGCAGTTCCCAGTCGATCTTGTATGCCGATTCGTTCTCCGGCTTGCCGATCCGCTCGTACGAATACTTGACATCTTCCGTCGTCACCTCGCCGAATCCGTTGGTCCACAACACGCCCGGGCGCAGCGTGAACCTGACGTGTGTCGGGTCGACCGCCTCGATCGATTCGGCGATGTCGAGTTCCCAGCCCCACTCCAGGCCTTCCTTCTGGCGAACCAGGCTGCTGTAGATCATCGCCATGATTCGTTCGTCGTTAACGTCGATGCGCTCGGACGGATCGATGTTGGCCATGTCTTTCGTGGCGTGGACCCTGATAATCTTCAAATCCTGCGCCGATGCGGTCGATGGCACCACGGTGCCCGCCGCAATCGCCATCGAACCCTTGAGCAGGGTACGGCGGCTCAGATCTGCTAACATCACCATGCTGTCCTCCCAGTTTCACCCTCGAACGCCGGGTTGGGCGTCGTGTCGCTTGTTGGCTGCTTTGGCGTCCAAGCAAGGCAGTCCGATTCCGGCCTTGAGCCTACCGAGAACCGTCGGGTTGCCGATTTCAGAATCCAGCCATCGCATGGGCCGGTGTCTGACCGTCAGGCGCCCGCGTGATCGTGGTCCGCTCGCTCGCGCCTCGCGATGATGGCCGCGACACGCGGACCGTAGATGCGGATATTGGACTGGTCCGAATCGACGCGGTCCGGCCGCTCGTCGTACGTAAGCACCGCGGAAATCCGCGTTTCGTCGCCGGCGACCGGCGTCACGCGGTGCAGCGAATGCTCGCCGGAGAAGATGGTGAGCGTGCTCGCGCGGCGCTCCGGCGCGCGCACGCCGGACTGGTCGCCGTCCAGCACCCGCCGGATGCCGGACAGGTTCGGCTCGTCGTCACTCTTGATGAAGGGCATGTACTCGAAGATCCCGCCCGCCAAGGGTTCCTTCAGCAGCAGCGTCACGTTGAAGGCACTGCCGTCGAAGTGCCATGGCGTGCCGGCGCCCTTGTACTCATAGATGAGGTTCAGGGCTTGGAAGGGATCGGCGAAGGGATGAATCCGTGGCCGATCGAGCACGGCCGCGATGAACGCCATGAGCCGGTCCCACAGGTAAAGGCGTCGGATGCCCGCGGTCCCGGGGATCTGGTCGTACGCGATCTGGGAGTTGGTGCCCTCGGCCATCAGCATACGGCGACCCGGATGATCCTCGGGCCATGACGGATCGATCGGGGTTCCGTAGACGTTGCGGCGCGCCACCTTCAAGTAGGCCTGGGGCAGCAGACTCAGCGCCTCAGCGCACAAGGCCTCGATCGCCCATGGTCGCAGGAAGCCCTGCAGGTTGACGCCGCCCTCGGACGCCATGTCGGCGCGGCAGAGCTCGACCAGGGCCTTGCCCCGCGCGGTCGCGAGGCCATCGATCGGGTAGCGGTCGAGGTTGACCAGATCTGCGGGCGCGAGCGACTGCGGCATGGCGGCCCTTCGCTGAAGCCGCGCTCATTGTATGCAGTTTGCCAGGGCCCGGCAATGCCGGGTGCCCTAAGAATCAGACGCCGTTGCGCGGAATGCGCTTCAACCAACTCCTGAGGAAGAACGGCTTGCCGCCCTCGAGGACGGTGAGTGTGGCCTCGGCCAGGAACTCGGTTTCGGTGCAGCTCAACGCGCACTTCGCTTCGGAGACCATGTCCCAGTCGCCGGCGTGCCGGTGCGCGAAGAGGTGCCGCTCCTCGACCCGGGCGCTGGTCGGATCGTCGGGTCTGATACGCGTGACCAGCTCGATGACGATCTCCACCTCCATGCCGATCTCGTCGAGGATCTTGCGGCCCTGGTCGTTGATCTTGGTGTGAACGACCTCGTTGGTCGCGATATCGCGGACCAGGGTTCGCGACGATTGAGGGCGCCGAAGGATTGTCGCCGGGGTCGACCGCCCAAGCACGGCAGGCTCGAACCAGATGCCCTCGTCGGCGGCCGGCCGCTGGCGGACCGGCAAGGACAGGCTCGACCCCGCCGGATGGACCGCGAGGCGGACAGGTCGAGGCGAGGGCCAAACGATCGGCCAGTAGGCCGTGGAGATCGCCAGCCGTAGGCGATGGCCGGCGGGGAACACGTGGCCGATCTCGTTGAGCCGGAGCCGCACCGAGTACCGCTTGCCGGGTTCGAGCGGCTGCGGCTTCTCGTGGCCGTTGCGGTGGGTCAGGTTGAGCACGCCATAGGTCACGCGCAGGCTCGAACCATTGGAGCGGAGCTCGTTCAGCCGCACGGCGACGAACGCCGTTGGCTGGTCGACGGCAAGGTCCAGCTCGACCTCCGGTGCGCCCAGGATGGTCAGATCGGCGGTCAGGGGCTCGGAATCGAACACCAGCGACGCCCCGTCCTCCTCGCGCTGGTCGAGCGGATAGTCCACGCCGCCATAGCCACACCACTGGCCGCCATGCTGGCCGACGTGCTGTGGGGACGAGATCTCCAGCCCGGCATCGCGCGACACACCCGTCGCGATCGCCCGGCCCGGAGCCGACAAGGCGTTGCGGCCGAGTTCGACGCGAACGGACTTGATGCCGGGGCTCGGCCATGACGGCTCGCCGACCCAACGGCCGGGCCGGACGTCGTAGATCCCAGCCGGGGCGACGCTCTCCTGCATCCAGGCGCGCAGCATGGGTTCCCGCATGATCCCGGTGTCGACACCGTTGAGCCAATGGTCCCACCAGCGCTTGGCCTCCTGGAGGAAGCCGATCGTCGGACCCGGCGTCGCTCGATGGGGGTACTCGTGGCCCCACGGGCCGACCACGCCGACGCGCGGGCATGAGAGGTTCGCCAGCATCCTGAAGATGGCGTTGGAGTAGCCGTCGCCCCAGCCGCCAACTGCGAACACCGCGCACTCGATCGCGCCATAGTCCTCGCAGACCGAGCCCTGCTTCCAGTAGTCGTCACGCATCTGATGGCTCAGCCACGTGACGAAGGGCGGTTCCCACCCTTCCAACCGCTCGCGCCACATCTCGCGCCAGCGGTCCTTCCCGACCATCAGCGAATCCGGCCCGCGTGCCATACGCACCAGGAAGTTGGTGCCCCAGTGCATCGTGTCGTTGAGGACGCAGCCGCCCATGTAGTGCATGTCGTCGGCGTAACGGTCGTCGGTCGAGCACGCGGTAATGATCGCCTTGAGCGCAGGCGGGCGGAGCGCGGCGACCTGCAGGGAATTGAAGCCGCCCCATGAGATGCCCATCATGCCGACCTTGCCCGTGCACCACGGCTGGCGCGCGATCCAGGCGATGACCTCGACGCCGTCGTCCTGCTCCTGCTTCAGGTACTCGTCGCGTATCACGCCGTCCGAATCGCCGGTGCCGCGGACGTCGACCCGCAGGCACGCGTAGCCGTTCTCCGCGAACCACGAGTGCGTGTAGTTGTCGCGCTCGCGATAGGAGTCGCGCCGCCGGTACGGGACGTATTCGAGGATCGCCGGCACGGGGTCTTGCTCCGCGTTCTCGGGCAGCCAGAGCCGTACGGCGAGCCGCGTGCCGTCCTTGAGTGGAATCCACTCGAGTTCAATCTCGCGCACCCTCGTCGGTCGATCCATGGATGCAAACCTCTCCTTAGCCCTGGCGGCCGTCCACTTTGCGGCGCGCGCTCCACAACGATAGGCCGCGGCCCGTGCGGATTGAATACAAGTTTTCTCGCTTGCCCCGTGGACTCGGGGGCTGCGTACCGCTAGACCATTGCCGTTTCCGGAAGTAGTGATGATGAGCGTGCTGGACGATCCCAAGCTCGAAGCGCTGCTCGACGGGCTCCACGCGCAAAGCCTCGGCCAGGACGCGGAGGTGGACGCCTACTACGCCACCCACGGGGCCGGCGGCCGCAAGCTGCGCAACGACGTCGGCGAGACCAAGGCCTTCCTGAGCGACAAGCTCGTGGCGCTCGACCGCGACAAGGCCGAGTTCTGCTACCTGATGTGCCGTGCCCTCAATGCGACGTGCATCGTCGAGGCAGGCACGTCGTACGGCGTTTCCACCCTCTATCTCGCCGCCGCGGTCAGGGCCAACGCGCGCGCGTCCAGCACGAAAGGCGTCGTGATCGGCACCGAGTACGAGCCAGCCAAGGCGGCCGCGGCGCGTGCGAACTTCGCTGCGGCCGGGCTCGCCGACCTCATCGACTTGCGCGAGGGCGACCTGCGCGAGACCCTGCGCGACGTCGGCGGCGCGGTCGACTTCATGTTGATCGACATCTGGATCGCGATGGCGCGGCCGGCGCTGGAACTCGTGTCTCCCCGCTTACGTGCCGGCGCTGCGGTAGTGTGCGACAATACCTCTGCGCATCCGGACGAGTATCAAGACTATTTTGCATTCATCGCCGCACAAGGCGACCGCATGCGAACCATGACCCTGCCATTCCGGGGCGGGCTGGAGTTGACGGTGCGTTGCTAGTACCTCTGCACCGAGGATTTGACGGGTTGATTTTGTCCGGCGCATAGGACTGGCAGG
>JBBDQV010000183.1:0-19126 GCA_040905845.1 Alphaproteobacteria bacterium | reverse complement strand
CGCGCCGGCGCGCGCCGCCGCTCGGGGCTCGGCGTCACGGCGCGGGGCGACCGTGGAGCGCGGCGGCGCGGGCCTCGAGGCGTGGGTCCGCCACGCCCTGGCGCTGGCGCGGCCGCGCGGCACGTTGACGATCGTGCACCGCGCCGACCGGCTCGATGATCTGCTCGCGGCCTTGGTCGGCCGGGCCGGATCGATCGTCGTTTTCCCCTTGTGGCCCGGCCGGGACGATCGGCCGGCCAAGCGCGTGCTCGTCTCGGCGCGCGTCGGCTCGCGCGCGCCGCTCAGGCTCGTGCCCGGGCTGGTGCTCCACGAGCCCGGAGGGCGCTACTCGGATCGGGCGGAATCCGTGCTGCGCCACGGCGCGCCCCTGGAACTCGCCTAGCAGGTCGCTGAAAAAAATCACGCCATGCTTCGACCCGCCTTCGCGAAGCCCGCTCCCGCCTTCGCGAAGCCCGCTTCGGCGGGCGAAGGAAGGTCGGCGGGCGAAGGAAGTGACGCGATCCTCGCGGACCGCTCCTCATGCTTCGAGACGCGGTCCTTCGACAGGCTCAGGACCCTCCTCAGAGCCTGTGAATGATTCGTCGCTCATGGCGGATTTTGGGTTGCGGATGGCGTGCGGCTTTGATTCGATGGTCGCGACCAAGGGTGAGCGACAATGGGGCGCGACGGTCTGTTCGAGGATCTCCCGGAGGTGATGGTGCCGGAGCGTGGCGAGAGCGGCGGTCGGCCGCGGCTTCGCGAACCTGTGCGCGACCAGATCGAGCTGCGTGCGGTCGAGCTCGACGGCATCATCGGCGCCGACCACCCGGCGCGGATCATCTGGGCCTATGTGGAGCGGCTCGAGCTCGGCGCGCTCGAAGCGCGCGTCAAGGCACGCGAGGGACATCCCGGGCATCCGCCGATCGCGCCGCGTCTGCTGCTGGCGTTGTGGCTTTATGCGACGAGCGACGGGGTCGGCAGCGCGCGGGCGCTGGCGCGTCTGTGCGGCAGTCACGACGCCTATCGTTGGCTGGTCGGCGGTGTCAGCGTCAATCACCATACGCTCGGCGAGTTCCGGACCGCGCATGCCGAGCTGCTGGATGAGCTGCTGGCGGAGAACGTCGCCGCGCTGGCGGCGGCCGGGCTGATCGACTTGGAGACGCTGGCGCAGGATGGGCTTCGCGTGCGGGCGGCGGCGGGCGCGGGCTCGTTCCGCCGGCGCGCCGCGGTCGAGACCCATCTGGAGCGCGCGCGTCGCGTGGTGGCCCGGCTGAAGCACGAGCTCGACGCGGATCCCGACGCCGCCAACCGCCGGATCACGGCGGCCAGGGAGCGGGCCGCCCGCGAGCGCGAGAGCCGCGTCGCGAGCGCGCTCGATCGGCTCGCGGCCATCGAGGCGCAGCGCAAGCGGCGCGCGAAGACCAATGCCAAGGAGACGGCGAAGCAGAAGGAGCCGCGCGTCTCCACGACCGATCCCGAGGCGCGGGTCATCAAGATGCCGGACGGCGGCTTCCGGCCAGGCTGGAACATGCAGATCGCCAGCGCCGCGGAGCAGCAGATCGTCGTGAGCGTCGCGGTGAGCGCCTCGGGCTCCGACCGCGGGCTCATGCGCCCGATGCTGGAGGCCGTTCAGCGGCGCCTGGGCCACCTGCCACGCCGCCACCTCGCCGACGGCGGCTTCACCAAAGGCGAGGACATCGAATGGGCGGCCGGCCTCGGTGTCGCCGTTCAGTGCCCGCGGATCATGACCAGGCACAAGAGCGATCGGTTCGCGCCGCGACCCGATGACGGTCCCGGCGTCGCCGCTTGGCGGCGCCGGATGAAGAGCCCGGCCGGCAAGGCCCGCTACAGGCGCCGCGCCATCGCCGAATGTCTCAACGCGCGCGGGCGCACGCACGGCCTCCGCCAGATCACGGTCCGCGGTCTCGCCAAGGCGCGGGCCGTGCTGCTGTGGTTCGCGCTGGCCAACAATATCCTTCAAGGTCATCGCCTCGCCCACGCCGCCGTCGGCTGAATCAACCCGGCGCCTCCCGCGCCACCGCGACGCTCTGTCCGCGCCGCTGGCGCTTCGCCGCCCGTGCCGGGACACATCCGAGCGCCGCGTTCGACACCCAGCCGCTGGCTGGCCATGTCCCGCCGCGACAACATCCCCCCAGCTCGACCCGATGTCCGCGCCAAATCATTCACACGCTCTCAGCATGAGGTCGTTTCTTTTCAATGATTTAACCTCATCCTGAGGCGTGGGGGGGGGGGGGGGCCGCCCCCCCGCCCCCCCCGCCCCCACGCCGAAGGCGGCGTCTCGAAGGATGGGGCTTCCCGCACGTTGTCTTTCAGCAGCCTGCAAGAGCAGCTTTATCCGACCGGCGGATCGCCGGAGGCGATTCCACTCGACCGGATGCTGCTCCAGTGGCCTGTTCGGTTCATTCAACGATCTGGACGGGACCGAAGCGGCACGGCAATATCCCAAGGCGCGGCAGTCGGGGGGTGTGCTCCGCGCGGGTCGGCACAGCGCGGGGAGAGCCATGACCTCGGGACCTATCGCGGAACGCAGGCAGTCCGGCGACCGGCGGACCCGCCAGGACCGCCGGTCGGGCAAGGACCGCCGGCACGCCGATCCCGATTCGCCCAAGCGTGACGACCGTCGCGCCCACGACCGGCGCCATGATGAGCGCAGGCGGGCATCCGATCGGCGCGAACACGATTAGTACCAAAGTCTACGGCCATTGGCATGATTCCGGGGGCAGGCGCGCTACCCCTCTCCCCGCGATGCAGGGAGTATCCAGTGGCCCGGGGTGAGGCGGGAACTCCGGCGGATCACTTCATTGTTCGCCGGCATCATACCAGCAGTGCCATGCCGCCGCCGAAGGCGGGGTCCGCGCCGCCGGTCAATGTCTCGCCGTCGATCATGATCGCATGGACGCCGGCGATGGCGTAGCTCAGCGGGCTCCGGACGATCTCGTAACCCAGCGTCGCGACCCGGTCCGAGACGAACCGCGGGATGCGCGCGGTCACGTCGATCGCGTCGCTGGTCGCCGAGAAGCGCGGTGCCAGCACGGCCTCGCCGATCGGCATGGCGAAGTCGATCACGTTGAGGATGACCTGCAAAACTCCCATGGCGATCTGGGTGCCCCCCGGCGCGCCGATGACGAGCACGGGCGCGCCATCGCGGAACACGATCGTCGGGCAGATCGACGAGAACCGCGCCTTGCCCGGAGCGATCGAACCGGCGCGCCCCGGGCGCGGGTCGAACACGCCCATGCAGCCGTTGTACATGAAGCCGAGGCCGTCGGTGACGACCCCTGACATCATGCCGAGCGAGTGGGTCATCGAGACCGCGTTGCCGTCCCGGTCGATCACCGAGACGTGCGTCGTGTGCGGCGATTCCGCGCTCGTCAGCCTGGGCACGCGCGCCTTGACGCCGGCGCGGATGTCCTCGGCGCGGGCGCGCGCGTAGCCCTTGTCGAGCAGGCGGTCGAGCGGCACGTCGACAAACCCGGGGTCGCCGACGTGGGCGTCCTTGTCGGCGGTCGCGACCTTCATGGCCTCGGCCACGACGCGGATCATCTCCGGCGTGTTGTGGCCGAGCGCGGCGAGGTCGAAATTTTCGAGGATGTCGAGCATCTCGAGCAGCATGACGCCCCCGCCCGGCGGTCGGTCGGTCGCCAGCGCGTGGCCCCGGTACGTGCCGACCAGCGGCTCGGCGGGGGTCGTGCGATAGGCGGCGAGGTCGTCGCCGTCGAGCAGGGCGCCGTTGGCGGCCATGTCGGCGGCGATCGTCCGCGCGATTCCGCCCGTGTAGAACACGTCGGCGCCCTCGGCCGCGATTCGTTCGAGCGTCCGCGCGTAATCGGGATTCCGGATGAGCGTGCCGATCGGCTTCGGGTTGCCGTCGGCGTCGAGGTAGAGAGCGCGCGAGCCCGTGCTGAAGCGCAGCCGATCGACGACGGAAACCCGGCCGAAGGGATCGACCGACATCCAGTAGTGATAGACGTCCGGGGAGACGGCGAAGCCGTCGGCGGCCCAGGCGATGGCCGGCTCTATCACGCGCCGCCACGGCAGGGCGCCGAAGCGGGAATGCACCTCGTGATACGCCTTGAGCGAGCCCGGCGTCGTGATCGACTGGTAGCCCACGTCGTTGACGTGGCCCTCGAGGAGGAAGCCGAAGCCCTCGCGCGTCTCGCCCTCGATCAGGTGTTGCCACATGTCGGGGCGCGCGCGATGAGGCGCGCGGCCATGGAAATCGACGAAGGCGTGGACGCCCCTGGCCGGCATGTAGACTTGGCAGCTGCCGAACCCCGCGATGCCGCACATCAACGGGTCGACCACGCCCTGCACGAAGGCGCACGCGATCGCCGCGTCGATCGCGTTGCCGCCGTTCATGAGGGCGAGCGCGCCGGCCTCGACCGCCTCGGGCTGGGGCGCGCAGATCATTCCGTGCTTCGCCATGTCGAGTCTCCGAAAGCAATATCCGATCGGATTGAACCACGGGGTTCAATCCGATCGGATGAAATTGCGCTCGACCCGTCATACTCCGTCCAGATTTGACGAGTTCCGACCACGATGTAGCCTCCGGGGGAATCATGGCACGAGCGAAGCCACGAGGCAGCGCGAAGGCGGCGGGGGACGAGTTGATTCTGCTCGCGTGGAACGACCTGGTCGGCGTCACCCGGGGCCGCGCGGTGCCCATGTCGGCGTACGCCCTGCGGCGCAAGATCGGCATCAACTGGGCCATGGCGGGCCACGCGCTGACGCCGTTCGAGGATATCGCCGACAACCCGTGGGGTCCGATGGACGAGGCACACATGACGCCCGCCGACGAGACCCGGGTGCGCGTCGAGGTCGGCCCGGACGCGCCACCGCTCGGCTTCGTCCTGTGCGACGGCGTCACGACCGACGGCAAGCCGTGGGAGGCGTGCCCGCGCGCCTTCCTCAAGGCCGCGGTCGCCGAGCTCGGCCGTAAGGCGGGCCTGCGGTTGCTCGCCTCGCCCGAGCTCGAGTTCCAGCTCGTCGGCGCGAACTTGCCCGAGGCGGCGCCCTTCTCGATGGAGGCGTTCCGCCTGATGCCCGAGCTCGGCCGGCGCATCGTGATCGCTCTGCACGAGGCCGGCACCGAGCCCGAGACGTTCGAGCCCGAGTACGGCGTCGGCCAGTACGAGGTGAGCTGCGCGCCCGCCTTCGGCGTCGCCGCGGCCGACCGCCTGGTCATCGTCAAGGAGGTGATCCGCGAGGTCGTGCGCCGCGCGGGGCTGCGCGCGAGCTTCACGCCCAAGCCGTTCGCGACCCGGCCGGGCAACGGCGCCCACATCCACCTGAGCCTGTGGACGAAGGACGGCCGGCCCGCGACCCACGACCCCAGGCGGCCGGGCGGGCTGACCGAGAAGGCGGCGCGTTTCGCCGCCGGCGTCGTGCGCCACATGCCCGCCTTGTGCGCCCTCGCCGCGCCGAGCTGCGCCTCCTATTATCGGCTTGGTCCGCATCACTGGAGCTCGGGCTACGCCTGCCTCGGGGTGACCAACCGCGAGGCGGCCTTGCGCATCTGCCTGCCGTCCAAGGGCACCCCGGACTCGGTGGCCAGGCGCTTCAACCTCGAATACCGGCCGGCCGACGGCGCCGCCAACCCCTACCTGCTGCTCGGCGCGCTGATTCGCGCCGGGCTCGCCGGCATCGAGGACAAGCTGCCGCTGCCGCCACTGGTCCAGCAGGACCCCCACGACATGGGCGAGGCTGAGCGACGCGAGCTCGGCATCGCGACCCTGCCGACCTCGCTCGGCGCCGCGCTCGACGCGCTCGAACGCGACGAACTCGTCACGAGCTGGTTCGCGCCCAACCTGCTGCGAACCTACGTCGCGGTGAAGCGCAAGGAGATCGAGCTGATGACCGGCCTCGCCCCGGACCAGATCTGCGAAAGGTATCGCCATGCCTACTGACGTCGGCATGCTCATCGACCACCATTGTCACGGGCTGGTGCCGACCGAGCTCACGCGCAAGGGGTTCGAGAAGCTGATCTCCGAGAGCTTCGTCGACGCGCCGCCCGGCACGTCCCACTTCGATTCGCCGGTCGGCCTCGTGATCCGCGCCAAGTGCGCGCCCGTGCTCGACCTCGAGCCGTTCCCGGAGCCCGACCGCTACCTCGAGCGCCGCGCCGAACTCGGCGCCGCCGAGGTCAACCGCCGGTTCGTCGCGGCAAGCGGGCTCGGCGCGCTGCTCATCGACACGGGGTTCCGCTCCGACGACATCCTGTCGTGCGCGGGCATGGCCTCGGCGACCGGGCTCGAATGCCGCGAGGTCGTGCGCATCGAGGCGGTCGCCGAACGGGTCGGGCGCGGCGGCGTCGCGGCCGCGGACTACGGCCAGGCGTTCGCCGACGCGCTCGCCGCGGCGTGCGCCGACGCCGTCGGGCTCAAATCGATCGTCTCCTATCGGGGCGGGTTCGCATTCGATCCCTCAGCCCCGACCAAGGCCCGGGTGACCAAGGCGGCGGGGCGTTGGCTCCCGGCCATGGCATCGGGCAAGGGCCGCATGGACGATCAGGTGCTGCTGCGCCACGGCCTGTGGGTCGCGGCCGAGCTCGCGCGGGCGCGCCGGATGCCGATCCAGTTCCACGTCGGCTACGGCGACCGCGACGCCAAGATCCACCTCAACAACCCGTCGTTGATGATGGATTTCCTGCAGCACCTCGACGACATGGGCGTCAGCGCGACGCTCTTGCACTGCTACCCCTACCAGCGCGAGGCGGGGTACCTGGCCGAGGTCTTCCCCAACGTCTACTTCGACGTCGGGGTCATCCTGAACTACACCGGCGCCATGTCGGGCCACGTGCTCGGCGAGGCGCTCGAGCTCGCGCCGTTCACCAAACAGCTCTACAGCTCGGACGCGTTCGGCATCGCCGAGTTCTATTATCTGGGCGCGCTCCTGTTCCGGCGCGCGCTCCAGAGCCACCTCGATCGCTGGATCGCCGACGGCTTCGCCTCCGCCAGGGATGCCGAGCGCATCGTCGCGCTGATCGCGCGCGACAACGCGCGCCGCATCTACTCGCTGACGTGAGCACGCTCGCGCCTGTCCTCGCGGCGTACGGCCACGGGTAGGCCCCGGCCGGCGGCGGCTCCGTCCCGTCCACTCGGTGCACAAGAAGAACGGCCGGCCGGACGAGAGTCATGGGGTCCACGGCACCTGTATCCAGCGTTCCTGGACCGCGCCGATGTCGGCTACACTTCGCCGCCCAGCGACGGGACAAGGAACGTCGGATGTTCGGTACCGTGGGCCGCATCGGCCTCGCAATTCTCGACAGCAACCTGACGATCGCGAGCCTGTTGCCGGTCAAGCCCAGCGCGATCGTGTGGGCGTGCACCAGCGGCAGCTTCTACGGTGGACGCGCCTGGCACGACGCGCTGCTCGGCGAGCTGCGCGCCAGGGCGGGCGCGGTCCCGGTTAGCACCGCCTACGGCTTCGTCGTCGATGCCCTGCGCGCGCTTGGCATCGCCCGGCCCGCGGTCGGCACGCCTCATGGCCCCGACATCAGCCGGTGGCTCGACGTCTTCCTCACCGAGCACGGCCTGGGGGCCCATCCGACGGTCGGCTACTACGGTGGCGTGGTCGACGACTACGCGCCGCAGGAGGTCGACGACGACGACATCGCCGACTTCCTGGCCCGGCTCGATCGTCCCGATTGCGATGGCATCGTGCTGAGCTGCACCGGGTTGCCGTCCGCGCGCATCGTCGCCGCGGTCGAAGCCAGGATCGGCAAGCCGGTCGTGACCAGCAACCAGGCGATCCTGTGGAACGCGCTTCGGCTGGGAGTCGTCGCCGCGCGCCTGTCGATCGCGCCCCGGCTGTTGTCGACCCTTCCCGCCTGGCCGCCATGACGCGATCGACGGACGACAGGCTGCTCGGGGCGCTCGACGCCGGGCACGTGCTCGCGACCGTCGAAGGGCTGTGCGCGATCCCCAGCGTCTCGGGCGAGGAGGACGCGATCGGCCGCTGGACCGCGCGCGAGCTGCGCCGCCTGGGCTTCGACGTCGCCGAGCAGGAGGTCGAGCCGGGCCGGCGCAACGTGATCGCGACCCTCGCGACTGGCCGGCCGGGGCCGCGCCTGCTGTTCAACGGCCATCTCGACACCCTGCCGGTGCCGGCCGGCGGGCGGCGCGACCCCTACAAGCCGGAGCGCGCCGACGGCCGGCTTTACGGCGCCGAGGTCAACAACATGAAGGGCGCGGTCGGCGCGATGATCGGCGCCATGAGCGCGGCGCGCGCCGAAGCCGAGGCCTTGCGCGGCGAGATCGTGCTGTCGGCGGTGATCGGCGAGTGCGACGCGCTCGGCCTCGGCACCGCTCACATGCTCGACCAGGGGTTCCGCGCCGACCTCTGCGTCAACGGCGAGCCGACCGACCTCGGCGTCATGACGTCGCACGCGGGCGTCACCCAGCTCCGCGTCGTCGTCGAGGGTCGCTCGGTCCACGTCTGCCAGCGCGAGCGCGGCGTCAACGCGATCGACAAGCTGGTCGCGCTGCTGCCCCGCCTCACGCTCGATCGCCTGCGCCACGCGCCCCACCCCGCCTTTCCGGGATTGCCGACGTTCAACGTCGGCGCCATCGCCGGCGGCGGCCTGCCCTCGATGCTGGCGGGCGAAGCCTGGGCCTGGATCGACGTGCGCACGGTGCCCGGCATGACCCCGGAAGGCGTGCGCGACGACATCGCCGCCGCCGTCGCCGAGGCCGCCGCCGGGGATCCCAACCTCGGGGCCCGCGTCGAGCTGGCCCGCCGCCCGCGCTTCGTCCAGCAGCATCCGTTCCACGTCGCCGCCGACGCGCCGATCGTGCGGGCCGTCGCGGCGGCGCATCTGCGAGCGACCGGTACTGCGGCGCGGGTCGGCACGCTCACGCCTCAGGTGTTCTACGGGACCGACGCCTCGCACCTGCTGCGCGCCGGGATCTCGACGGCGATCTACGGCCCGGGCAGGGTCGAGGACATCAATGTCCCGGACGAAAGCACCGCGATCGACGACGTTCTCACCGCGGCGCGCGTCTACGCGTTGACCATCGCGTCCGTCTGCGCGCGCGACTGAATCCGGCGGAGGCACCCTTGGCATCCTACGACTACGTGATCGCCGGCGCCGGGTCGGCCGGCTGCGCCCTGGCGAGTCGCCTGACCGAGGACCTCTCGGTCACCGTGCTGCTGATCGAGGCCGGCGGTCATGGCCGGCACCTGTTCATCCGCATGCCCGCCGCCAACGGCTTCGTCTTCGGCAAGCCGCGATTCGATTGGAGCTACCGGACCGAGCCGCAGCCCGAGCTCGACGGCCGGCGCGTCTACTGGCCGCGCGGCCGCGGGCTCGGCGGCTCATCCTCGATCAACGGCATGATCTACATCCGGGGCAACGCGCGCGATTACGACGGCTGGCGCCAGCAGGGGCTCGAGGGCTGGGCCTACGCCGACGTCCTGCCCTACTTCCGGCGCAGCGAGGGCAACCCGCGCGGCGACGACCACTTCCACGGCGCCGACGGCCCGCTGCGCACCGGGCCCGCCGGCAACGTCGCGACGATCGACCGCGTCTTCCTGGAGGCGGCGCGCCAGGCGGGCTACCCCGAAAATCGCGACTTCAACGGCGCGACCCAGTTCGGCTGCGGCATCTATGACATGACCGTCCATGGCGGCCGTCGGTTCAACACCGCCTGGGCGTATCTGCGCCGCGCCGAGAGCCGACCCAACCTGACGGTCATGACCGACGCCCGCGTCCTCGAGGTGGCGTTCGAGGGAACGCGGGCGAGCGGCGTGACTGTCGGGCACGGCGGCGGGCGCGAGACCGTGCGCGCGGCCCGCGAGGTCATCGTCGCCCTCGGCGCGATCGGCTCGCCCCAGCTCCTCATGCTCTCGGGACTCGGGCCGGCCGACGATCTGCGCCGTCTCGGGCTGACGGTGCGCGCCGATCTGCCGGGCGTCGGCGCCAACCTCCATGACCATCTCAACGTCCCGGTGCAGTACCGCTGCCTGGATCCGGCCATGACGTTCGCGCGCTACCTGCGCGCCGACCGGGCGCTCGCGCTCGGGCTGCGCTACCTGCTGACCGGCGGCGGGCCGGGCGCGGCGCCGTTCTGGAGCGCCGGCGCGTTCAAGGCCGTGGACCCCGGGGCCGAGGTCCCGAGCCATCAGGTGTTCTTCACGCCCATGGTCATCGTCGAGGACCCGCGCGGCAAGGACGCCGGCGCCCAGCGCCACCGATCGTTCGGCGCCGGCATGCTGACGCGCGGCAAGTACGCCGTTGACGGCTTCCAGTTCGACGTCAACCCGATGCGACCACGCAGCCGTGGCGCGCTGCGCCTGGGTTCGGCCGAGGCACGCGACCCCCCGATCATCGATCCGCGCTACATGACCGAGGAGCCCGACCGGCGCGACATGATCGAGGCGGTCAGGATCGGGCGCGAGATCGCCCACCAGAAGGCGTTCGACGCGATTCGCGGCGAGGAGCTGTCGCCCGGCGCCGCGCTCGGGTCGGACGCCGAGATCCTTTCGGGCGTGCGGCGGATCGCGATTTCCGGCTACCACCCGGTCGGCACCTGCAAGATGGGCATCGCCAGCGACTCGACCGCCGTGGTCGACGCGGCGCTCAGGGTGCGCGGCGTCGAGTCCTTGCGCGTCGTCGATGCCTCGGTCATGCCGACGCTGGTCACCGGCAACACCAACGGGCCGACCATCATGATCGCCGAGAAGGCCGCCGACATGATCCTCGGCCGTGTGCCCCTGCCCCGGGCCGAGGTGTGAGCCGAAGCCGGACCGGGGCACGACACACTGTCCGCCTGCCGCGCAAGGTATGTTACGTGCCTGCGACGCGGGCACGCGTCGAGGAGCCGGTGCGGGGTCGCGCCATGCGTCGTCTGCTCACCGCCATCGCCGCCGCCGCCGCGCTCGACCCGAGCCTCGCGCGAGCCGAGCCGGGCGATGCGCTCGCGGTCACCGGCGATCGCGTCAACCTGCGCGACGGCGCCGGTTCCGACAGCGACGTTCTGACCACGCTCGAGCGCGGCGCGGCCCTGGTCGAGATCGAACGCGACGGCAAGTGGGTGCGTGTGCGGGTCGAGGACGGTCTCGTCGAGGAGGGCTGGATCCACGTCTCGTTCGTGGCGCCGCGCGCGGTCGAGGCTGGCGCCCCGGCGCAAGCGACGCCGAGCGCCGAGGAGATTCGCGCGACCGCCCGGCTCGCCGCGCTGGAGTTGGCGGTCGATCAACTCGACGCCGCCGCCCAGGCGCAGGGCTACGAGTTCTTCGGCGCGGTCCGTGCCGTCGGAGGCAAGGACGAACACGTCGAAGTCGTCGCCACCGAGCGTTGGATCGCCGCGCCGGAAGGGTTCCGTCGGAGCAATTTCCTGGCGATCGAGAGTCTATGGCGCTCGATCGTCGGCGCCGTGGGCTCGGTCCGTATCGTCGATGAGGATGGCGAGGTGCTGATCGAATCCGCGCCGAGGATCGTCGACGAGCCGAGGCGGTAGAGAAATTCCGTTCGGAGGGAATCGGTGGCGCGCGCGACGCCGTTCGTGGTTCGAGACGGCGCTTCGCGCCTCCTCACCACGAACGGCAATTCCTCGGCCGTTCGTCCTGAGGAGGGCCGTAGGCCCGTCTCGAAGGGCGAACGGTGCGCGGTTCCACCCGAACGGAGAGCGCCCTAGCGCCGGCGGTGCGGCTCAGGTCTGGTAGGCCGTGGCGCGCTGGCCGTGACGGCGACCGCCGTCGACGATCAGGCGATTGGGCGGCAGGCGCAGGCTGACCGTCGTGCCCTTGTTGCATTCGCTCCGGACCACCAGCGCGCCGCCGTGCATCTCGGCCATGGCGCGGCTGAGCGACAGACCCAAGCCGACGCCGCCGTGGCCGCGGCTGAGCGCGCGGTCGACCTGGCCGAACGGCTTCAGCGCGATCTCGATGTCCTCGGGCGTCATGCCGATCCCTGTGTCGGCGACGGCGACGACGACGTCGCCGTCGGTGGCCAGGTTCGCGGACACGGAAACCCGGCCCCCCTTGGGCGTGAACTTGATGGCGTTGATCAACAGGTTGAGCAGGATTTGCTTGATGCGCCGTTCGTCCGCCCAGACGGTCGCCGCGTCCGCGGCCTCACGCCAGTCGAGCTCGACGCCGGCCTCGATGGCGCGGTCGGCGACGATCCTGACGCTGGCCTCGACGACGCGGGCCAGGCGGACCGGGCCCTCGGTCATGCTGAGGCGACCCGCGTCGAGCCGAGCGAGAT
This sequence comes from Alphaproteobacteria bacterium, assembly GCA_040905845.1. Taxonomy (GTDB): domain Bacteria; phylum Pseudomonadota; class Alphaproteobacteria; order SP197; family SP197; genus VGDP01. The sequence goes on along the minus strand of JBBDQV010000183.1, from coordinate 6,918 downwards.
CGAGCAGGTCGTTGACGATGCCGAGAAGGTGTCGGCCGCTGTCGAGGATGCCGCGCAGGTAATCCCGATGATGCTCCTCGGCCACGCGCCCTTGGCTGCCGGCGAGCATGACCTCGGAGAAGCCGATGATGGCGTTGAGCGGCGTGCGCAGCTCGTGGCTGATGTTGGCCAGGAACTCCGACTTCGAGCGGTTGGCGAGCTCGGCTTGGGACAAGGCCTCGCGCAGACGGGTCTCCGCTTGCTTGCGCGCGCTGATGTCGAGCGCCACCGTCACGACGCGGCTGATCGTGCCGTCGGCCTCGCGCAGCGGCGCCTTGGTCGCCAGCCAGGTGCGAACCTCGCCACGGGCGTCCGCGTAGGTCTGCTCGTAGTTGACCATCGCCTCGCCCGTGTCGAGAACCTGTCGATCGAAGCCGTAGGTCTCCGCGCCGTAGGTCGCGCCGAGCAGGTCGGCCGCGGTCTTGCCGACCGCCGCCTCGGGCGTGACGCCGTAGAGCTCGGCCTGGTAGCGGTTCATTAGGATGTAGCGGCCGTCCGAATCCTTGGCGCTGACCATCGCGGGAACCGTGTCGATGATGGCGCCGAGCAGGTCGCGCTGGCGCGCCAGCTCGGCCTTGTCCGCGCTGCGCTCGATCGCCTCGCCGATCAGGCCCGCGGCGAGCGTGAACGCCTCGAGATCGACCGCATGCCAGTCGCGCTCGCGATCGCACTGGTCGAACCCGACGTGGCCCCACAGCCGTCCCGACGCGAAGATCGGGACCGCGGCGATGGATCGGATGTCCTGGTCGGCGAGGTCGGCGCGCACGCGCACGCCGAAGCCCCCGGCGTGGCCGCAGATGGGCCGCCCGGCGGCGAAGGCCGCGGCCCAGGGCTCATAGCCGCTGCCCGCGACCAGGAGATGCTGATAGTTCGGGCGCGCGATCTGCTCGCTGACGCCCGGCGCGACCCATTCGTGGATCTGGCGCATGACCAGGCCGGACAGTGAGTCGAAGTTCTCGAACATGTAGACCCGACTGACGCCCGCCGCCTCGCCGAGCAACCCGAGCGTCGCGGAGATCTCGTCGCGCCAGTCGGCGGCGCCGAGGAACCGCTGGGCGGCGAAGCCGACCGCGTGAAGGACGGCATCGCGCCGATCGGCCGTGTCCTGGGCCTCCTTCTGTTCGGTCCAGTCCTCGACCACGTGGGAAACGGTTGACCAATCGTCGGCATCGGCAAGGCATGATGTCGCACGGACGTCGACGGCCGTGCCGTCCGCGCGGGCAAATGCGCCCTCCCAGGTGACGCGCTTGCGTCCGTTCATGAAGCGTTCGATCAACGGCGCGAGCACGGCGCGGCCGTCAGGCGCGGTCGCGTCGGCCGGGCTGACGCTCGGGCCACGGCGCCGTCGCGGCGCTCGGCCGTGGAGCGTCGCGGCGGCGGCGTTCGCCTTGGCGACGACGAGAGCGGACCGCAGTTCGCCGAGCAGGGCGCCGTCGGCGGCCAGGGCGCGGCGGAACGACGCCTCGTCCGCTATCCCGCGATCGCGCAGCCGTGCCGCGAGCGCCGACCAGTCCTCTGACCACAGCGCCACCGGGGCACTCCCGAACAGCCGTCGCGCGCGCTTATTGGCGCCCGGCCGACCGGCCGAGCGGACCGGGGGCTGCGCATCGGTACCTTGCGAGGTGCGAACCATCATGACCGGCTCGGGACTGCGACCAGTCATTGTCGGCGCCGACGGGTTAATGGCCGGTCAATGTTACCGACTTGTGCCGTCGCGCCATTGCGCTATCATCGCGGCATCTCGCGGGGTGCCCCGTCAGGGGGCTGAGAGACGCGGAAGTGGCGTCAACCCGAGGAACCTGATCCGGTTCGTACCGGCGGAGGGACTGAGACGTCGAGCGCGCCTCGCCCTTCTCGGTCCAAGGAGGTAGGGATGAGGCGCTTTTTCGTGGCATTGGCCGCCGCCAGCCTGGCGGCGAGCAGCGCGTCGGCCCACGCCGAGACCCCGACGCTGACGATCTACACCTACGATTCGTTCACCAGCGAATGGGGGCCGGGGCCGGCGATCACCCAGGCCTTCCAGGCCGATTGCGGCTGCACGATCGAGTGGGTCGCGGTCGAGGACGCGGGCGTGCTCCTGTCGCGGCTGCGGCTCGAGGGCGAGCGGACCGCCGCCGATCTCGTCCTGGGGCTCGACACCAACCTGATGGCCGAGGCCGAGGCGACCGGACTTTTCGCGCCCCATGGGGTCGACCTCGGCGCGCTGGCTCTGCCTATCCCGTGGGCGAGCGCGGCGTTCGTGCCGTTCGACTATGGCTACTTCGCCTTCGTCTACGACTCCGAGCGGCTGGCCACGCCGCCGGCGAGCCTCGCCGAGCTGGTCGATGGCGACGTGCCCGTGGTGATCCAGGACCCGCGCACCAGCTCGCCGGGGCTCGGGCTTCTGCTCTGGATGCGCCAGGTTTACGGCGATCGCGCGGACGCCGCGTGGGCCCGCCTGGCCGGTCACGTCGTGACGGTGACCAAGGGCTGGAGCGAGGCCTACGGCCTGTTCCTCGACGGCGAGGCGCCGATGGTCCTGAGCTACACCACATCGCCCGCCTACCATGAGATCGTCGAGCGGACCGGGCGCTACCGCGCCGCGCCGTTCGCCGAGGGGCACTACCTGCAGGTCGAGGTTGCGGGCATGGTGCGCACGACCGATGAGCCCGAGCTCGCCCGGAGCTTCCTGCGCTTCATGTTGACACCGGCGTTCCAGGACCTCGTCCCGACCGGGAACTGGATGTTCCCGGCGACCGACATCGGTGACCGGCTGCCCGAAGCGTTCCGCTCGCTGCCCGCGCCCGCGCGCGCGTTGATTTACGAGCCCGAGGAGGTCGCGGCCAACCGCAAGGCCTGGATCGACGCCTGGCTCGACGCCATGACGCGCTGAGATTGCGCGTGCCGAGCGCACTGGTCGCGGGCTTTGGCGCCGCGGGCGCGATCGTCGCCGTCGTGGCGGTTGCGCTCGGGGCGCTGATCGGGGCGGCGCCGACCGGTGACGCCACGATCGGCTGGCCCGACGCCCCGCTCGCCCGCGTCGTCCTGTTCACGATCTGGCAGGCCAGTTTGTCGACGGTGCTGGCGGTCGTACCCGGCATCCTCGTCGCGCGCGCCCCGGCGCTTCCCGGGCCGCACGCTCGTGCTGCGCCTGTTCGGGCTGCCCCTGGTCGTGCCCGTCATCGTCGCCGTGTTCGGGATCGTCGCGGTCTACGGCCGAGGCGGCTGGCTCAACGCGGCGCTGGGATGGGCGGGGTTCGGCGCCATCGCGCCGATCTACGGCCTGACGGGCATCCTGATCGCGCACGTCTTCTTCAACCTGCCGCTCGCCGTCCGCCTGCTGCTCGACGCGTGGACCGCCATACCGCCCGAAAGCTGGCGCCTCGCGAACCAGCTCGGGCTCTCGTCCGCCCAAGCTTTCCGATTCGTCGAATGGCCGTCGCTGCGCCAGGTGCTGCCCGGCGTCGCGACCATTGTCTTTTTCCTCTGCTTCACCAGCTTCGGCGTGGTGCTCACGCTCGGCGGCGGGCCGCGCTCGACGATCATCGAGGTCGCCATCTACCAGGCGCTCCGGCTCGATTTCGACGTGCCGCGCGCCGTCGTGCTCGCCCTGGTCCAGCTCGCGCTGTGCGCCGTGATCGGCGGCGTCGTGCTGGCGACCCGGCGGACCATGGCCACGGCGGCGGGTTCGCTCCTGGCCGGCGCGCGCCCCGACGCTCAGGCGCTCGGTGGCAAGATCGTCGACGGTGTTGTCATTCTCGTGGCCGTGACCGGCGTCGCGCTGCCCCTCGCGGCGACCGTGGCGCGCGCGGCGGCGGGGCCCTGGGCGAGCCTGGCGGGCGACGCCGAGCTGTGGCGCGCGGCGCTGTGGAGCGTGACCATCGGCCTCGCGGCCGGCGCGCTCGCGGTCACGCTCGGGTTCGCCCTGGCGCTCGGCATCCGCGAGTTGCGCGTGCGACGACGACGCCCGCTCCTGGCCGGCATCGTCGAGCTGCTCGGGTCGGTCACGCTCGTGGTCTCGCCGCTCGTGCTCGGCGCGGGACTTTTCGTGCTCGCCCTGCCCGTCGTCGGCCGCCCCGAGGTCGCGCTCGGCTTGGTCATCGTCGTCGACGCGATGCTGACGGTGCCGTACGCCGTCCGCCTCCTGGTGCCGCCGATGGCGCGTCAAGCGCACGCACACGACCGGCTGTGCGCGAGCCTCGGCATCGCCGGGCTCGATCGTTTCCGGCTGATCGACTGGCCGACGCTGCGCCGACCCGCCGGGCTCGCCTGCGCGCTCGCCGCGGCGCTCGCGGCGGGCGACCTCGGCGCCATTGCCCTGTTCGGCACCGGCGAGGTCGAGACGCTGGCGCTCAGGCTCTATCGCCAGATCGCCGGATACCGGCTCGACGACGCGGCGGTGACGGCCGCTGCCCTGGTTTGCCTCGCCGCGGCACTCTTCGTCGTCGTGGAACGCGGGGTGGGCGGCCGTGAGCATCGTTGAGGTCGAGGCGGTCACGTTCCGCTTCGAGGACATGGCGATGGACTTCACGCTCGCCGCACAGACCGGCGCCTGCCTCGGCATTCTCGGGCCGAGCGGCGCCGGCAAGACCACGCTGCTCAACCTGATCGCCGGATTCGAGACGGCGCTCTCGGGCCGCATCGCGATCGACGGCGTCGACGTGACACGGCTGCCCCCGGCGCGTCGGCCGGTGAGCATGCTGTTCCAGGAGCACAACCTGTTCGCCCACTTGAGCGTCGCGGCGAACGTCGGGCTCGGCATCGATCCTGGCCTGCGCCTGACGCGGGAGGATCGAGCGCGCGTCGCCGACGCTCTCGCCCACGTCGGTCTCGGCGGGCTGGCGCGCCGTCTGCCCGGCCAGCTCTCGGGCGGCGAGCGCCAGCGCGCGGCCCTCGCCCGCGCCTTCGTGCGCCGCCGGCCCGTTCTCCTGCTCGACGAGCCGTTCGCGGCCCTGGGACCCGCGCTCAGGCGCGAGATGCTCGACCTGGTCGACAGCCTGCGCCGCAAGGCCGGGCTGACGGTGCTCATGGTCAGCCACCAGCCCGAGGACGCCCGGCGCATCGCCGAACGCACGGCCTTTGTCTTCGAGGGCCGCGTGCTGGCCGAGGGACCGACGGCCGCGCTGCTCGACGCCCCGCCCGTCGCCGAGCTCGCGGCCTACCTCGGGCGCGGCTAGCGGGAAGCCGCGGCCCAGCCCAGAACGTCGGAGGCGAAGGCTCAGCGACGAGCCACCTGCCGCGCGCCGGTGACTCGTTCCTGGAACTCCTTCGTCGTGTTCGTCACCGGGAATGGCGCATCGGGGATCGGCACGCCGAGGAACCGGCACAACGGCTCCCACCCCTCGGCCACGTCGTAGGTCAGCAGGCGGCCGGACGGGATCGTCCTGCGCACCTCATCGGCGTGGGCGCGATAGACCGCGAGCACGTGCTGCGGATCGTCGATGTCGCCGCCGAAGGTCCGCTCGACGATCAGCCGATGGGCCATGTCCATGGTGTCGCGCATGTGCCCCGGCGGGATCTCGGCGCGGTCGCGGAGCAAGGGCAGGATGGTCGACTGGATGCTCTTGAGCCACGCCTCGTCGGGCCGCACCGAGAGCAGGACCTTGGCGTCGGGGTAGTACGCCGCGAGCTCGCGCCAGAAGAACGCCGCCGGCCAATCGACGCACGCGGCGTAGCCGGCGAAGACCGCGTCCCAGTCCGGCGTCTCGCCCCGCGCCGCCGCTTGCCAAAAGGGTAGCTGCGCCGGGTTCTCGCGCACTTCGAACATGTGATGGCACGGGCCGAAGCCGAGCCGCTCCAGCACGTCCTTCAGCGTCTTGGTGCCCGTGCGCCCGAGCCCCGCGCCGACGACCCTGAGCGCCATGCCGTACCTTTCACGGGCTCCGAGGGTGCCCAATGGCGTGTGGGTTACGCGTCGTAGCCCGGTGCCTCGCGATCAAGCTGGCGCTTGAGGGCGTCGAAGGTAAGCCGCGCGGACTCGGCCGAAGCGTCGCCCCGAAAAGCGTTCCTCAGGCGATCGAGGACCTTCGTCGGCACCAGCGCGGCCGTGCGGCCCGAGGCCGCGACCAGGTGCTGCCTGGCGCAGGCGATCTCCAGGTAGTGGAGGTCGTAGAACGCCTCGGCGACCGAGCGCGCCGTCACCGTGACGCCGTGGTTGCGGCTCAGCAGGATGGGCTTGTCGCCGAAGGCCCGCGCCATCCGCTCGCCTTCCGCCGGATCGTCGGCGAACCCGTCGTAATCGTCGTCGTACGCGATGCGCTCGTGGAACCGCATGCTGTCCTGGTGGATGATCGCGAGCCGGCCACCCGCCACATTGGCGAGCCACGCGCAGTACGGCGGATGAACGTGCAACACGCACGTCGCGTCGGCAACGAGCGCGTGGATGCGCGAGTGGATGCAGAACGCGGTGCGCTCGACGATGCCGTCGCCCTCGACCACCTGGCCGTCCGCGCCGACGACGATCAGGTTGCTCGCCGTCACCTCCGACATCAGCAGCCCGTGTCGCTTGACCAGGAACCGGTCCGGGGCGCCCGGGACCGCCAGGGTGAAGTGGTTCCAGATGCCGTCGTCGTAGCCGAACCGGTTCGCCAGCCGATACGCGGCGGCGAGATCGATGCGCGCCTGGCGCACGGGGTCACGGACCTTGTCGAGCCTGGTGACGGTCGCGGTCATGTCGTTCCTCTCTCGGCTGGGCTTAATCATAGAGCAAACGCCGCCCACGTAGAACAGGCGGCTCCACCCCCACCCCTCCCTCCCCCATCAAGGGGGAGGGGGCGCGGGGGTCGAGGCCGGCGTTCCCTCCCCCCTCGTGGGGGTGGGGCAGGGTGGGGGGCACAGCATGGAATACGCCCCACACCTATCGCGCCGCGGCCGCGGCGGAGCTGGGAAGAGCGTCGTGTT